>JABDKO010000028.1 GCA_013002165.1 Rhodothermales bacterium | reverse complement strand
TCCGCGAAGTCGATAAGTTCGGTCATCGTTTGAGGCGGACGATCCGGATCAAGACCGGATTCAGCAAACATGGACCGGTTGTAGAAGAGTGCCGTCGGCGTTGCGTCGCTGACGATGCCATAATGGATGCCATTGAATACCGGAGCGGTCCGCACCATTTCGTTTGTAGATGATTCAGCGACGCGGTCAACAATATTATCAGGGGCCGGGGACAAAAATCCGAGTCTCGCAAGCTCTTCTGCAAGGGCATGTCCAACACCGACAACATCGGGTGCCTTCTTGCTCGCCAGACCAAGTTTTAGTTTGATTTCATAGTCCTTCAGCGAACTACCGGGAAACTGTTCGAAGAGCACGTCGACATCGGGATTCTGTGCTTCGTACGTACTTTCAATCCACTGAAAGTGCTCGACCTGTTTTGTGCTGATGAGCAGCAGATGCAGGCGGACTATAGTTTTCCCGTCAGAAGACTTTGACGACCCTCCTCCGCAACTCAAAAGGAATGATGCGACGAGCGGCACTATCAGAATATGTACAAGCCACCGTTTCATCCCTTCAACCCGCTCATGGTGACACCTTTGATAAACTGCCTCTGCATGAAGAGGAAGAAAACGATAATGGGCGCAACGGCAACCGTCGACGCCGCCATCATCTTCGTGTACTCAGGATTGTGGATATCCGAGAATCCAAGGATACCAACCTCAACCGGTTTCAGAGCCTCGGAATTCAAAACAATTAATGGCCAGAGGAAATCGCTCCACGACCACATGAACAAAAATATGCTGTAGGCGGCCAGGGTCGGTCTAATCAGAGGCAGTATCACATAGAAGTACGTTCTCAGCATACCACAGCCATCGATCTTGGCTGCATCCATCAGATCATTGGGGATACCAACAATCGTTTGTCGGAAAAGAAAGATGCCGAACGGCTCCATCAATCCAACGACGATAACTGCCCAGTAAGTATCGACCCAACCGATGTCTACCATCATCTCGTAGAGTGTCAACATTTTGACCTGAAACGGAATCATCATGGTTATGATTATTCCTGCGAAGATCAGATTCTTGCCGCGGAACGACGTTTTTGCGAACAGGAATCCCGCCAGCGAACAGAAAAACAGAGCAGGTATCATCCGACCGATCGTGTAGATTGCACTGTTTAAGAAATACAGTAGAAATGGCCGTTCTGTAAATACTGCTATGTAATTGTCCCATGTCAGCGGATCCGGCAACATGCTTCTCAAGATGGCAAACAGCTGGCGCGGCGTTTCAAAGAATGCCTCGGCATTTGCCGGTGTCTTGAGCGACGTGAGGAGCATCCAGACCAACGGGCCAACCATGAACAGGCCGCCAGCCAGGAGAACAAGATGTATCAGAGCACTCGAGGGTGACGGAAGCCATCGTCTGGCTGAGCTATGTGATTGCAATTTGCTCATTACACTCTCGTAGCCTGTCTGATACCTTCGATGACCCTGTCGCAATCGGCTTTCGTGTTGAAAATGTGCGTCGAGATTCGAAGGCCGTCAATTCCTCGTTCACTCACAATCCGGCAACGAAGTTGATGCTCCTGAATTAAATACCGGTATAAATCTCGATATCCGATATTCGCAAGCTTGACTGTGGACATAGCCGAGTCCATTTCTGCAGTGACTGGAGATATTACTGTTACACCGTCAATCTCTCGAACCTGCGACCTCAGATAGCGCCCCAGATATTGTCCACGTTCCTCTACGAGATCTGTACCGATCTGCTCCTGAAATTGGACAGCAGCATGAATACCTGCTACCGTTGACGCGTCACGTGTGCCCGATTCATACCGCCGTGCAGAATCGGTGTAGTCGAAAACATCGGGTAATTCGTAATCGCTATTCGTGTAGGCACCCGCCTCAGTCGGTCGCACTTCATCCTGGCGATCTCTGCGCACGAAGAGAATACCGGTTCCATGAGGCGCTCCCAGCCATTTATGTCCGGAGCTCGCATACGAGTCACAACCGATATCAGAAAGATCCATTTCGATCATCCCGAGGGACTGAGCGCCGTCAACGTGGAACCATGCACCGGCATCACGGGCGATCGCCGCAATCTCCTTTACTGGCATTCGGATGCCAGTCGGTGCAGTTACGTGACTCACCTGTATGACGCGCGTAGCAGGTGTCACCAGATCCTTAATCCGCTGTAGGTTTTCTTCTCCTGAATCTGCCGATGGCTCAAAGATCTTTACCTTTATTCCATCCTCCTTCTGTCGCACCATCCACGCCATCGCTCCACCCGGATGAGCGTGTGACTCAAATATTACTTCGTCTCCCCGTTCTAGTTTTAGCCCTGAGGCAACCGTTGCGTTACCCTCCGTCGCGTTCCGTGTAAAAGCAATCTCATCTTCCTGCACGCCAATAAATCTCGCAACATCGGGTCTAACACTATCCAACGAAGTGTGACCCGTCTCGGACAATCGTTGCAGGGACATCATCTTTGTATTCACTGCATCCAGAACTGTGTAGGGAGCCGGACCCAATCCTCCAGTGTTCAGGTAGACGCGATCCGTCGTAAGCGGATATTGCAGACGGACAAGCTGCCAGTACTCTTCGTCATCTACCCTGCCAGTCGGTGGCAACGCAATCAACCCGCGAGACGCAGCATCGGTTGATCGACACGCGGCGAGAGAGCCAGCAATGGCAAGTGTCGATGTAGACAGAAATTTTCGCCTGGATGATTTCATTTTTCTCTACCAAGGCGAAGCTGAACGAACGTGAATATGCCCACAATGAAGAGTAGTATTACAGCTGCAGCTGATGCATACCCCATTTCATCATATTGTATACCCTGCTCATATATATGGTATACGATAGTCCTGGTCGAATTCAGTGGGCCACCCTGGGTCATTGCAAGAATGATGGTAAACACCTGAAATGATCGAATGATGGCGGTGATGCCAACAAGAACAACGATTGGTTTCAGCTGCGGAAGGGTTATAAACAGGAAGTTTTGAAAAGACGACGCTCCGTCGATCCGGGACGCCTCATAAAACTCTTCCGGAATGGCTTGCAGGCCGGCTGAGAATAGAACCAGGTCGAAGCCGAGATTCTTCCAGATGGTTAGCACCATGAGGGACGGCAGGGCCAGCTGTTCGCTCAGTAACCATGACTGTCCCTCCAGACCGAAGTAGGTCAGTAAGAAATTGAACAGACCATTCGACGCATATAACCATCTCCAGATCATCGACGTCGCCAGCAGCGAAGTGACGACCGGAATGAAGTACAGTGTGCGATACAGCTTTGCCCACTTGCCCGTCCTTTCTACGAGGACCGCGAGAAACAGCGCCGATACTACGCCAATAACTACAACGACCGCGACAAATATGAGCGTATTTATCAGAGCAGAAACAAACAGGGGATCCTGTATCTGATTTACATAATTCTGAAGTCCTACAAATGGAGTCTCACGGCGTAACAAACCGTACTCCATGAAACTGATAACAACACTTTTGAGAATCGGGTAGTACTGGAAGACCAGGAAGAACAACAGCACCGGCAGCATCAGCGTGAATGCAGTCCTGGACTCGGACTTTGTGCGATATTTGCTGACCGCTACACTAGCCTGCATAACTCACGCGGATTTCTGACCCGGCCTCGACAGCAATGTTAAAAATGGCATACCCACTCTTGCCTGTTAATCTCTGTTCAAAGTCTATTTCCCGTCCATCATGCCGTACCGATTCCGCATGCGTCCCGCCTGGCAGCAAAATGTGTGCTTCTATATCGGCTGTTGATGCAACTTCAAATTTCAGTTGTTTGGCTTCGGAATCGTGATGATACTGGTACCCGAAACTGGCACCTGAAGCAGGGTACGAGACGTTGATCGTGGCGCGGTCTTCACCTGCTGCGATCCAACGAGGTGAAAAGTGAACCTTGCGAAATAAACAGTCCAGATCCTGGATGCCGGCAATACCCTCGACGAAAGCCCAGAGCATAGCCGATGAGCCCCACCCATCGGTCGGCATCGCATCCGGACTCGTGCTTTTTTCAATGGACGATGGCGTGCCATCTGGAAAATACCAGAGAAAAGTTTCACCGGAATCGAGAATCATTTTGCGGTACTTCTCGACGATGCTGACTCCATATTCTTCGTGTCCCGATGTCAAGGCCGCACGAGCTAGCTCTCCCCCCACCAGTGGCATCACACCACCGTTACAGTAGCTGCCTGGAACGAGCGTGTCGTCACCAAAGACCCCGACCGGGAAAGGCGGATCGATACTAAACCACTCGGCGAATGCCCCGGTTGATGCAGCCCTGGCCTGGTACGCCTGGATAATTGAGTCTGCAATATCGTGGGTTGCGAGCCCACGGTTAATGTTCATTGGGTTCGACAAACTCAGCTGCCTACTCTCATCCACACCGTCGATCGTGACGTCAACCAGTTTGTGGAAGTGCGTGTAAAACTCCCCGTTAAACAGCAGATCGTTCGCGCGCTTGCGAAGGGACGCAGCACCTGCCTCGATCTCCTCTGCGTGTCGATCGTCACCGCAGGCCCGATAAAGCTTCGCCAGATACCTGGAAGCTTCGTAGACTCCGGAGTTGTCGCCGTGCATGATTCCCCAAAACGTCTCGTCCGTGATCTGGAAATTGAGCCACGGGTGACGTCCTGCCGTGTAGTCGAAATCCCACGTGTCTATGGTATAAGCTCGCTTCACCAGTTCGTGAACCGGGTCCCATCTCCACGGATGCGACGTTGAGTATTCAAGAGCGAGGGACAGCGGCGCAAGCAAGCCAGCTATCCATTCTGTATCACCATTCGCCTGCCACGTACGATATGCTGCATTCACCAATCGATATTCCACATCAGCTTCTACAGGTACACGGACCCACTTTTCCCAGTTTTCACGCTCGTTACTACCGAGGGTCGGGACCGTTGTCACAAAGTCATGCACTCGCCCACTGGCATGTTGCGCAGAGACGAAAGCATCCACAACATTGCGGAGGTCGTTCTCGAAATACCGACCGGCGCGAATCATGTCTGAATGATCGCGAAGCCACAAGGCAACGCTATCGGGACTTCGATATCCATGGACAACCGCACCGTCAATGGAAATATCTATAGTATCGGCGGCAAGGAACTGCTGGATCTGGTCGCAGAAGGCCTGCCATCGACCCGATGAGGAGTCAACAGTAATCAAGAGATCTTCCGATGAGAGAAGGAAAGGGACGTACTATCGACGTTCCCGGAGTGTAAGATGAAAAAGGAGGCACATGACACATGCGCCTCCTTTCCAAGCCGTTACAGGTATTTCTATCGGCCGAAGCGCAACGTGATCTGGTGCACATTGTCAAAGAGGTCCATGCCCGTAAAGGCATAGTCAACTCCGACATTGATATCAGAAACATCGTACTGGACGCCAGCACCGACCGAGAACTTCTCGACTGTGGTATTGATGGCATCGCGACTGGAAGTACCACCATCATCCGTTGACGAATAGTTCAACTTGTACCCGCCGCGAATGTACAGGATGTCGTACAGGGCAACCTCTACACCACCGAAAATCAACTGCTGAGCATCCTGCGGTTTTGTCGCATCTACCGACACCATTACGCGTGCTTCTTCCGTGCTGTACGGATAGAAAGACGTTCCGACCGAGTACGTCAGCGGCAGCGGATTATCCTGATTGTAGTACGTCAATCGTGAGCCAAGATTGCTGATACGCGAGGACACTGTCCAATTGTAAACACCAATGTTGTATACCGAGCCGAAGTCGAAGGCAAACGCAGAGGCTGACTCCGAGTCTATCGACTCATTGATCACCTTTGCGGTAACTCCCAGCGACAGGTTTTCTATGATATATTTTGAGTAGGACAGCCCGACAGCCAGATCCATAAAGTCGAACGTAGCCGACGTTTCACCGTCGGTGACGAGGCCTTGCAGGATCGGATCCGTGTAGCCGTTCTCACGGTTCGCGGGAATGTCTGTGATGCCAAATGATGTTATTGACAGCGTGACTGTTCCCATGTTCTTGAGGTTGTAGCCCGCAGCAAACGAATAATGATCCAGGTCGGCTATCCATTTATTATAGGATAGCGAAACATCGAACTGCTGATCAGAAGAGAGAGCTGTTCCTGCTGGATTCCAGAATGCCTGGTTTGCATCGCCCTGAAAGGACGTTGCCGCTGATCCGACTGCTGTGGCCCTTGCACCTACCCCGACTTTCAGGAAGGCTGCGCCGTTGCGTCCCGCCTTACGCTGCGCTTCCGCTGGAAGCGCCGTAAGGACAATGACAACTAGCATCAGTAGCGACCTGCAAACCAATCCGTGCAGTGGCGTCGATGCCCCGGCTCCATGTGTTCTAAAGCTTAACATAGCTTGATCTCCAAATAGATTGAATAGGTCGCGATTATCGAAGGATGGCGAAGTGCCCGGTTACGGCCCCTGCGTCATACTCGAGATGATAGATGTACAGACCACTTGCAATTTCGACACCGTCCTTGGAGAACAAGTCCCATGTGAACCGACCATCCGGGGCTCCATCAACTGAAGTCTCGAAAATAATCTGCCCTGCGGTATCCAAAATTGTGAGCTTGTAGTCTGCCGGCAAGTTCAGGAAGTTAATGGCATGGCTCGAAGCATTCGATCGCACGTCATTCAATCCAGTGATCTTGTACGGATTCGGTGTTACCGTAATCAGACTTTCTACATCCGAAACCGCGGCCACCGGAGGAGTCACCGTAAACGGTCCACCTATATTCTTCTCTCCCTGCGTTCCAGGTGCTGGATATTCAGCATTGCGAATCGCAAAACCGTACGTGCCACTCCATGGTGTATTCAGACTGATTTCTCCATCAGCTGCGTCAGGAGCGTTACGTCCGTTACGGTTCCAGTTCGAAGACTCAATGTGCCCCGCTGAGACTGCGCCCTGCGGACCCGTAAACGAGCCTTCTTTATATGCTGAGATATAATACCAGTAGGTAAAGCCGGTTATGGCGTCCGTGTCTTCGAAGGCGAAGTCATAACCACCCCCCGCGTTGTTGTACTGGCTTACTTCGCTGAGAGGAATCTTGAGAACCAGACTGTAAGGTCCCCATTCCGAAGGTTGGTACGTCCCCTGGACATCACCGGTGAATTCAGCTGCGGCGTCGAAGTTTGGATTGACTGCATCAAAAACAGAGGTAGGTCGATCACCGACTGTGTGCTGCTGATGATAGTTGTCAACAACCCGGAAGCCGCCCTCCAGCCAGTTTGACCGCTGGAATTGTGCAGCTCTCCAGATCTTGTAGCCGTCGATGTCGCCGTCTATTCCTGAAACGTCAGTCCATCTCAGAAGAGCAGTTCCATCCTGTGTGCTCTCGACCTTCAAGTCGGGCGTTGGCGGAGCAGCGAAGACGCTTGCTACGTCCCAGTTCTGCTCCCATGCCCAGTCTGCAGCTTCACTGGCGTCTCTGACACCTTCAAAGCGGAACCCGCCGACCGATACGAATACCAGCGTCATTGATTCGCCAACTGCGAGGCCGTAAGGACCGTTGCCTATTGACGGATCCTGGCCAAACGTATGTGTTAGCGTGTGTCCGATTACATCGTAGAAGTCTGACGATCCGCCACGCAATTCATCTTCCCATACAGGAGCCTGCTGACCGCGGCCACCGGCACCATTCGCGAGATCCTGAGCGGCATACTTGATGTCACCATTTGGACGTGCACCCGGATCACCGACTACAAATGTCGTTACATCGTCTGCAGTACCTCCGGAGAAAAAGTTGCTGTTCGGGTTCAGATCGGCTGTAGCGAAGTCTGTAGTATTTTTACCATAGTCTTCGTACCACGTTGCTGTTGCAGAACGGAACGCTTGCTCACTTTCATTAAAACCAAAGAGTGAGTTTTCCCACTGCATCGAACTGTACCACCCTCTCTGCGCTCCCATCCCTACAGGATGCGTTCCAAAGAGAGTCAACTTATCCGGAGATCCGGCACCGATTGCATGAATATCGCCGTCTACAATGGCGCCTTGCTTCGCGCCCATATAGCGGTGAGCAAGCCAGACATCGGTATAGCCCTCGTTGATCCTGCCATCATTTACGCCGAATCGTCTGGCACCCGCGGCAGGTGTTGCGCCTGCGGCGTAACGATCTTCCGGTGTATTCGGGAACCAGTAGAAGAGATCATGTGGTTCGCCGGAGCTATTCGTAGCACCCGCATAACCGACCGTTCGACCTGCGCCGAAGCGATTGGAACGTCCGGCAGTTTGTGTAACTCGAACGGCAATCGTTGGCTCAACCCAGGCAGCGGATGCAATAGCGTCCAAATCATGCCCGGTCATCTCAACAGTACCGTCTGCGTCGATGTCCACTTCGCCGGTGTTGGTCATGGAAATCTCCAGGGCGACAAAGTCGTTCAGGTTCTGCTCATTGATACTGTATTGGTGAGCACGAATCTTGAAGTCAACTCCGATGTTCGTCGGGAATCCGGCTTCGTACACCAGATGAGTTCTCGATGCATCCGTAAATTGCGCGTCGCGTTTGTAATCCCGTGCCGGATCACCGGCGCCTGCAACGGTAGGAGTATAGTACGCGAAGGCAAAGCGACCATCCGTCGCTGCTCCACCCTGCAGTGCAGGACCCCAGCCATCCGCTTCGAATGCCGGAAAGACCAACCTTCGTCCGTCACGCCAGGTGTTTACAAGGTCGTAACCACCTGGCCAGTGGCCACCTGGTTCAAACCAGTTTCCACCATCAGGACCAAGCGTTAGAAAGTGAAGAGCATCCAGCGAGGGTCCCAATGGGTCTTCAACATTGTTGTCCTCGACTGAGTTTAGCGGTTTGATGGTCTCCCACAACTCGCCTGCTACCATGTATCCGTCACCCGGGTTGGTCACTTGCGCCTTGTAGGACAAAAGCGACGACGGTGAGTTCTGCTTCTGCGCGTACACCGGAGCCGTAGACCACGCGGTCACAATGGCTACAAGCAGCAGCGTGCAGAATAATGACAGATTTGTTCTTAAATCTTTGTGCATTTTTTTACCACACAGAATTTTTGATCTGTTTTGCAAATTCGTTGACGCGATTAGAATCGGACTCTTGTTCCAAAGTACACGGTCCGCGATGGTCCGTAGTACGAGAAGCCATCTGCGTCAATCAGCGTCTTGCCCGGTACACCGGTCTGCTGGAAGATTACATCGGCTCCGGTCTGCGCATTGTTGTCGTATGCCACGACATTATCCTTATTGAAAAGGTTGATAACATCTACATACAGGTCAATGCCATAGCGCATGTTCGGAATGTTAAATCGCTTTTCAAGACGCAAATCGATTGTGTGATTCGTCGGTCCTGTCAACAGCTCACGATCGCGAGGATCTACATCAACTGCTTTCGGATACAGGAATCCACTTTCGACTTTCGCCTGGAGGCCAACGGAAAAGTCATATGGAAGTCCTGAGACTGCCCGAACTATTCCTCTGTGTCGGCGATCAAAACCACCCGCGATTGTAGAACCGCCACGCACACTCTGCGGGAAGTTCTGGAAATCGTCTGTGTCGTCAAATGCGACCTGGTTGAAATCAGCTCGGCACGCTTCCGGTGTACCACCAGCATCAGTACATGCCGTATAGCCGGCTGCATCGAACACCTGCGACGTCGGGTTAATTCCTGTTGCAAGCGCGGTCTCTACCGTAGAGAATGTGTATGAGGCCGTAAGCCCCAGAGTTACATCCTTTGCGATAAGAGTTGGTCTGCGTCTGACAACAGCCTCAATACCTCGTGAGTCTGCATATCCGAAATCTGTTCGGAAGGTATGTGTCGTCAATCCAGGGACTGTGGTTGAACCGTCAGGATTGTTGTTCGTGAGCGTAATATTGGCTGCACCATAGTTGTCTATCGCACGAGCGTATGCGTTCACGTCAAGTCCCCACCCTTCTGAAACTTCCCACTGAATTCCGAGCTCGAAATTGTTCGAAATGATGGGATCCTGTTCCGGATCGTTGTACGGTATGAAACGGTTCGTCGAGTGGTTGCCGTCATAGTTGCGATACAGTTCGTTGTATGGCGTCAGCTGCTCCGAGTGATTAAACGAGAAGTACATCGAAGCCGTTGAACCGATCGGATGAGAGATTCCAATGCTTGGATTCCAGAGCACATCGACTGGCACCGATTCACCGCGATTAAAGAAATTGCGGAAGAGTGTGTTACCAGCGACAGAAATCGAATCCTGAACAAACGGATAGAAATAATCGTTGATTTTTTCTGTATCCCTATCGATGAGCTCGACCCGTAGCCCGGCATTAACTTTCAGACCGGCATACTCTATTCGGTCGGACACGTAAATACCCAGTTCCCACGGGCTTCTATCCCAGTCGGTCACCCTGAACGGTTCTACAGCGTCATTTAGAATGAAGCCTAGACCGTCGGAACCGTTTGCCGAGAAGAAATCAAAGTTGCGAAGTTTGAAATCAATACCTGCCTGAACAAAGTGATTAAAGTTTACCTGATTAACGTAGTCAACCTTGAATGCCTTTGTATTAGCAGTCTTCTCCTCAGCAAACGGAGACGGCTGTGCCAAACGGTACCGGGTATTGTTAGGTAAGAACAACCCGGAGTCTCCAAACGCGTCACTAATCTGTGTAGTGAACATCTTCGGATTAGCGTTATCCCGATCGGAAGGGTTTTCTATGTATCGCGACGCAACATCCGGATCTGTGAAATCAAGGAAATCACCGTCTTCACCAAGATCGGTAACACCGTTTCCGTTGTCATCGACGTACCCGATTCTGGTCTGATTTGAAGTCGCATATGCCTGGAACGTCAGGAACGACTTGTCATCGATAATCTGAGTCAGTTTTACTGAGCCCACATATGACCCTGCATCGTTCTGGGCAACACCCTCGAGATAGAATCTCCAGAACTCCATGTAGTTCGTGTTATTCCAGTTTCCCCATCGACCCTGATCGTCTATGATCGCGACGGCAGTTACTTTCGTCTTGTTTGAGACGTCATAGCTGGTCTTCAATTGACCATTGATCCTGCGGGAGAATTGATTCGGCATGTAGCCATGCGACTGGAAGAACTGGCCTGAAAGCCCGAACGACCACTTGTCCGTGATGGAGCCGCCAACGTTCCCTCGAATGTCATATTCCGGGTCATCACCAAACGCGTACTTTCCGTCCTCAAAGCGGTCATACAGCGCGAGTTTTGCGATAAGCCCTTCATTTGTAGGGTCACCTGCGAGCGCCTCTGAAACAGATGCGCGATCATCGGCGAATGCTGAAAGATCTGTATAGAAGTCTAACGAGTCGGGACCGGGGCGACTATTGCTAGGCGTTGTCCGGAACGAGAACGAGCCTGAAATCGGGCCTTTGTTCTCCGCAAGCGTGATCGCAACAACACCGCCAGAACTACCGCTGTATTGCGCACCTGCAGCCGAGTTTACAGCTACCTCTTCGACCGCACCCGGGTTCAGGCTGAGTATTGAGGCACTCGTTTCGTTGGCACGGTTCGCGCTGCTGTAAAGGCTACCGTTGTAATTATCGCCTTCAGACAGCGAATAGAAAGAGTCGGAAATATCGATTCCTTCCACAACCGTTTTTGTCTCAAATCTTCGACTGCCTCGGATATATCCGGCGTACGAGTTTGCGGTCGTACCGACGACATCAGCCAGATCAGTGACCGGAAGTCGAGCGATTTCCTCTCCAGAAACCAGAGATCGCGATACGGTCTGGTTGGGATCGACCACCGGTCGAACGTCCTCAACAACCACCTCGCCCGCCTGGACAACATCAGAGGTGAGTGTACCGTTCAACGTCGTCGTACGGTCTGACGTTACGCGGACACCCCTTATGACTGATGGGGTATATCCAACAAATTGAAATCGGACATCGTACGATCCCGGAGTAATACCGATAATCGTATAACGCCCCTGGGAATCTGACACTGTTCCCAGCGTCGTTCCGTCTACGGAAACAGTCGCACCCGGTAGTGGCTGACCTGAGTCAGCATCCGAGACGACACCGGCAACTTTTCCTGTCTGCGCCAATGCTAGACCCGGAATCATCACCATTAAACATAGTAACAGCGCTAGCCGCGCCGAAGTATTTACAACACGCTTCATAAGTCGTCCTCCGCTTGAAGTGGACTCTTGTGTTTCTTGTTGATTGTTAGAACCACCTTGCGACGCAATAGAACTGTAACCACTTAGTCGTGACAGTTTTGCGCCCGCTTCCTTAACCAGTTTTGCTGTTTCAGTAATTTTCTCGGACGACGGATTGGAATGCGACAGAAGCGCGACAGTAATCGCGGCTCTGGGGTGCTTAAGGTGGTCCAATACCGGCGCTGAGATACACAGCAGTTCCTGTTCGTATTCACCGTCAACGACGGCAATTCCTGTATTCCGTACCTGCTCGAGTCGCTCGTAAAAGCTTACCCGATCAGTTACGGTAGATTCGTTAAATGCTTCAAGGCCATGCGCATCAAGCAACTTGTTGACCTCGGGATGCGGCAGAAAAGCAAGCATGGCTACACCGGTCGCCGTACAGTGGGCCGGTGCCCTGTTACCAAGCTTTCGAACAGCCGTAACCGATTGTGGACTCTCGACTCTCCGGGTATAGATGACCTCTCCCTCTTCCAGATGAGCAAGGAAAACAGTCTCGCCACATGACGTGGCTAGTTCGCGCATCGGCTCGTACGCTTCCCGATGAAATTCAAATCCGTCAAGGTAGTGGCTGCTCAACTCGAGCATCTTCGATCCAAGACGAAATTCGCCCTGACCGTTGGAGATGACTGCGCGACGCTGCTCTAGAGTGGAAAGGATCCGGTAAAGAGATGTTTTCGGAATAGAAGAAAGCTTGACAAGATCGCTCAAGCCCAGACTTCCGTGCTGAGCCAGAAGGTTCAGGACGTGAAATGCTCTGTCGATGGACGGAACTATGTACCGGTCAGGCATACGCTCTTCTAGTGGAGTTCAAATATGGAACAGTGTTCCAAATCGCTTAACAAATAAGATTGTAGCGGGCGCAATGTCAAGGAGAAAATGAACGGATACTTAAAATAGTAGATCGATTTACAGCTTTGCTCCATTCCCCTACATATGCACTACACGACATTCACGGCGGGACGTTTCCGCTGCAAACACCGTCCGGTGAGACGCCAGCGTTTCATCGGGTCCAGAGACAATTAGCTCCGGTCGCTGCTCCCTAAGTCCAGTAATAACATCATCAACCAGATGAAAGTCGCCGAAGTGATGACCGGTTAGCGCGGTCTCAACATGATCATCCAAAACCTCGTACGAAATACGCTCGGTCAAGAAATCGAAGTGACGCAACAGAGGCGGCGTAACTATTGTTGCCTCACCTTCGGGCTCACGATCACCTTCGTTAAGATACAATTCGCCGCGAGTCCCAAAAATGCGTGTCTTGCGGCCACCGACGTTGTTGAACGCATTCACTGTAAACGTCGCAGATCTGTTGCCCTCGTACGCAAGCGCAACCACCTGATTGTCTACAACATCGTTGTCGCAAAGATATGCGCAACGGCCATATGGACCTGTGCGCAACGCCTCGAGCACGTTTTCTTCCGTAACATCCGGCGTGAGAATGTCGACAGGCCAGCCCGTCTTGCCCTCGTTTACGAGCGGCATGTACAACTTGAGTGCCGAGTACGGACAATCTGCCTCAACCGCACAATCTGTGCAGCGCTCGCCTCCTCCGTCAGGGTGATTCTCAGCCGTGAAATGATGCAAGCCACCGAAGGATGAGACCGAAGTGCACGATTCACCCATGATGTACTGAAGCCAGTCGAGGTCATGACACGATTTCGCCAGTAGAAGCGGGGATGATTTCGCCTCGTTGCCCCAGTTACCGCGGACAAAAGAGTGAGCCTGGTGCCAGTAACCAACGGGTTCAAAATGTTGAATACTGACTACCGTTCCGATGGCGCCAGAGCTGATTATCTCCTTTAGCCTCCGGGTATGCTTCGTATATCGCAGGATATGACAGACTGCCAGCGTAACACCCGATCGCTTTACCGCGTCAACGATCTGAATGCATTCCTTTTCTGTTGGAGCCATCGGTTTTTCCAACAGGATGTTGTAACCCTTTTCAGCATATGCAATCGCCGGTTCGGCGTGCATTTTGTCCTGTGTAGTGACAAATACGATATCAGCAAAACGCTGACGGACCAGCGGATCTCTCCAATCGACAAAAACACTATCGTCCTCTAATGAATGTGCCCGAACGAAACGATCACGATATTCTGCTCTCGGCTCTGCGACACCAACAATACGCAGCTTATCGGGATTCTCTAATGCATACTCCGAGTATGCCGAACCCCGACTGCCCGCGCCGATAACCAGTGCTCTTAATGGACCCACCTGCACCTCTCATTCATTAATAATGCAAACATATGGTCGGAATTTTTGTCTCGATAGTGTGTCGAAAACGAAGCTACCTCGACGCGACTATGCGTGCAACATTTAATTCACCGGTGGAACATACTGCCCGGCAAGCGGCGCTACCGGATCGAATGTGTATTCGCTAACTTGGAGTAGCACAGCACACCTCGTGAAAACACTTCTCCAGCAGAACACATGCGCGATCTAGTAGGCGGAATTGAAGCAGGAGGAACCAAGATTGTGTGTGGCGTTGGCACGATCGGATCAGCCGGATTAATCGACAGGGAGGAAATCCCGACTTCGGACAATCCCGAGGCTGTACTCGAACAGGTCGGATCGTGGTTACTTGATCGGGAGTCTAAACATGGCAAACTGGCCGCCCTGGGAATCGCCAGCTTTGGTCCCGTCGATCTGAAAACTACTTCTCCGCAATACGGCCATATCACGTCAACTCCGAAACCCCGGTGGACTGACACAGACATTGTCGGTCTAGTTAAAAAGCAGTTCCCCGATGCCGCTATCGGGTTTGATACTGACGTCAATGGTGCGGCTCTCGGTGAACACCGCTATGGCGCGGCCCGAGGCCTGAATGATTTCGTTTACATTACGATGGGCACGGGAATCGGAGCAGGCGGAATGTCTGGTGGAATACTTTTACATGGACTCGTTCATCCGGAAATGGGTCACCTCCTTGTTCCCCGCATTCACGGCGATGAATTTGCCGGATCGTGCAAGTACCACGGCGCGTGCTGGGAAGGACTGTGCTCGGGGCCGGCAATCGCTGCCAGAACCGGGACCGCCGCGACCGATTTGCCGGCTGATTCACCCGTCTGGAACATGATTGCAAGATATTCTGCAGCGGCCATTGCCAACATCATTTTCACGCTCTCTCCAGAACGCATTATCATCGGTGGGAGCGTTCGCAAGGGTGGAAAACTTGGCGAGGCGAAATTTTTTGAATCACTTCGAAGAGAAACGCGAAAGGTGTTATCGGACTATATTGCATCTTCGTCCCTCGACGTGAACGGTATCAACTCATACATCACTCCACCAGTTCTGGGAAATGATGCTGGAATTGTCGGAGCCCTTGTTCTCGCCGAGGACGCGCTCAGACTGAATCGCAGGTAAACTCTCCATCATGGATCAGACCCCACATCTAATCGAGAATGAAGACGAGCTCGACGAGTTCATGTCACGGCCTCAGCCGCGGGTAATCGAGATGATGTCTCGCCTCAGCGGGGATATCATCATACTCGGTGTAGGCGGAAAGATGGGGGTATCACTCGCCGAACAGGCGGCGAGGGCGATTCGCGAAGCAGGGTCGGGCCAGTCCGTCATTGGCGTCTCGCGATTTTCGGACCCGGCAGCTCGCTCGCGGCTTGAAACGTCCGGAGTCCAGACGATTGCCTGTGACCTACTGAATCCCGATGCCGTTTCACGGCTTCCTGTTGCGCCCAACGTAATCTTTATGGCTGGACGCAAATTTGGAACGGATGGAGACCAGGGATTAACGTGGGCGATGAACACAACGGTGCCGGCAATTGTCTCTCACCGTTTCGGCGGTTGTCGCATGGTCGTCTTTTCTACAGGCTGTGTCTACCCGTTTGTGTCTCCGGACACCGGAGGTTGTTCAACGTCTACGCCGACATCTCCCGTCGGAGAATACGCGCAATCGTGCCTCGGTCGAGAGCGCGTGTTTGAACATTTCTCACTTGCAAACGGGACGCCCACCTGTATCATCCGGCTGAACTACGCGATAGATTTACGATACGGTGTCCTGCATGATATAACTGCGTCTTTACTTGACACCGGCAGCGTCGACGTAAGCATGGGCTACTTCAACATAATCTGGCAGGGAGACGCCAACGCCATCGCTCTGTTGCAACTCGAGAATTGTGCATCACCCGCCAACGTAATAAACCTCACCGGAGCCAGCATTCTAAGTACACGGGATGTCGCCAGCGAGATCGCCAGGGCACTGGACATCGACTTGGGTATTGAATCAGAAGAACAACCTACTGCCTATCTGAATGACGCGTCTGCCACGCTTGAGGCTTTCGGCGGTACGACAGTCGACGTCGAAACGATGATTCGATGGAATGCCCACTGGCAATTGATGGGCGGCAGGTCTTTGTCGAGGCCGACTCATTTTGAGGTGAAAGATGGAACGTATTGATCGCCCCGACCTTCGACCTGATGTCAGCAAGCTTCTCCGAAGTGGCACATGCATTCCAGCCGTTCCCCTTGCTCAGCAGCCCGATGGTTCTTTCGATCCCCGGTACCAGCGAGCACTCGCAAGGTATTACGTCGACGCCGGTGCTGGCGGAGTGGCGGTTGGGGTCCACTCAACGCAGTTCGAAATCCGCAACCCGGAGTTTGATCTTTACGAGCCGGTGCTGACGTTGATGAACTCGGCAAGCGATGAGTGGAATACACACAACCGACCGTTCGTGAAAATAGCCGGGGTTGCCGGCGAGACGAAGCAGGCTGTTGCGGAGGCCCGACTGGCAGCTCAAATTGGCTATGATATAGGACTCGTTAGTCTTTCTGCACTTGACTCGGCAAGCGACGACCAGCTGATCGAACATTGCAAATCGATTGCCACCGAAATTTCGATCATGGGATTCTATCTCCAGCCTGCAGTCGGAGGAAGATATTTAGGATTCAATTTCTGGCGCCGCTTCGCTGACATTGACGGTGTGGTCGCCATCAAGATCTCTC
>JABDKO010000010.1 GCA_013002165.1 Rhodothermales bacterium | reverse complement strand
CGGCGATGCAATGATCGCCACAAAGAAGGTGAAGGTGACGACGAAGGCGTTGCGGACTGATAACATGTGCATTCTGGAATAGTGGAAAAACTTCATATCTGAATATAACGAGTTGTTATGATAGGCGTACAGCATGCCGACGGATGCTTTTCTTTCGGTTGATGACCAGCTCGCTTGCGTAAACGATAACCAGCGCGATTCTTATACTTCCTGATGTTTGATTTCCATCTCGACAAAGAGCGGTATTTCGAGTTTCAATACCTGACTGCCCGGGATCACATTATCCCGTTTATCGACCGTGCGTTGCCGATACATCCAGATCTACGTGTTCTCGAGATTGGATGTGCCGAGGCTGGAGTACTGAAAGCCTTTCTGGAAAAAGGTTGTGAATGCGTTGGTGTCGAACTGTCAGCATCGCGAACGGAAAAAGCTATTGAGCTTCAATCCGACGCGGTGGAAGCAGGCCGGTTATCGTTTATCAATAAAGATGTCTACGACATCGATGTTGAAAACGACCTGCATTCCGGATTTGATCTCATCATTTTGAAAGACGTCATCGAACACATCCCGCGACAGGATGAGTTCGTGCCGCGACTGGTCGATTTTCTGAATCCGGGTGGTATGATCTTCTTCGGATTCCCGCCGTGGAGGATGCCATTTGGCGGTCACCAGCAAATGTCCCGGTCGAAGGTGCTTTCCGTGCTGCCATACTTTCATTTGCTGCCGCGCAGAATGTATTCCTTGTTTCTGGATGCTTTCGGCGAAGACCCGGTCCGGCGAGACGAACTGTTAGAGATACACGATACACGGATAAGTATTCAGCGCTTCGAGCGTATAGTGCGGGACAGCGGGTTAATTGTCGCGAAGCGACACCTGTGGCTACTGAATCCGATTTACAAATACAAGTTTGGGAAAGGGCCGGTTGCCCAGCTGCCGGTTATTCGGAGTATTCCGGTAGCGCGTGACTTCGTAACTACGGCGGCCTACTATCTGGTCGCCCCGGAAGCCCGGACACAGTAGCGCGCGATTGAAGCGTTGGTCTAAAGATTACAACTGCAAAGCTTCCGCAGTCAAACTACAGTTCTGAGAATGGCTTTCTCAGGATTAACACGCCTTCCATCAGGGACCTGTCGAAGTTGATAAATCCGTTGATGAGATAGATCTCCTGCTGGTTGCAGTCGTGAATGAATTTGATCTCGCGATCACCTTTTCTGTGATCGGTAGTCGCTATGGCCCCAACTAGTCCCGTCTCCGAACAACCAACGAAGACATCCACTTCTTCACCATCGGATGCCATTGTCTCGTTGATGTACCCGTAATCAATAGGGTACACGATGTTCTCGTGTACAGGATGGGAACTACCTGTCGGTCGATCGATCGTTAGACCGTTAGTGCGGATGAGATTCTCCCACGCAACCCAATCAATCCGGTGAAGGATATCCACGTTACTTCTTTTCTTCCTCGACGACGCGTATATGCAGGTCTTTCAGCTGGTTTTCGTCAACAATGTCTGGTGAGTTGACCATCAACTCCTGCGCGCGTTGCGTCTTGGGAAAGGCGATGACTTCCCGCAGTGACTTTGCTCCGGCCGCTAGCATTACTATCCGGTCAAAACCCATTGCGATTCCACCGTGCGGCGGGGCGCCATATTTGAAAGCGTCGAGAAGAAATCCAAATCGTGCCTGGGCTTCGACTTCGTCGATGTCGAGGAGATTGAACATCTGTCGTTGAACGTCTGCCGTGTTGATCCGAATCGAACCTCCGCCGATCTCTGTTCCATTGAGCACTACGTCATAAGCACGTGCCCTTGTTTTGGCCGCATCAGAATGCATCAATTCAAGATCGTCCGGATGCGGTGACGTAAACGGATGGTGCATCGCGAAAAACCGTGATGCCTCTTCGTCCCACTCGAGCAGAGGGAATTCCGTTACCCAGAGAAAATTCCAGGCTGCCTCATCAATCAGTCCAAGGTCGCGACCAAGGTGCAGCCTGAGAGCTCCCATTTGTTCGTACACAGTGGGATTCGTTCCGGCGAGTACGAGAACCAGATCCCCGGACTCTGCACCGACCGCAGAAACTGCTGCATCTACAAACTGTGACGGAAGGACTTCTGACTTAACCGATGAGTAGGTCTCGGAACCGTCGGACGGCAGTTTGAAATAGATGAGGCCGCCGGCGCCGATGGTTTTCCTGACGATCTCTTTGTCGAGTTTGTCCATCCAGCCCCGACCACGATCTCCCTCGCCCGGGACTACAATTGCAACGATACGTCCATCCGATTCAAGGATGTTGTCGAACACGCGAAATCCGGAATCTGCGAATGCATGGGACACATTGTGGATCTTCAGTCCAAACCTTGTATCCGGCTTGTCCGAACCGTACGTCTCAAGCGCGTCCTGATATGTGAGCCTTGGAAAAGGAACAGGAACGTCGACGTCCATGACGTCTGACCAGATTGCCTTGAGGAGGCCTTCCGTCAATTCGTAGATCAGGTCCTCCGTGGCGAATGACATCTCGACATCGATCTGCGTAAACTCGGGTTGTCTGTCGGCACGCAGGTCCTCATCGCGGAAACATTTGACGATCTGAAAGTAGCGGTCCAGACCGGCTATCATCAGAATCTGTTTGTACGTCTGAGGTGACTGGGGGAGGGCGTAGAACTTCCCCGGATGTACGCGGCTGGGCACGAGGTAGTCGCGGGCACCCTCGGGCGTTGACTTCATTAGCACGGGCGTTTCGACCTCCACGAAACTCTGCGAGTCGAAGTATCTTCGCGTCGCCTGATACATTTTATGCCGGAGAATCAGTTTGTCTTGAGCGTCGGGACGTCGAAGGTCGAGATACCGGTACCGGAGGCGCAGGTCTTCGTTTGTTGCCACCGCTTTCTGTTCGTGTGAGGATACCTGAAACGGCAGCGGCTCCGACTCATTGAGAAGTACGACGCTGGAAACACGAACTTCGACGCGACCTGTTGGCATTCTGTCGTTGATTGTCTCAGCCGATCGGTTTGACACCGTCCCACGAACGGAGATCACATATTCGTTGCGCAGCGATTCTGCAACCTGATATGATTCGAGATCATCCTGCGGAGAGAAGACGATCTGTGTCAGGCCGTACCGGTCGCGAAGGTCAATAAAGATGACACCGCCAAGGTCCCGACGGGTATCAACCCAACCTTTCAGTACGACGTCGCTGCCGACGAATTCGTCGCGGAGCGCTCCGCACGTATGGGTTCTGGCCGGATGGGTATCGACCGGTGAAATGGATGCTTGTGTCATCTAAACCGAGTGTTTCGTAGTAAAGTTGACTGATACTGTCAGAATCAGAATTCGTCTCCTGTTTCACCTATGATTCAAAAAGGGCATTGCCGAGCTCGATCGGACAACCTTGAAGACGATATTTGGCGTTTGTGCTATCTTCTCGACCAATGTAGTAAACGACCGATCGATGTTTAACCAGGAGAGAGTGCCATGGAGGCCCTAACCAGTCCGTACCTGATAGCGATAATTGTATACCTCGTGGCCTTGATCGGGGTGGGATATTACAAAAGTCGTACAGTAAAAACCGGCGAAGATTTTATGGTCGCCGGCCGAAGGCTGCCCTGGTACATACTCGTCGGTACGCTTCTGGCGACATGGGTTGGGAATGGTTCGTTATTCGGAGGAGCAGGTCTCGGGTACCGTAACGGTCTTGCGGGACTCTGGACAAGTGCCGGTGCATGGATCGGGATTGTTATTGTCTACTTCATTTCACGACGGATAAGGAACTTCGGTAAGGTCACAATCCCGGAAATCTTCGAGGCACGGTACAACAAAACGGCGAGCATACTTGCCATTATAACAACGGTTATCGCATATCTGACGATCGTATCCTATCAGTTTCGCGGAGGAGGGAGGATCCTGTCCATCATCACGGATGGCGCGCTCACTATCGAAACTGGAATTGTCATCACTGCAATCTTTGCGATCCTGTACACCGTGCTTGCCGGGATGCTGTCCGTTGTATATACGGATGTAGTTAACGGCGTCCTGATGCTGATCGGGGTCTTCGCTTCTCTGGTCTTCGTCCTGTTTGCTGTTGGCGGTATAGATGAAGTCATTGCGTATGCCACTTCAGCAGGGAAGACTGGTCTGTTTGGCAACTGGGCTAACGAGCGGTCGAGCGGAATCTCTGGACCTATCATTGCCATATCGTTCTTCGTCCCGACGATGTTGTTGCTGCTTGGCGATGCCAACATGTATCAGAGGATTTTCAGCTCGAAGGATTCGAGGAATGCTCAGAAGGCTGTGCTATTTTGGGTTATAGGCGTGGTGATACTGGAGGCTGGCATCAATGTCTTCGGGCTTCTTGGTGCGACGGCAGCATCGCAAGGTATCATCCCGGAGCTTCATGCAGGTGGGGTTGCAGATGTTGCTACGAACCTTTCTGAAAACGTAATACCCGAGATTGCCCGGAACGCTGTTCCACTTTTTCTCGGGATGATACTGGTTGCGACGATGATGGCGATCGTTATCTCGACAGCAGATTCATTCCTCCTGATACCAGCTACAAACCTGACGCGTGACGTTTATCAGAGATTTCTGAAGCCCGACGCTTCTGACAAGCAGGTCGTATTTACGAGCAGAGTGATTATTCTCGTGCTGGGTGGTGTCGCATTTATGCTCGTGGAGCAGTTCCCGACAATTTTGAGCGCCGCCTACACGGCATATCTCGTGTACGGTGCTGCGATCACCCCTGCATTGTTGGCAGCATTTTTATGGAAGCGAGCAACTTTCCAGGGAGCTGTTGCATCGATACTGACGGGAACGATAGTCACGTTGATCTGGACATTTTACCTGTCGAATCAGGATTTCTATTCTACGTGGAGTCCGTTTTTGCAGGAGGTAACGTATCCGGCCGTGTCCTTATCCGTGATTGCATTGATTGGCGTAAGCCTTGCAACTCCTGCTCCGGACGACTCGAAGTGGAAGCCGTTTTTTGTTGATGAGTAGGGGCTCGGCTGTCGCCTCGCGGTCAGGGCTCGGCTGTCGCCTTGCGGTCAGGGCTCGGCTGTTGCCTCGCGGTCAGGGCTCGGCTGTCGCCTCGCGGTCAGGGCTCGGCTGTCGCCTCGCGGTCAGGGCTCGGCTGTCGCCTTGCGGTCAGGTTACGGGGTTACGTTTCTTGTGTTTAACCAGTATGGGAAGATCAATTGACATTGATGATCTCACTGTCTATCAACGAGCTATTTCAATTGGTGCAAAGATCTGGGCGGAGGTGGTGAAATGGCAGTGGGAGGATAGGAAGATGGTTGGTCATCAGGTTGTGCGATCGGCTGACTCAATTGCAGCGAATCTGGCAGAGGGGTTTGGCCGGTTTCATTTCAAGGAAAACCGCCATTTCTGCTATTATGCACGTGGGTCTTTGTTTGAAACCCTAACATGGATAAGTAAAGCGCGCGATCGCGCTCTTATTTCGGCCGAAAAATGCGACGAGCTCAATCAAGATCTGAAAGCATTGCAGCACCTGCTGAACCGCTACATAGCATCTATTGGAAAATGACCTCGAGCGAAGCGAGAGTATGACGGCGAACTCAGTGAGCCATTGACGCGACCGCTGTAAGCCGGTCTTAAAACGCCGGCGCTAACCTCAGCCACAGAGTCGGATCCTTGTCTCCACCAAAATCATCAAGCGGGAACGCAAGATCGAGACGCACGACGCGGTCGAACAGTCCAAGACTTACTCCGACGGATTTGAACAGGTCATCCGTACTGAACTGATTGTCAGATGGTGTGCTCGTCCATCCAGCATCAAAGAAGCCGGTAATCAAGAGCTCGTCCCAGAACCAGTTTTGTACGAATGCATACTCTGCGTTTGCAACGACTATTCGATCGCCGAAGAACACGTTCTGCGGATAGGCGCGGACGGAACCGATGCCGCCAATCGTAAACATCTTCTGAATCGGAATCATGTCGCCTTCGGATACACCGGCTCTGAGCCGTACACCAACGCTGCTCTGGCTTGATACACGCATGTATGTCCGCAGGTCGCCGGTAAATCGGTTGAACGAATAATCGTCGCCGAATCCCTTTCCGAGTTCAGCTTCGGCTCGGAAGGCTACGCCATCCGGCAGGTAATTGAGACCGCTGACCCTGCCTGCGTCTACTGCAAGATTAACTGATTGAATGCTGAGGGAATCCACCGGGAAGTTGAAGCGGAAATTGTCTCCGCCGAACAGCGACCATGTAATGTTCTGTTCAAGGCTGGAGTAGTCCTCGTCCCGATAGGCACCTGTAATCTGGACGTACTGATTCAACTTGGCCGTGGCATACGCCGTCCATCCCTCGACCATGTAGTAATCGAAGAAATCATAATTAAAAAAGAAGGCGGCAAGTGAGTTTTCGGACCAGGTCGACTTCCATAGGTCGTTCGTGTAGGTGGCTCGCCGGTACGAACCTCCGATTTTCAGGTCCGGTCCTGATGTTTTGTAGACTTGACTTGATGCACGTGCTTCGGCGCCGATCTCATACTGCCAGTCATCAGATCCGAACGCATAGCCGCCCATACCATAGATACGTGCACGCTCATAGCCATCCCATTCGAGCGGCTCACGACGAACACCGAGTACCAGACCTTCGACGCGGTTGTATCGAATCGCCGGGGTAGTCCTGTAGATGCCACTTTCGCGAAACGGCCAGCGATAGGTGAATTCACCGACGTAGGTATCGATAAAGTCGTAGTCGTCGAATCGACGCTGTCGCCAGTCGTCCCAATCGCGTGAGGCGCGACTGCTGTCTTCATCGTTGTCATTCCACCAGCGAGGGCGATCACGGTCTTCCGGGTCCGACTGTCGTGCCGATCGATCACCTTCCGTGTAGACACCGGGTTCGAGAAACTCAGTATCGGGCTCATCGTCGGGTTCAACATCAGGCATGAAGTCTTCATCGGCGGCGCGGACTTCGCCGACGGGTTCGCTGAGTGAATCGAGAGCCTCTTCGATAAGGTCTTCTATCGGCTCAAGACGACGTGAGGTGTCAAGGTCTCCTTTGCGAGAGAGGTCGCTGCGCAGCGCCTGAATTTCAGCTAGTGCATCACGTAGAGTTTGTTCCAGGTCGGGGTTATCACTGGTCGTTGTTGCTGATCGGAATGACTTGCTATTCGCCGACAGAATATTCGTCATCCCGGTCAATCGAGATCGCGTCTCGGATCCTGTGGACAGTGTAGCCGCATTCTCTACGAGTTCAACGATGGAGCCAAGCAGCGTTTCTATCATCGAACGCTCCTTGAGAAATTGATTGGGCTCGGGTCGGTTGAATTCCTGGGCAGAGAGGGGAGACGCCAGGGCAACGGTAGAAAAGGCCAGAAAAGTCGCGATTAGCCGGATTCGCATGATTAATGGTTCTGGTTGAGATCTAAGGACGTGAGAATTACGTTCAGGGCTGGCAGAAGGTTACAACGTATTCGTTTGGTATTTTCAAGTAACGTCAATAATCGCAGGAGCGTTGAAAGAATCGTTAGCAGATAGGGCCCGCAGAATTCGTTGGTTTATTCACTCTGTGATTGGGCGCGACTATTATCACCGTCGCGATATCTCCATTAGTAACGAGATTGTCGGTCGAGGTCCGGCCCAATGGGTCATTGCTCCGATTATTACTAACGAGAGTATCGTTTACTCTTTTGGTATAGGTGAAAATATAGATTTTGATCTCGACCTGATCAGTCGATTTTCTGTTCCTGTCCACGCCTTCGACCCGACGCCCCGTTCACAGTCCTGGCTGGCGTCGCAGAATCTACCCGATCAACTACATGTCTACCGAACCGGTTTAGCTAATACAGACGGTGATTTGACATTTCACGCACCGTTGAACGATTCGTTTGTCTCTTTCACTGCAGTTGGTGGGGGGAGCGGAGCGGTTACATTGCCGGTCAAGAAACTTTCAACCATTATGAATGATTTGGGTCACGATCGAATTAATATTCTCAAGATGGATATCGAAGGATCTGAATACCCGGTTTTAGAAAACATTTTGTCCGACGGAATTCAGATCGACCAGATCCTGGTTGAATTCCATCACAGATTTGATTCCTTTCAGCCTGCAGATACCAGAGATGCTATTGCGCGTCTACGTGATTGTGGGTACAAGCTGTTTTACGCTTCTCCGCGCGGTGAAGAGTTCTCGTTTATTTCGTCTCGCTTGCGACCTGACGAACTAAATTGACCCACTGCTCCTGTATCCTTTCGACATTGAAATGTAATTCAAAACGCTCTCGGGCATTGGTTGCAAATCTGGTCCATACGTCAGGATTCATCAGCTCGACAATGGCATCTACAATCTTGTCGGGCCTTTTCGCCGGGACGAATATAGCATCACGGCCAGAGATGACCATTT
>JABDKO010000009.1 GCA_013002165.1 Rhodothermales bacterium | reverse complement strand
GGCCGGCGATTCATGCAAACACAATTTCACTACGGCACCAAAAACCGCTTGTTACGGAAGGTGCTAGTTTTTTACCCTTATTTTCTGCACCTACTGATACTTGGACAGCAAATAGTGTCAAAACGTTCACAAATGACACATAAACCGACTATTGCACGTGGTTCTGGTTGGAAAGCAATATTCGGTTCGAGTCGAGCGCATCCTGCCCTGTATTTGTGCTCAATCATGCTGCTCTCTGTGACCGGTTGCACCGGGAACGGTGACCAGGATGCAGGGAATACGAGCCAGTACGCGTCGGTCAGCGGAGAGGCTACTTATGTCGGGATCGACGCCTGCAAGACGTGTCACGCACCTGTGTACGACACGTACAAGGATGCAGAGATGGGTCGGTCGTTTCGAAAGGCGGCCTTAAGCACGAGTGATGCGGACTTCGAGATTGCTGATGCGGTCTTTGACAGCACAGCGGATTTGTACTACCAGGCATTTCACAGATCCGATGAGCTCTTCTTGCGTGAGTTCAGGCTCAACGGACGAGATACTACTCACAATCGTGTTGAGAAAATCGACTTCATCGTAGGGTCGGGACAACACACCAACTCTCACATATACGAGGAAAACGGATTTTTATACCAGATGCCTCTAACGTGGTACTCACAAGACGGCAAGTGGGACCTTCCTCCCAAATACCGGCAAGTCAACTATCGCTTCAGTCGACCGATTCCGCTGGCGTGCATGACATGTCACAATGCGGTGTCTGGTTTTCGACCGGAATCGGAAAACCGGTACGATCATGTTCCGCTTGGGATAGACTGCGAGAAATGCCACGGTCCGGGCTCAAAGCATATCGAGAATATCGAGGCTGGTATAATAGTCGACGTCGAGTCAGGGATAGATTACAGTATTGTGAATCCAGCAAAGCTGCCTGTTGATCGGCAGTTCGATATATGTCAGGGGTGTCACATGCAGGGTGCATCCGTCTACAAGGAGGGAAAGAATGCAGCGGACTTTCGGCCGGGCATGGCCCTTGAAGATGTCCAGAATGTATTCTGGCCGCGCTCTGCCGATAGCGTAGAGACATTCATTATGGCGTCGCATCCTGATCGGCTGCGAATGAGTGAGTGTTTCCGGAGTAGCAACGAATCGGACAGTGCTGTTGAACCACTGACATGCATAACGTGTCACAACCCTCACGTGAGTATCGCTACGCTCGGTGATGACTACTACAACGAGACCTGCCAGTCCTGTCACACTGATCCTGCAATCGCCGAGTGTACCGAGAGTCCGGAAGTCCGCATGGCGGCAGGTAATAACTGTGTGCAATGTCACATGCCGGTATCTGGATCAAGTGATATACCCCATGTACGTATTACAGATCACTTTATTCGTCCTCTGCGTGTGGGTGAGGATCGAGCGGTAACTGCCGGACAGGTTGAAGAAGGTCGCCGAACGTATTCCCTTGCGAGTCTGATCGATGACAATCCGACTGATGCAGAAATTGCCGATGGTTTTTTAACCTACTACGAGGAGAAGACCAATCAGCCTGGTTTCATCGACTCGGCGAAAGTATATCTGCGCAAGGCAGAGAGCGCGGGTCACAGTCGCCAATCACTTGCTCGGATATGGATCCGGGCGTGGTTCTGGGAGCAAGATTACTCAAGCATCAAGGGTATGGCTAATCAGGTCACACTTGGCGGCATTGAAGATCCGTGGACGCACTACCGTATTGGCGAGGCCTATCTGTCGACAGGACTTCCCGATGAATCGGTAACGCATTTCAGTCGCGCGGTTGAGCTTGCTCCTGAGCACCTGCGGTTTCTGAATAAGCTTGCGGTTGGCCAGTCAGAGTCCGGCGACCATGCTGCTGCTTTAGGGACATACGATCGATTGTTGACTTTGAATCCGAAGTTTGAAGGTGCCTACAATAATCGTGGTTTCGCAAGATTGGTATTGGGAGATGTTGCCGGCGCCGAGTCAGATTTTAAACAGTCACTGGCATTGTATCCCGATGGTGAGAACTCGTTGGCTAACCTCGCATCGCTTTACTACAATACAAACAGGCCCGACAGTGCTTTGATTATGGTCGACCGGTTGATTCGAATCGACCCATCAAATTCTGATTATGTCGAGTTCCGGATGATAATATCCGGGGGTGGTCAGTAGAGAGGTGATCGAGTGATAGTAGTGTCAAAAATCCGCGGGGGCCACCACTCCTCCTCCCCGGTAGCAACTTAATCAGAAAAGTGCGAACT
>JABDKO010000313.1 GCA_013002165.1 Rhodothermales bacterium | reverse complement strand
TCCGGTGCTGTTCTCGAGAGTGAGGAAAGCTCCTGCGGTAGATCAAAGCTACGCGCACTGAGCTCGAGAACCACAGTGGAGCCTGACCGAGGCGGATAAAAATAGCCTGAGAGTTCTCCCAGCTCATTTGCCGGCACGCGAGCAAAAGATGCTGTCAGGATTGAATCACTCGTAGACCAGCGGGAAGCATCGACTGATACAACTATCGAATCAGGCAACGGGTCAGATTCGCCGGTGACCATTGTCAGTCGTCTTCCGTCAGAGCTGTGAAATTGAATATCAAGTGTGTCACTGCCGTCCGTAACAGTCACAACGTCGCCCAGTGCGGAAGGAGGTTCGAGCCCATTTGATGTAAGGCCAAAGGTTTGACTCTGCAAGTATCGATACGAGCCGTCTATACTATCCGTTGCGAAGTCCGAGAAGAAGCCGGAAATCGAAACTGTCAGCGTATCCGCAGTGTCAGATATATCGATCGAGGTCCGCGAAGTATCTGAATTTCCGGCAGAGTCCGCCGCAGTAACCAGGACATCATAAGTGCCGGACAGAGCGTCACCGAGCAATCCGATTTGTTTTGCATCTTCCGAGACTCGATAAAACCATTCCGGTCCAGAAGACACGCCGGAGGATTCTATGAACGCAACGTCGAAATTGTTGTCCAGATCAACTCCTTCTGACATACTGAGAATCGTTCTTCGATTCGATATCGATGATGCGCGTCGAACCGCTGGAGCCAACGTGTCCGACAATGCGGTAGCGATAGTTGGGCTGAGTGCAGTCGTGTCGTTCTCCACTGCGTCCCACTGGCCGGTACGACTGGATCCTGACTCCTCGCCGGTGTCGAGACTTTTGTTTTTGTTTAGATCTCTGAAAGCAAGTACATGATATAGTGACTCAGACAAGTATGAGAACTCAAATGTGCCGTCCCGGCTTGACTGCGTTCTGTAGTCGGGTTTCCTGATTTCTGTCGGGAAATCTGCCGAATCTGCCATCAGGTATGCATGGACTTCAAAGCCGGTCTGGCTTTCGCCCGAGAGGCCGTCAATAACAGATCCGCGAAGGGTGGCCCGGTTTATTTCCGGCCCCGTTGAAAATGCAACTATTTCGGGCCGCTCAATCGACACCGAGTTTCTATCCCGTAAGTCAGTATCGAGAGTTATGATATACGTCGTATTGGCTCTGAGCGAATCCTGCAGCGAGATCCTCACCAACTTTTTTTTCCACGATATTTGAGGAGGGTTCACGGGCTCAGGTGTAATCTGCAAGGCTCGTTGGAAAGACGCCTGGTCAATGTATTCGCTGAACCGGATTTCAATTAGTGATGTTGACACATTTGTTGCGTCTCGTTCAGGGCTGATCTCTTCGATTTGTGGAGGATTGCTGTCAGCCGGGCCACCTGTGGGAGCAACAGGGACCGCACAGCTTGAGACGAAGACTACCAGGGACAACGTACAGATGATTCGCTCAACGGATATCCGCATGTCAGTTAGAGGCTTCGTCGCTTCGAATCGAAAAGAAGAGATAGACTGCGACTGCTGATGCAGCTCCCGCGACTATCGGTTGGCCATACCTCTTGAGAAAACCGGACCTGGGAATAATGCCTCTGGTTTCCTGAATCCCAGCGTCTTCGATAGCTTCGATATCATTCCGATCGACGATATCAGTAAACGTTCCCGGGCATTCTGCTACCGATACGGTCGCGACACCATTTTCAAACCGAAGCCCCGAAAGCCTGACATCTACTGTTCGTTCGAGAGTAGACCGTGACTCTCGCAGATAGCTTACCCGGGCATCGTGGACCTCATAACGTACGAGCGTAGCTGCCGAAACCGAATCGGGGGCAGAGGCCCGGCTAACACTTTTACCGTCATCCATCCACATGGAAACCACACCAGTTTCGAGAAAACGGTAGCCCCCAACCTGTTCATATGCGAATTCACTCGTTGACTCGGCTAGCGGTGCGAGACAAGTCTGCGCTAGAGCTGCCATGACGGCTCGATTGGTCTGTTGGGCACTGGTGGCAAGGGCCACAAATGCTGATAGTAAAACAAAGCAGATAAAGAATGCGAAGCGAATCACAATCAGGCGCGGGCAAAATCTGTTAATTGAGGATCACGGCGCCAATATAACAGAAAGTTCGTCAGGCACGCTCGACAACTAACCGTAGATACCTCTCATTTTGAGGGCGTCGGCGACTTTCCTGATTGCAAGAACATAGGCACCTATTCGGGGTGTGACCTGGTAATTCTGGGCGGCCTTGTATACTGCATCGAACGCCCCAGACATCATCCGATCAAGTCTCTTGTTGACTCTCGCTTCGGTCCAGAAGAAGCCCTGCCTATCCTGAACCCACTCAAAATATGATACAGTGACGCCTCCGGCATTGGCAAGGATGTCCGGAATAACAAGGACTCCGTTGTCAGACAGTATTTTGTCGGCCGCAGGAGACGTTGGTCCGTTAGCACCCTCACATATTATCCTGGCTTTGATTTCGTGAGCGTTCCTCTCGGTTATCTGATCTTCTTTCGCTGCGGGAACGAGTACGTCGACTTCGAGTGCGAGGAGTTCGGAGTTAGATATTATCTGTGCGTTGGAATAGCCCTCAAGCGTCCCGTTACCATCTTTGCAATACGCTATCATCGCTTCAATATCGAGCCCGTTCTCGTTGTAATATCCACCCGAGATGTCGCTTACAGCTACTACTGTACATCCTTGCTCAGATAAAAGCTTTGCTGCAATTGATCCGACGTTGCCGAAACCTTGCACGGCAACAGTTGACCCCTCGATATCAATATTCAGTTCACGCATGGCTGCCTTGGTGACAATCATTACTCCCCGCCCCGTGGCTTCTACACGTCCGTGGGAACCGCCCAGCATAATCGGCTTCCCGGTGACGACAGCATTGGTGTTTGCACGAACATGCATGTTATATGTGTCGAGAATCCACGCCATTATCTGAGCATTGGTGTTCATGTCCGGAGCCGGGATGTCTTTGTCCGGTCCGAATACATCCAGCAGATTTGCGGTGTAGCGCCGGGTCATCCTTTCCAGTTCGCCTTCACTCATTTCCCGGGGGTTGCATGCAATGGCACCTTTCGCCCCGCCGAAAGGAACCCCGACAATGGCACACTTCCAGGTCATCCATGCTGCCAGTGCGCTGACTTCCTCGATCGTTACGTCAGGTGCAAATCTGATTCCGCCCTTACTGGGACCGAGAACTTCGTTATGAATGACTCTATACCCATCAAACATCTGGATATAGCCGTTGTCCATGACAACCGGGATGGCTGTGATGTGAATGCGGGTTGGCTTAACCAGGTATGAGTAAAAACCCGGATCCAGCTCAAGGATTTGAGCTGCGATATCGAACCTTTTGACCATTGATTCAAATGGATTCTCATGGTCTCTGATCGGAGCCGGCTCCTTATAAATTGCCCTCTCGTATACATTTCGTTTGTACGGCATATCTTGCTGTGACCGGGTTGTTAGTCGGATGGCCTCCATGGATTATCGTCTAGTCGACGCGCTCCAGAAGTATCAGCGGCAAATTTAGCCTTCAGATTCTGTAGCGGCACTTGCGTTTCATTTTTTCACACATAATAGACATGCAGTGGAGTGACACACATTTCAGCACAACGGCTTAAGCAAATTGCGTCTTTAAAGCGAAAGCGTAACCGCGACGAGTACGGAGAAGCCGTTGTGGAGGGTGTCCGTTCTGTTCAAAGCCTGGTGCAGTCGGGTTGGGCAGTATCGGATGTCATTCTCTCAAGTGATTTCGAAGCTTCTCAGCTTTCCTGGGTACAGAGTCATCCTGAGGTGCGTGTTGTTTCGAAGCGCGAGTTTGAAAAAATATCAAACGTTCAAACTGGTCAAGGTATTCTGGCCGTTGTCCGGACCTCTTACGTCGAGGTTGACAACTATAAACTGAATGACCTCATCGTTGCGCTTGACGGCGTAGCGGATCCCGGAAATGTGGGGACGATAATTCGTTCGGCAGCCTGGTTCGGAATCCGAAATATCCTGTGCGGAACTGGTACCGCCGATCCGTTTAATGCTAAAACTATACGCGCTTCGATGGGCGGCCTGTGGGATGTTCAGGTCACGCGACCGGTTGACTTGCCGCGAGCTATTCAGCACCTCAAGACGCAAGGCATGGTGGTGATGGCGGCTGATCTGGAAGGTGCCACAGTCGATGAGTGCGACGTGAGTGAAGCTGGAATGATAGTTATCGGGAGCGAAGCACACGGGATTTCGGCGGATGTGGCGAACCTTGTAGATCAGCGTATTGTAATCAACAAGCGTGCGAAAGACTGCGCAGTCGAGTCTCTAAACGCGGCGACGGCATCCTCAATCATCATGGAAAAGTGGACCCGGTCTGGCCCGACCGGGTCGTAAAAGCTCCTCAGAGTACGAAGGAGCGCTTATATCTGCTGAAAATTGTATATTTGCAGGGCCAACTCCCCTGCTATCCCACTTGCCATTCATGGAAGTTCCCTCCCTTCAGGGCGTCTCTATCGAACACGGTCTCCTTTCTATGGAGAAGCCGCTTCGTGTCAGCCAGCAACACCGCCAGCTCGCCATCGGGATTCCTCGTGAGTCTTCGAATGAAGAAAAACGGGTATCGATTGCGCCGAGCGGAGTGAGTGTTCTTGCAGCGAGTGGTCACTCTGTCTTTGTGGAGAGAGAAGCGGGCGAGCAGGCTCACTTCAGTGATGCTGAGTATTCTGACTCAGGTGCTACCATCGTTGAAAGCGCAGAAGAGGTCTACGCAAGTTCAGAGTTGGTCGTTAAGGTGGGACCGCCAACGGCGGAAGAGCTGGTATTTCTTCAGGAGAAGCAAATCCTCGTCTCTGCTTTACATCTTGGCGGAACATCGCCCGAATACCTGAAGCGATTGATGGACCTGGGCATCACCGGGATTGGCTTTGAGTTCATCCGTGATTCCGACGGCACGCTTCCCATCGTGCGAATGATGCATGAGATAATGGGCTCGATGGCCATCCAGATTGCAGCAAGATATCTGGAAAGTGGTGAGGGAGGTAAAGGCGTCATGCTCGGTGGAATTTCAGGCGTTCCTCCATCGACCGTCGTAATTCTGGGTGCAGGAGTAGTGGGAGAGTGGGCCGCCCGAACGGCACTGGGCTTTGGCTGCCACGTAATCGTACTGGATACGGATCTTGGCGCGCTCAGGTCTCTGGAGCATTACCTGGACCGGCGGATTACGACTGCCATGGCGACCAAACAGTATTTACGGAATGCCGTCGCAACGGCCGATGTCATTATTGGTGCGATGATGTCGGATGGCTACCGGTCACCAGTGCTTGTAACTGAAGACATGGTGATGTCAATGCGCACCGATTCGGTGATAGTCGATGCCGTCATCGATCAGGGTGGCTGCATTGAGACCAGCAGGGCTACCGCGCATAGTAAACCGGTATTCCGGAAACATGACGTGATACACTACTGTGTTCCAAACATGCCCTCGAATGCAGCTCGTACATCGACGTATGCACTAACGAATGTTCTTGTACCCTACCTGCTAACGATTGGCGAGGTCGGATCGATTAACGAGGCGCTCTGGCGAAATGTTGGTCTGCGAAATGGTGCCTACGTATACCGCAGACATCTGACCAAGAAAAGTCTTGCCACCATGTTCGGGATGCCACACCGCGACATTGAGCTCCTGATTGCGTCCGGTATCTGATCGCGAGTCCCCTAGATGACTTTGCGAGCCGAAAATCTCGAGAGGGCCGCATAATCCTTCGCTCCGGTGCCAACAATAAACTGCCAGACCGCATCTGGAAGTAGTATGGGAAAACTGTAGTAGGCAGCATATCCTCTATACCAGTGGATATCATTCCAATGTATATCCCGGATTCCGATGAAATAGTTGTAGACAAAACCTACATTCAACTCTGTTTACATCACGTCCAACTGACTTCAATTCACTATGTCGGTAGATTCGCCAACAGCGATAAGAGCTCCACACGGTACCACCTTGCATTGCAAGGGCTGGCAGCAGGAAGCTGCTATGAGGATGCTAATGAACAACCTCGACCCGGACGTCGCGGAGGTTCCGGAAGAACTCATTGTCTACGGTGGCAGCGGAAAAGCTGCGAGAAACTGGGAGTCTTACCATCGAATAATCTCTACACTCCAGAGACTGGAAAACAATGAGACCCTGCTTGTACAAAGTGGGAAACCTGTAGGCGTTTTCCGTACCCACAAGGATGCACCTCGCGTTCTCATAGCAAATGCCCACCTGGTGCCAAAGTGGGGGACATGGGATGAGTTTCGAAGACTGGAAGCGCTCGGGCTAACTATGTATGGTCAGATGACCGCCGGGTCATGGATCTATATCGGGACTCAGGGAATCCTGCAGGGCACCTATGAAACCTTTGCGGCGTGTGCAGAAAGACACTTCGATGGTACGATGTCCGGTAAACTTGTTGTGACCGGTGGTCTTGGCGGCATGGGCGGTGCACAACCGCTGGCAGCAACTATGAACGGTGCGGCATTCCTCGGCGTCGATGTGGATCCCAACAGGATTCAACGTCGTGTAGACACCGGGTACTGCGACAAGATTAGCTACGATCTCGATGAAGCACTAAAACTCGTCGAAGACGCGCGCCGCAGCGGCACGCCGTTGTCGGTTGGTCTCGTGGCTAACATAGCGGACGTTCTCCCAACCCTCGTCCAAAGAGACATCGTACCGGACGTACTGACGGATCAAACCTCGGCGCACGATCTGCGAGTTGGATATATACCCTCGGGATACTCTCTCGACGAGGCCGCCGCGTTCAGAACCAGCGATCCAAAAGGGTACGATAACGCTGTGTTGGACAGCATGCAGGTACATGTACAGGCAATGCTTGATCTTAAGAATGCCGGTGCTATCACTTTTGACTATGGAAATAACCTCAGAGGTCAGGTTGCTGACCACCGTGGAATGTCTGAAGCTTTTGAGATTCCGGGATTTGTGCCGGAATATATCCGACCACTCTTCTGCAAGGGGTCGGGTCCTTTCAGGTGGGCCGCCCTGTCAGGGGATCCAAATGATATTTACGAGACCGACCGGGCGATACTCGAGACGTTTCCTCATAAAGATGCATTGGCTCGCTGGATAAAGAAGGCACGTGAACAAGTCAGTTTCCAGGGCCTGCCGGCGAGAATTTGCTGGCTTGAGTATGGTGAGCGTGCCGAGATGGGTGAGCGTTTCAACTGGCTTGTAAAAAAAGGGAAAGTGGCTGCACCGTTGGTAATCGGAAGAGATCATCTTGACAGCGGTTCGGTTGCATCCCCCAATCGGGAAACGGAAGGTATGATTGATGGATCTGATGCAATCGCAGACTGGCCACTCCTTAACGCAATGCTGAACACTGCCTGCGGGGCAAGCTGGGTTTCACTGCACCACGGCGGCGGTGTCGGGATCGGATATTCAATCCATTCAGGGATGGTGGTTGTCGCCGATGGAACTGACGACGCACAGCAACGCGTCCGCAGAGTATTAACCGCGGACCCGGGCACCGGAGTTATGAGACACGCAGATGCCGGATACGAAAGTGCTATCGAAACGGCCCAGCAACGCGGTGTCGACCTTCCAATGATTAACGGCGATTAGATGGGTCCAGGCATGTCGACAATTCACGTCGCAACTCTTTATGGTGATCTGACGAGGAGTCTTGAGGCTCAGCGCAACGATGCTTCAGCCGTCAGGGAATCCCGGACACGGGTAGAGAATGCACTTGCGGACGGATCGGCTTACTACGGCATTAACACAGGATTCGGTGCGCTGGCAAACGAGCGAATAGGGCCTCGTGACCTTGAGTCCTTACAAAGGAACCTGCTTTTTTCGCATGCTGTTGGTGTCGGACGACCGGTGCCCAGGGACATAACCCGACTCATGCTGCAGTTGAAGATCCATTCACTGTCGTTGGGCTTCTCGGGAGTGTCGCTCTCTACATTCAACCAATTGCTTGCACTGGATCGACTGGATATCACTCCCGTCGTACCTACTCGGGGGAGCGTCGGCGCCTCCGGTGATCTCGCACCACTGGCCCATTTGTCACTACCATTGATCGGGCACGGAGAGGTGTGGACAGAAGACGGCGGCCGTGAAGATGCCGCTGCCGCGCTCGAACGTAACGGCCTCAAACCGGTCACGCTAAAGCCAAAGGATGGCCTTTCGCTGATAAACGGGACGCAGTTGATGTCTGCGTATGGCGCTTTCGTACTGCACCGGGCGCTTTCACTCTTGTCACTCGCCGACGTTGTTGCTGCTACCAGTCTTGAGGCGCTGCAGGGCAGTATCAGGCCGTTTGATGAGCGTATCCATCTGGCCCGGCATCATCCCGGACAGATCAAGGTCGCCGGCAATGTTCGATCCTTGCTCGTCGAAAGCGAGATACTCGAGTCCCATCGGAATTGTGGAAAAGTACAGGACCCTTACTCTCTTCGATGTGTGCCCCAGGTCCACGGAGCATCACGCGATGCACTCCAATATGCGGTCGGGGTCTTCGACATTGAATTGAATTCTGTTACCGACAATCCGCTAGTATTTGAAGACGGAGATATTATCAGCGGCGGCAATTTTCATGGACAGCCACTTGCGCTGGCGCTCGACTTTGCTGCTATTGCACTCGCCGAGTTGGGATCGATCTCCGAACGTCGACTCTATCTGCTTCTGGCCGGTCACGACGGGTTGCCGCGTTTGCTCATGCGCGAAACGGGAATCAACTCAGGGTTTATGATTCCGCAGTATACCGCAGCGGCGCTTGTGTCGGAAAACAAGGTTCTGTGTCACCCCGCATCGGTAGACTCCATTCCTACAAGTCTGGGCCAGGAGGACCATGTCAGCATGGGCAGCATCTCGGCACTCAAGATCTTGCAGGTTTTCGAGAACGTCGAAACTGTTCTGGCAATGGAGCTGCTTGCCGCAGCTCAGGCACTGGATTACCGGCACCCGCTCAGGCCCGGCAAAGGCGTTGACCTCGTCCACCAGATAATCCGGTCAAGCATTCCTCACCGTGAGGAAGACTACAACTTCCACGACGACCTTGCGCCACTTATGAAGCTGATTCAATCGGGACGCCTGCTCGACGAACTGGAAAGCAATCAAATATTATTCGAGAGATAGCGTGCCGATTCTCAGAAATATCTCAGAGCTGGTTACCTGTTCGGGGATGGACTCGCAAGATGCAGGTGAGCGAATCCGCCGGGCTGCCATCGTCTGGAAGGGTGGTAAGATCGTGTGGGTGGGCTCGGAAGATGAACTACCGACAGGGTTAGACGACGAAATCGAATTTGATGCCAACAAAAATATGGTTGTGCCAGGCCTTATCGATTGCCACACGCATCTGGCATTCGGAGGTTGGCGAGCGGATGAGTTCGGCCAGCGGGCAATGGGTGCATCTTATCTGGAGATTGCACGCAAGGGTGGAGGAATCAAAAGTACAGTGGCACAAACACGTGCCGCATCCAGCGATACGCTTGTCAATCGTTGCCTCGAGTTTCTTAAGGAGATCAACAAACTTGGAGTCACAACGATTGAGTGCAAGTCCGGCTACGGTTTGAGTACGGCTGACGAAATCAAGCTGCTCAATGTGTACGACAAAGTAAGGCGCTTGCAGCGCGTGCGTATGGTCTCCACGTTCCTCGGCGCGCATGTCGTTCCTGACGAGTTCGAGTCAAATCCGGATGCGTATGTAGATCTGATCATCGAGGAAATGCTTCCAACCATTTCTGAAAAAGGGCTGGCATCTTTTTGTGATGTTTTTCTGGAGGACGGAGCCTTCAACCTTGACCGGTCGAAGAAAATCCTGGAGGCCGCCAAAAAGTTAGGAATGAGACCAAAGTTGCACGCGGATCAGCTATCCGACGGTGGCGGTGCGAATCTGGCGGCAGAAGTAGATGCGATCTCCGCCGATCATCTTGAACATACTTCTCGAGAGGGTATTCGGGCGATGGCGCGTGCCGGAGTGGTTGCAGTGTCGCTGCCGATTGCCACTCTTTATCTTCGCCAACCTCCTCTGAATGCAAGGGATTTCATAGAAGAAGGAGCGCGTGTAGCGGTTGCTACAGATTTCAATCCGGGTAGTGCACCATCTTATCACTTACCGCTTGCGCTGACTCTTGCTTGCACCATGAACAGGATGACCCCCGAAGAGGCGCTGAAAGGTGCGACACTGTTCGCTGCACACGCAATCGGCATGTCCAGAACCATCGGATCCATAGAAATTGGAAAACAAGCTGATTTCACGCTCGTCGCCGCCGACTCCGTCGATCAGTGGTTCTATCATTTTGTGCCGACTTGCGTAACGCAGACGTATATTAACGGCGACACGTTGTAGCAGAAGATCCGGAGACCTGTCTGGTTTTCAGTACCTTGGTCTGAGCAAAATCGATATGCAGAAGCTATGGATCTATCGATATTTCAGTCGCCTCTTTTCGAGAATGCGTTTGTCGATGACGACGATCCACGCATCAGCACCCTGCTTTGTCAAGACTATGAGTCTGCAGAAATAGTCATCCTCGGGTTTCCTGTCGATAGCGGTGTTCGAAAGAATGGCGGTCGTGCCGGTGCCGCCAAAGCGCCGGATCATATTCGGCAGCAACTATACAAATTGACACCCGACCCGCGCGAATTCGCCGTTCATAAAGATCTGCTGGGCCAAACGTACGACGCTGGCAACTTGAAGGTGTCTGACGATCTTAGTAGCAATCAGCAACAGCTTGGTGAAGTCATCGGGGAGATACTTGAAGACGGGAAATTTCCGATCGTCATCGGGGGAGGTCACGAGACATCGTACGGTCATTTTCTTGGTTACGTCGCCGCACGTAAAGATGTCTTTGTAGTCAATCTGGATGCCCACGCCGACGTCCGGCCGCTAAAGAATGGCGAAGGGCATTCGGGATCACCATTTCGTCAGATATTGGAGGAGAGGTCTATCACGACCGGATACGCGGTGCACGGGTTGCAGCCTGCCTCTGTCTCCCGGCAACATATCGATTATTTGAAGCGAACAAAGTCATCATACGCGTTCAGAGACGTTTTTGCGGTTTCCACGTACACGGAGTCTATTCGCAAGGCGAAAATGCCTGCAATGGTGACGTTTGACATGGACGTGGTTGACGTGGCATCAGCACCCGGCGTATCGGCACCCTCGACGAACGGACTGCGGAGCAGGGATCTTCTAGGGGCGGCATTCGAAGCCGGTCTCTCACCCAATGTTCACTCAATGGATCTGGTCGAAGTCAATCCGGTGTTCGATATTGACAACCGAACAAGTCGTCTCGCGGCAGCAGCCATCTGGCAATTCACTCTCGGGCTTAGTCTTCGGGAAAAATAGACTGGAGTATATGGTCCGAATTCTGACTACCGGCGGTACGATCGATAAGGAATACTTCGATGCCCAGAGCGCATACCAGATAGGAGAGCCCCAGATCGCAGATGTGCTTCGGAATGTCAACGCGTTGACGCCGTACACAATAGAGACACTTTTCAGAAAGGACAGTCTCGATATGAACGATGAAGATCGGGCGCTTGTCAGGCAGCGCGTCGAGGAGGCAGTAGAGGGTCGGATTCTGATTACGCATGGTACGGACACAATGACCGAAACGGGTCGTGCGCTGATTGGGATTCCAGGTAAAACCATTGTGCTGGTCGGGTCGCTGTCGCCCGCCCGCTTCAAGCAGACTGATGCCGAGTTTAATATCGGTTTTGCAATTGCAGCTGTGCAGACGCTTCCGGAAGGGATCTACATTGCCATGAACGGCCTTGTTTTCGACGCGACACGGGTTCGAAAGAATCGCGCTGCAAACAGATTCGAAGAAATAGATTAACAAGCATGTATAGTATTCAAATGAAGGAGTTGATTCGGGCAGCTGTTCTGGCCCTGGTCACGGTGGTAACAATCCCGCTGACTGGATTTGCACAGGTAGATCTGACACCCGAAAGATTCAGCTTCGCGGTCGATGGACCAGCTGTTCCGGGTATCACCTCTCCAGCAGAATTTCTTGGCTATGAACCCGGTGAGCAATTTTCCTTTCACCACGACGTAGTTGACTATTTGACCCATCTGGATTCGGTCTCCGACAGAATCCAGATGCATCAGTACGGGACGACATATGAAGGTCGTCCATTGTACTACCTTGTCGTGACATCACCGGCGAATCATGCCAGGATCGAGGAAATCAAAGCAAACAATCTTCGTCTCGCGGAAGGCGACCGGCTTCCTACGGCGGAAGCTGCCGACTTGATTGCCGCCAATCCCGCCGTAGTCTGGTTGTCGTACAACGTTCACGGAAACGAGGCGTCAAGCACAGAGGCATCCATGCAGGTTGCATATCGCCTTGCGGTCTCGGACGACCCCGGCGTGACTTCAGTACTTGACGAAAGTGTTGTCATCATCGACCCTTGTATCAATCCGGACGGACGCGACCGGTATGTTTACTGGTATCGCTCGATGGCTAACAACATTGTAAACAAAAATGCCGCGGAACTTGAACACGATGAGCCATGGCCCGGTGGAAGGACGAACCACTACTGGTTTGATTTGAACAGGGACTGGTTATGGCTGGTCCATCCTGAGTCCCGTTCGCGGATAGCAGCCTATCAGGAATGGTTACCCCAGGTTCATGTAGACTACCATGAGCAAGGCTACAATTCAAATTACTTCACTATGCCCGGCACAACTCCACGTAATCTGGAGATCCCATCCGCTTACGATGACTGGGCAAAAATATTCGGCGACGCCAATGCCGCTGCATTTGACAGACACGATATCAATTACGCCACACGCGAAGCATTCGACTTCTACTATCCCGGATACGGTTCATCTTATCCAACCAACATGGGAGCAATTGGCATGCTCACAGAGCAAGGAGGTCACAGCCGTGGCGGTCGTGCAGTCAAGACCAATGACGAGTATGTCCTGACATTGGCGCAACGAGTGTTCGATCATTTCACGACCTCGATGGCAACGATAGAGACATCCGTCGCCCGGCGACAGGCATTGCTTTCGTACTTCAGGGATTTCTTTGTCAACCCTGATCGGGACAAGACGGTGTTTCTCTTCCCGGATGATGAAGCAGGTGGTAACCTGTATCGAATGCTGAAGATTCTACACACGCACGGAGTTGATATCTACAGGACGACTTCCACCTCTGTCGTGACGAATACGACTGACTACTGGTCCAACTTGCCGGGTCGTGTAAACATTCCGGAAGGAACGTTTGTAGTTCCGGTTGATCAGCCCAGACGTGTGTTTGTTAACACGGTACTGAAACGGAACCTGGCGCTTGAGGACTCGGTGACGTACGACATGACGTCCTGGTCGATGCCACTCGCGTACAATATCAAAGCGTATCATCGGTCATCATCTGCAGGTTTGTCACTGGAACAGGTCACGGAACTTCCTGAAGCCACAAGTGCAGTCAGCAAAGTTGGCGACCCGTACGCATGGGTCATCGATTGGAGCCAACAAAACGCACCCATGGCTCTCGCCGAGCTATGGCGGAAAGGATACAAGGTGCGTGCTGTCCGAAAAACATTCAGTGCCGGAGGGAAAGACTACAGTCGAGGGACTCTGGTCGTTCTTGCCGGGCGTAATCAGAAGAAATCGAAGTCTTTTGTAACCGATATGCAGGCCGTCGCAGACTACGCCGATGTAGGAGTGGAGGCACTGCCATCCGGACAGGTAGAGAAGGGAATCAATCTTGCCTCGTCAAATAGTCGGCCTGTCCCACAACCCGACGTCGGCTTGATTGTAGATTCTCCAATTAGCAGCTACTCGGCGGGTCAGATTTGGTACATGTTTGATCAGGACATCAAGTTTGGTATTGATCGTATTCGAAAGGATGACATGGGTTCGATTGACCTTTCAGAGTACGAAGTTATCATTGTCCCAGGCTTCAACGGATCGTATAAATCGCTTGCAGATACGACAATGGTAGAGAGCCTCAAACAATGGGTTTCGCGCGGGGGAGTCCTGATTGGTCTGGAGCAGGGTGCGGATATGCTGACTTCGGCGCAAAGCAAGTTGACGTCGATAGAACTGCGTGAGTCGCTAACTTCTGCAAACGATTCGACTGCCGGCGACGGCGAAGACAACTACATTCGGTACGAGGATCGCGAAAAACAGTCCGGCCTGAAACGAATTCCCGGATCGGCATTTCGTGGTACGCTCGACGAATCGAATCCGCTCGCGTTCGGGATGAGAACAAATGTTTACTCGCTCAAACAGAGAACCGCGGCACTTGAGGCGTCTGACAAATATCAGATTGTCGGCCACTACGACAAGGATCCCAGCCGCGTTCTTGCGGCTGGATATGCTTCCGAGGATGAGAAAAAGCGCTTGGCCGGTGCTGTATTCGCCGGAGTACAGCCGTCCGGAAGAGGTAAATACGTGTTGCTAGTCGACAACACACAATATCGATACTTCTGGATCGGACCGTCGCGACTCCTCATTAATGCGGTCATGCTGCTGCCAGGTACGTAAGGTCTTTTACGGGTTAGGATTGAGAGCAACTGATTCACTTCCGCGCAGTCTACCGGCGATAGTCGAGATCGTCCGGCCGGGTAACATCGTCATGATGATGTTCGGGGTAGTCGTGGGATTAATTATCGCTGCGGGTCCGGCTCAGGTCGTCGACCCGTCAACCGCAATTCCCCTGGCACTGGCTGCGCTGTCTGTTGCCCTGATAGGGGCCGGAGCCAACATTCATAATGATGTAGCTGATCTCGAAATTGACCGCGTCAACCGACCGGGGAGGGTACTTCCATCTGGAAGAATGACTCCCGGTGTTGCGCAATGGCTGGGTTTCCTTTTTTCGTTTCTGGGAATCGCAGTTGCCTTTGGAATTTCATTCAAGCATGTTGCAGTTGCGCTGGTTTGTACGGGTCTACTCTACCTCTACAACAGTCGGCTGAAACGGAGCGGAGTTACGGGTAATATCGTAATCGGTATCGTTACCTCGCTCTCGCTGCTATACGGCGCACTGGTGTCGGGAGAGAGCGGTAGTGTCTGGCTGGGAATACTGTTTGCGTTTCTACTCACACTTGCGCGAGAAATTGTCAAGGATGTCGAGGATATTGTCGGAGATTCAGCGGCTAAATCTCAGAGTCTACCGATAGGTGCAGGGATAGAACGAAGTGCTCGCGTAGTTCGCTTTATCGTTATCGTGACTATTGTCCTTTTGCCGCTACCATACATGTTCGGTAACTCCGGGTTGTATTTGGTGAGTATAATACCGGTAGGTGTCATGCTGTTGGAAATGCTTCGCCAGTTGCTTTCTGTCGAGAACGCTCGCAGTCTCAGTCGTATGCTAAAATACAGCATGTTTCTCGGCCTGGTCTCGCTTGCGCTTGGCAACATTGGTACTTGACAATGGAAACCGCACTAAGCAAATACATCAAAATTCGTTCTTCGATTGAGGCGGGGACGGTAACTGCAATCAAGGCACAGAAATCCATCTCGCGTGTTTCGCTCTATCTCGACGAGTCGTTTGCCTTTGGTCTCGCTGTATCTGTACTCGCCGGGAGTCCTGTTAAAGTAGGACAACGGCTGAGCGCTGAGGTGTTACGTAGTTTGCTGGATGCCGATTTCAAGCAGAAAGCCAGACATGTTGCGTTCAACTACCTGTCTTTTCGCGCAAGGACCGCCAGTGAACTTCGTTTGCGACTGAACAAGTACAGTGGTAGTGCGGAGTTTGTAGAGGAAATCGTTGAGGAGTTCATCAAGCTGCAGCTCGTAGATGATGAGTCGTACGCCCTTGAGTTTGTCTCATCTCGCCACCGCAGCAAAGGTCATGGTCCGTCCAGGCTGCGATCTGACCTTATGAAGAAAGGGGTGAACCGCGAGATTATCGAGGCTGCGTTAAGTTCGCTGGATAGTACCCGGATGGATCAGCGGGCAGAAGATCTCCTGAGAACGAAGTGGAGATCATACGGTCGACTGGAATCGACGGAAAAGCGTCGCAACCGCTCTATTGCCTTCCTCCTCAGAAGGGGATACAATTATGGGATCGCTCGCGACGCGTACAACAAAGTCGAAAACGATTCAACCGATCAAGCGTAGGACAGGAGCGAATATCGAATAAAATGGCGCCCGAAGAAACAGAAATACTCCTGCAGTCAGAACCATCTCGCGGTGAACCACCCCAGTCGGGACGGATAACTGTTGAGAGAGTGGTTCGCATTGTATTGTGGTCACTGTTTATTGTGCTGTTTCTGGTTGTCGTATGGTACTTCTCGCGACTTGTTATTTATCTGGTGGTCGGCGCGATCCTGGCTTACCTGATGAGACCTATAGTTGACCGATTTCAATCAGTCGGCATGGGAGCCATTCCTGCAATTCTGATTACGTTTGTAGTAGTCTTTGGAGGGATATCCATTCTGCTGCGGTATCTCGTGCCGTTCGTAGCTGGTCAGGTGTCTGAAATATCCCAGTTGATTTCGCCTTCGTCCATTCAATCGATTCTTGCAGCAATTGAAGACAGGCTGCCGGTTGCCATCCAGGATGGATCCCTTACCACATGTCTGGAGGCGGCAATAACCACGTTGTTCGAGGCGGATCGGATTTCCAACGTTATGAGCTCGATTGTAGGTGTGTTTGCGAACCTGTTCTATGCCGTCGTCGTGGTTCCGTTTGTAACTTTCTTTTTTCTGAAAGACGGTACCTCGATCAAGCAGAATCTTCTGCAGTTGGCGCCAAACAAGTACTTCGAGATCACCCTCACTATCGTTGAGAAGGTCGAGTCAAATATGGGTCGATACCTGCGAGGCCTTCTGTTGCAGTCTGTGTCAATAGGAACAGTTGCGTCGATTCTTCTATATCTGGCAGGAGTAGAATACGCGCTCGCCGTTGGTTTATTCGTAGGCCTGGCAAACACAATACCGTACTTCGGCCCCGTAATGGGAATCCTTGCCGGTTCATTGATCGGAATCGCGCAGACTGGAGACCTGACGCTGTTCGTTCCAATCCTCATCGCGATGGGTATTACCCAGATTCTCGATAATATCTTCTTTCAACCGCTTATCTTCTCACGGGCAGCACGCGCTCATCCTCTGATTATTCTGTTCGTTGTATTGATCGGGGCGCAGCTCGCCGGTATCGTTGGAATGCTCATTGCGATACCGCTTACTACGACGATTCGGGTCATCATAGAACAAGTAAACTGGAGCATCAGGAACTATCAGATTCTGCAGTACACGTGACGCTAATTGACACTTGTCTTATCGATTAACGAAAAATATCAGTCGTGATACCCGTGTCCTGATTCTCCTGGCCGTTGTTGGCCTGGTTGTGTTTGTTTTTGTTCTTCCCGGACAGCACCCGGATAGTAAGGCAGATACCCGGTTGTCTAGATCTGATGCAGTCGCTGCCGCTACTACCTTCCTCGTCAGACACGGTTATTCGACGACCGATTTGGAGCCGCGAGCGAGGCTGCACAGGTGGAGCTCAGTGATAGAGTCCGTACAAGACTCGCTTGGAAGATCTTACCTGATGCAGAATATCGATGCAGTCGAGCAGGAAGTCCTGCCGTTGCATTCGTGGGAGGTCATTTTTTATCAGCCAACTTCGGTTGGTGGATGGGACGGCGTGTTCAATCTTGGGCTGACCCTGTCCGGCAAAGTGTTCGAGTTCAGTAACAATTCAATCTATCTTGGACGTCTCGACCGTGTCGCAATCGGTACGCTGTTTCGAAATCGACGACCGGTTGACAGGATCGTCACCGACCCGGATTCTTTACGTCCTCCATCGTTTGACTTTGACTCGGGTCTATTTCCGACCCGTCTTGAATATCCAAGTGATACAACAGCACTCTTATTCAAACGAGGAGTATCAGAGGAAAATGCTGGTGAGCTCCTGATTAGTCCTGAGGGCACTGTGGCCATCGCACGTCATCATCTTGAACAGTACCACCTCGCAGGCTATTTCTTCGCAGCGGACTCGGTGTGGTTAGCGACAGATGCCGATGGTACAGTCGCAAACGTTCGGTTCGTAAGCACGGAATCACAGCATGGGCAGATTTTCACCCCGGTCGTCTCGATTACGACGCGAGGATCTTTATACAGTATCGAGGTCCGCCACGATTCACCAGCAGCCGAATCTGACAATACAACGACTGAAATCGTTGCACTCGGAATATCTGCGGCTGTCGCCTTCATCATTTTTAGCTTTCTGATTGTCTCGTTTTTCAGACGATTGATTTCGCGGCTGATTGACGTAAAAGCCGCGCTGATCGATGCTTTTGCATTTGCGACGATGCTTGTTCTATGGATTGTCACGATTTCGAATCTCGTTTTCGGATTCTCGCCTTTTCCGATCTGGGCCCGACTGTTGTTTCCACTTGTAATAGGTGGATTTGTTGGCGGCGGAATGGCCGTTCTGCTTTTCCTTGTGACGAGCTCAGCTGACTCACTTGCCAGACCTCATTGGTCACGCCAGTTGTTGTCGGCCAGCCTGATGCGACAGGGTCGCATAATGAATGTTCGAGTGGGTCAAGCCCTGATCAGAGGAGTTTTGCTTGGCTTTGTGTTACTCGGCTTAACTACAGCTTTGCTTGCAATCGTACCGGACATACGTCTTGAATTAGGCCCCGACCTGGCTTCGGGTGCAAGTGCCAGTCCATTCCTGTCAGCCATTGGCCTGCACGGTTTTGTTGGATATGCCGAGCTGGGAATTGTCCTGGTTGGCGTGCTGGCAGTTGTCCGTCGCAATACTGCACGTACAGCGTGGAGCATCGCGGCGGCCGTCATAGTTCTCGCGTCGGTACAAATTTCGTTCCCGGCTATTCGACCAATGGGATTGGAATGGCTTGTATCTGGAATCATGGGTCTGGTGATAGGTATTGCGTTCATTCGCTTTGATCTTGCGACAATTCTCACGGGCTATTTCTCGGGAAGCGTCCTTTGGATGCTGAAGGAAGCATTTCTCACTTCGGGCTCTGGCACTGGTTTTGATTTTATTCTCGCTGTGTTGCTGCTCGTCTCGCTTATCATCATCGGATCGGTTGGCATCATTCGGGGAGCGCCGATTGAAAGAGTTCGTGACTATGTTCCAGCCTACATACGAGACCTCAGACAACAAGAGCGACTGCAGCACGAATTAAGTATCGCCCAGCAAGTCCAGGAATCTTTTCTACCGCGCGAAATGCCATCCATATCCGGTCTGGATGTCGCTGCACGATGTCTTCCCGCCGAGGAAGTTGGTGGTGATTATTTCGACTTCGTATCAGTCAGCCCGGACCGGCTTGCCATTGTTATCGGTGACGTGAGTGGAAAGGGCATACAGGCAGCATTTTTTATGACCCTCACAAAAGGCTTCCTCAGGACACTGTGCCGCGAAAACCATGAGCCTGCCGAAGTTCTAAAAAGAATAAATGCATTGTTCTGGGAAAATGCGCCGCGAGGTACTTTTATCTCGATGATCTATGGGATTCTGGATCTGCGTGAGCATACATTTACTTTCGCCCGTGCGGGGCATAATCCGATTATTCTCAGGCGTGGAGGTTCACAACCCGCTATAGAGTTCATTCAGCCTCAAGGACTTGGGATCGGGCTGGCCTCGAGCAATGTTTTTGACAAGAACATTAAGCAGGAGGTCATCAGACTCGGTGAAGATGACACACTTGTCCTCTTTACAGATGGTTTTTCAGAAGCCATGAATACAGAGCGCAAGTTGTTCGGCGACAAGCAGCTTTCAGATGTCATTCTGGATTGTGAGTCAACGCTGGCCCGGGGAGTTCTAGACACCGTACAAGAGGAAGTAGACAAGTTCGTCGATGGTGCAGAACGACACGACGACATGACGATGATTGTTGTGCGATTTGCCGCACCAGTCGAAAAGCTGGCGATGGCATGATTGTCAATACCGTAGAGGCAATTGAAGTCATCCGGAAACGGACCGATCTGGTTCCCGAAATCGCTCTGGTACTCGGGTCGGGACTTGGAAATCTGGCAGATGCCCTGACAGACGTGGTTACGATAGCATCGTCGGATCTGCCAGGCTATCCGCAGTCAACAGTCGAAGGGCATTCTGGAAGTCTGCTGTTCGGCCGACTTGAAGGACGCGATGTCTTATTCCTGAAAGGTCGCGTCCACTTCTATGAAGGTTATGACATTCAGGAAGTAGTATTTCCCATTTCTCTCATTGCTCGACTTGGTATCAGGAACTTGCTCGTAACAAACGCAGCCGGTGGGTCGAACCCTTCGTTCTTGCCGGGGACAATAATGTTCATTGAGGATCATATCAATTTCGGTTTTGCGAACCCACTCATTGGTCATCCCGGTGATGGTCCCCGGTTTCCCGATATGTCGGCGCCGTATGACCGCGACTGGATCGCAGATGCTCGAGATATTGCCACCGGACTTCAAATTCGTACAGCGGTCGGAACATATTTTTGGACGCCGGGACCGTCCTACGAAACGCCAGCCGAGGTTCGGGCATACAGGACCCTGGGCGCAGACGCCATTGGAATGAGCACTGTCCCGGAAGTCACAGCCGCCCGATATTACGGACTGAGAGTTCTGGGTATTTCAACCATAACCAATAAGGCAGCTGGTATTTCTCCTACCGCCTTGTCTCACGCCGAAGTTCTTGAAGTCGGGCAGACCGTTCGTCATGACCTCGAAAAGCTTATCCGGGGGATTGTGAAGCACCTCTGACCGGTGATTCTGTGGAGATGCGAGAATTGCCTCCTCAGGCTCTATGTAGAATCCCACTCGCCTAGCATGCTCGCAACGACGTGCCGAATTGTTTTTTCTGAAAAGCTTTCGGATATTGAAAATTCAGGTATTGGAGCGTTACGATGTGCATATCTTTCGCTTATTGACTCAGTTCGCGCATCAGCAAGGAGTAGTTCGATGGGTTATGACGACAACCACGCGTATGGACACGAACCCGACGACGACGATTCTAACCAGCAGCAAGACAAGGAATCAGGTCGGTCAGGCCGTTACCGAGACGAGGTTTACTCCAAACGCGTGCCTGCGGGCAAGCGTACGTATTTCTTTGATGTGAAGACTACAAGGTCCGGCGAGGATTACTTCATCACCATCACCGAAAGCAAGCGTATCGACGATGGTCGGTATGAGAAGCATAAGATCTTTCTGTACAAGGAGGATTTTGGCAAGTTTGTCGCAGCGATGCACGAGGTTGTTCGTCATATTAAAGACAATTGCCTGCCTGGATTTGAATTCCGCGGCTTGCCCGAGCTTACGGAAACATCCTCAGAGAATATCGATTAACACGCCGGCCACAACGGTACAACATGAGACCCGGATGTGTACTACGCCGGGTCTTTTCTATTTGTCATTTATCCACTCAGTGAGCAGCCTGGAATCTGTTGGCGAACAATTCACTCGAATCAGTTCTTAATATTGTACGTCCAGAAGTACGCCGTGAGAAAGCGTACCACGTCGGTGTTCCAAAGAATATTGAAGTAAAGCTCAATCAGAACGAGAATCCGTTCCCGCTTCCGGATGCTCTGCAAAAGCGGTTCACGGAAATTCTCGGGGATCTTTCTGTAAATCGTTATCCGGCGGAGTTCCCTGACAAACTGATTGCGACTATTGCCGACGTGGAATCATTTGATCCCGACGGTATCATTGTCGGGCACGGATCCAATGAGCTGTCGCATTTCATTGCGCTATGCTTTCTTGGAACTGAGACGAATGTTGTATTGCCGCGCCCTATGTTCGCGCTGTACAAATCGGTTGTCCGTCTATTCGGCGCTGGTCTTACCGAGGTTCCGTGCAAGGAGGATCTCTCGTTCGATGTTGGCAGGTTGATTGATGCCATTCAGAGAGTGAAGCCGGCGCTTACTGTAATCGCCAGTCCGAATAATCCAACAGGTCTGGTTGTCGGTCTTTCCGACATTCGTCGAATCGTTGATGCCTCTGAAGGCATCGTTGTTCTTGATGAGGCATACATAGAGTTTGTCCCCGAGGCCTCTGCACAAATGTTGTTGAACGAACATCCTAATCTGATCCTGCTTCGTACCATGTCAAAAGCGTTTGGAATGGCAGGATTGCGCATAGGGTATCTTGTAGGTCACCCATCTCTCGTATTTGAGATGAAGAAGGCAAGATTGCCATTCATGATTGGCAAACATGACGAGTTGTGTGCAATTGAACTCCTTAAAAGCAGTGACCTGATCAGTCAGTGGATTCTTGAGATGCGGAATCAAACTGACTGGATGTGGAATCGGGTTGACGAGATCGACGGCGTGAAAGCGTATCCTACCCGGGCAAATTTCTTCCTGTTCGAAACGCAGCGGGATCCGGCTCAACTTGCAGATAGTCTGGGAGCGATGAAGATCGCTGTCCGAAAAATGTCATCCTACCCGGAACTCGCGACAATGCTGCGGGTCTGCGCTGGTACACGAAATGAGAACCAGAGATTCGTGGACGCGTTGAAGCGATGTATCTGACCGATGCTCCTACTTGAAACCCTGATTATCTGGTCGATTCAAATACCAGACCGACCTTAATCTTCATTGCCTTCTTTATGGATTTTATTCAAGTTGATATAATAGCACTATCGACAAATCCGTCCTCTGGCGGGGCGTACGCGCTCGTACTGGGTGAGATTGACGGCAATCGGCGCCTGCCTATTATTATTGGACATTTTGAGGCCCAGGCCATTGCACTTGAGCTCGAAAAAATCCAGCCTCCGCGGCCCTTGACTCACGATCTGTTACGCGACCTGTTTGATGACCTGGGTGCTGAAGTACTCGACGTAGTTATCAGTGAGCTGAGAGAGGGGACATTTTATGCCCGTATTAGATACATACAGGAAGGAGAGGAAGGCTACCTGGATTCCCGCCCGAGCGACGCAATTGCGCTCGCAGTACGAGTCGATGCTCCAATCTATGTGAGCCCCGAGGTAATGGAGGACGCCGGTATTCCTTCTGAAGATGAAGGGCTGGGAGAACTGACTGGTGGTGAGCCAGTCGACGAAGAGGCCGACGTTTCCAGGGTTCCGGAATCAGAGCTTGAGCGACTTGAAGAACAGCTTGATAAAGCGGTCGCTGAGGAAGATTATGAACGAGCAGCCCGACTTCGCGATGACATCGAGAAGTATAAAAGCGCGCCTAATTAGACATCCCGGTAATAACTGCAGGCTAGTACGATTTCCTTTGTTGAATCAGGTCAAGTGACTGTAAAGAGTCAGATTTCGTATCGGGACCTGAAAGCTTTTCCTGAGCTTTTCGCTGCTTACTGTTCTGACTATCAGCGCCTCGGTGAATACTACGCTGGCGATCCCTACGAAACCTCCTCACTGGATGCCGCAATTGAACGGACACTTCAGGTTCCGCGGGACAGGACCACGCTGGTAGAAGTACTCAGGACACAGAACAAAGAATGGGGCGCCGACGAGCAAGCACTGAGTCGAATAGAGGACTTGTTGTCTCCCGATGCCTCGGTTGTCGTTACTGGTCAGCAGCTGGGGCTTTTTGGTGGGCCATTGTACACCCAGTACAAGACGATCACTACTATCCAGCTCGCGGCGACATTGCAGAAGCGGACATCGCGACCGGTTGTGCCTGTTTTCTGGCTCGCCGGCGAAGACCACGATTTCGATGAGATCTCTTCGGTATATGCATCTCCCGAACATGAAGTACGACTTCAGAACACCAGTGGGAGTAATGGTCCGGTAGGTCGAATCATTCTTGATGAGCAGGTCGGAGATCTCATTGATAACCTCCAGGAAATCTTTCATGGTGGAGAATCGGCAGATGACGTGGTTGCAGTGTTGAGAGACACATTCAAGGCTGGCGTGACATGGCGAGACGCGTTTGCAAAGTTCATGACCTGGATGTTTCGCGGTACAGGACTGGTTATCATTTCCGGCGATGACCCGCACTTGAAAGCACTCGCAACGCCGCTGTTTGAAAAAGCGGTCCGCTCCTTCGAGTCGCTGAACAAAGGCATAGAAGCAACCTCGGAAAAACTCGCTGAGCAGTTCCACGCCCAGCTCACACCGCGTTCGACGAATTTATTTTTTCTGAACTCTGAACGCGTTGCCGTTGACCCTGTCGGTGAAAGATTCAAAGCCGGATCGCAAGACTGGTCTTCATCCGAGATCTTGAATGAAATCAAGAACACTCCACAGCATTTTAGCCCGAACGTGGTGCTGCGGCCCCTGTTTCAGGATACGGTTTTACCGACGGTCGCATATGTTGCAGGACCGGGTGAGACGTCGTATTTCGGCCAACTAAAGACCGCTTACGAATGGGCCGGGATTCCAATGCCCATCATCTATCCCAGGGCAAGTGTTACGATTGTTGAAAACCATGTCGCTCGGCTTCTCGAAAAAGAGTCCATACGTATCGAGGAAATTGATACGGACGTTGAGCGAATGTTTACGTCGGTTGTCAGGAAATCGATGAGATCTGATATTGACGACATATTTCTGCCGACCAGGGAACTGCTAAATCAGGAAATTCGTCGCCTTTCTGACAAGATTGCCGAGCTGGACCCAACGCTTGAAAAGAGTACTCTCGCAATCGGGTCGTCCATAGAGAAAGAACTGGGAAAGCTGCAGGGAAAGGTAGTCCGGGCAGAGAAGCAAAGGCACGAGGTCACACGGAACCGTCTGGGTAAAATCATCGACAACATCTACCCTGGCTCATCACAGCAGGAACGAACCGTTGCTGCCGCATACTTTATCTCACGTTACGGAACAGGATTCATCAATTCGCTCCTGGATATCCTTCCAGTCGAGACAGACAAGCACATAGTAGTAGCGCTGTAATCATGGAGTATACCATTACCCTATTTAGTCCACTGGTAGAACATGCGATAGAACTTGCCTCTGAGTGGCATGATCGAACGTATCGTAAGGGCCGGTGGCGCGATCCATCGTATCCGGTTCCGACTGAGGAGGCATTACGAGTTCCGGTAATGGCTCATTTGACGGCAGTAGCAATTATTGTCAAGGGAGCAGGCTGGGATGATGAAACAGTCGCTGCTGCGTTCCTGCACGATATCATCGAGGACGGAAACCGATTCCGCGAATATTTCAGGTACGAGTCACTGGTATCGTTAGTCGGTTCACCAGTGGCGGATCTGGTTCGTGAGGTCTCTGAAGACAAACTGGATGACGATGGTATCCCCCGGCGATGGAAAGATCGAAAAATCGGATACATCGATCGATTGTCGTCGGCATCTGACAGAGCTCACGCCATCAGTCTTGCAGACAAAATCCACAATCTGTGGTCAATAAATGAGACGATGTCATCGGGGATAAATGTGTTCGAAAATGGACCCGATCGAAAAGCACTCAGTGCAAATCCGTCCGAACAGCTGTGGTTTTACGAAAGTGTCCTCGAAGCAACAAGGACCGGCAAAGACGAACGCCTCGTTCCGATGAGAATGCGTCTCGAAGAAGAAATACAACGCTTCCGAGAGTTCGTCTAGTCAGGACACTTGCATAGTTGAGTGCTCAACCATCAAACAACGGTTGGAAATGTACTCCAGGTCGGCGTTCCCGGCGATGGATTGTGCTTCCTGGGTCGAGACTCCGAGTTGGGTCCAGATTGCCGGCCGCTGACCGGTTTTTTCAGCCCAGAGCACGATTTCACGCACAGTATCGGCCGTGTACCGTGGATTTCGGAAGACATCAAATACATCGACCATTACGTCAGCAGGGACGCTCTCGATCGACGAATGGCAGGGTATTCCTTCGACCTCGTCGTAGTTCGGATTGATCGGGATGACGGTAAAGCCGTTCTGGGTCAGATACCTTACCATTCTATTACTGGGCCGCATGCGCGACGGTGAAGCTCCGACAATAGCGATCGAAGTCATATTTTTCAGCAGGTCTTCCATAAGCGAAATTTTTATCTGTTCACTTCAGGCTTAGTTTAGGCGGGAGGTAAAGGATCCCAAATTGAACCCCCGGGTCACCTTTACGTTCGACGGGTCTTCCTAATCATCCAAATTAGTATAGTTCATGTCCGGGTATACTCACGCAGAAATCGAGGCTCGCTGGCAGAAAGTCTGGGAAGAAGAAAAGACCTTTGCCACTCCTGATACGATCGATTTCGATACTCCAAAGTTCTACGTACTCGACATGTTTCCTTACCCATCGGGCGTAGGCCTGCATGTCGGGCACCCGCTAGGATACATCGCAACTGATATTGTAGCCAGGTACAAGAGAATGCTTGGTTTCAATGTGCTACACCCTATTGGATTTGACGCTTTCGGCCTTCCTGCCGAGCAATTCGCAGTAGAGCACGGAGTGCATCCGCGCGTTACGACCGAGGCAAACATTAACAATATGTTGTCGCAGCTCAAGCGACTGGGTTTTAGCTACGACTGGGATCGTGTTCTTGCGACCACCGACACCGGATACTATAAATGGACGCAGTGGATATTCCTGCAGCTGTACAATGCCTACTTCGATGAAGTGGAAGGCAAGGCGCGATCGATTGAAACCCTTCGTAATGACCTGTCGGCAGGTGCGCGATTTATCGACAGCGAGGGTACGGTAACATTCAAGCCGACGCCGTCCAGCATCCGGTGGCCTGAACGAACGGTCGATCAACAAGAGGAAATATTATCTCACGTTCGCCTGGCCTACCTGGCGGAAGTACCTGTCAACTGGTGCCCGGGCCTTGGAACCGTGCTGGCGAACGAAGAGGTGACAGCAGATGGTCGAAGTGAACGTGGGAATTATCCGGTTTTCAAGCGGCCTTTGAAGCAGTGGATGTTACGGATCACTACGTACTCCGAAAGACTACTGGACGGACTGGACGATGTTGAGTGGCCCGCTCCAGTTAAGATGATGCAGGAGAACTGGATCGGAAAGAGCACCGGCGCCCGGGTCCGTTTTCCTGTCGTAGGATTCGATGCCGAGATCGACGTGTTCACAACGCGCCCCGATACGCTGTTTGGTGCAACCTACATGGTGTTGGCACCGGAGCACCCGCTTGTCGATTCGCTTGCGACAAAGGACCAGCGGGAAGCAGTGGATGGCTACCGGCGGGAAGCATCCCGGAAGAGTGACGTGGATCGGGCCTCAGAAACGAGAGAGAAAACAGGTGTATTTACGGGCGGCTTTGCTGTTAATCCGACTAACGGCCTCGAAATACCAATCTGGATCTCAGACTACGTGTTGATGGGCTACGGGACCGGCGCAATTATGGCCGTTCCAGCTCACGATTCCCGCGACTTCGAATTTGCTCAGGAGTTCGGTCTGGAAATACGTCCGGTAATCGTTCCTCCCATGGATTGGCTCCGCGAAAAGCAGACTACTCCCGAAAAGTATCTTGAAGACGTTGCGGCACCCGGGGAAGCATACTCCGGATCAGGTATTGCCGTCAACTCGTTTAACGATGACGTTGTGCTTGACGGGTTGTCTACAACCGAGGCAAAGAACAAAATTATCGAGTGGCTTGAGGATACGGGTTCCGGTAAGGCACACGTTCAATACAAACTCAGGGACTGGCTGTTTAGTAGACAGAGGTACTGGGGCGAACCCTTCCCGATCTTGCATGGGCCCGATGGGAGTATCCGAACCGTTCCCGAAGCTGACTTGCCAGTTGCGCTGCCGCCCATGGAAGATTTTCGGCCTGAAGCTTCAGACGACCCGGACGCACCACCGCGCCCGCCCTTAAGCAGGGCACCGCGTTCCTGGCGAGAAATTGAGATAGATGGTGTCGTTTATAAAAGGGAGCTCAATACGATGCCGCAGTGGGCCGGTTCTTGCTGGTATTACCTCAGGTTCATTGATCCCGGGAATGAAGACGCACTTGTCTCACCGGAAAAGGAATCTTACTGGATGGGCACAGATGGTGTTGACCTGTATGTAGGCGGCGTCGAGCACGCCGTTCTGCACTTGCTCTACGCACGGTTCTGGCAGAAGGTACTTTTTGATCTGGACTTTGTGTCTTGCGATGAGCCGTTCGGAAGACTTGTTAATCAAGGATATATCCAGGCGTACGCATACCGGGACCAGCGTGGGATAGCCGTCGAAGCAGATAGTGTTGTCGATCAGGACGGCCGACCTGCATCGGACGTCCAGGACCAGAAGGATCGCTCATACTTTTATGATGGCGCACCCGTGACGCAAGAATATGGTAAGATGGGCAAGAGCCTCAAGAATGCCGTCAGTCCGGATGAGATTTGCGAAGAGTTTGGTTGCGACACCCTGCGCCTCTACGAAATGTATCTTGGTCCCCTGGAGCAGTCCAAGCCGTGGAATACGCGAGATATCGTGGGGGTAAACCGTTTTCTCAAGAGAGTCTGGCGCAACTACGTAAACGACGATGGCAGCACAAGGGAATTGACCGCTACAGAGAGTGACGAGACGCTGAAAATGTTGCACGGTACGATCAAGCGCGTTACGGACGATCTCGATCGGATGAGCTTCAACACGGCTATCGCCGCGTTGATTGAGATGAACTCGTTTCTGATGAAACGTGATACCATTTCAAGACCGACAGCCGAGACATTTTTAATATTGCTGTCTCCGCTGGCACCTCATATCGCAGAGGAGCTTTGGAACAGATTCGGAAACACCACAATGATCTCGTCGCAATCATGGCCGTCATACGACGAGAAAATTCTTAAGGAGGACTCGATTACGATTCCGGTGCAGGTCAACGGAAAGGTACGTGCATCGATTTCGATCGAACCGTCCGCGTCAAAGGATGATGTATTGTCTGTGGCTCGGGAGCACGAGAGTATATTGAAGTACACCCGGGACAATTCCATTGTAAAGGAAATCTACGTGCCCGGAAAAATCGTTAACCTGGTTGTCAAATAGAGCTGTGAGTAATCTCGCCAAACTGGACGTTCTTGTTTTCGGTGCACATCCTGACGATGCAGAACTATTCTGCGGTGGCACGATCTGCTCCATGACCTCGATGGACTATCGAGTTGGAATCGTCGACCTGACCAGAGGAGAACTGGGCTCGCGCGGCTCTGCTTCGTTGAGGACGGAGGAAGCGACTGAAGCGGCAAGGATCAGCGGTGTTTCGGTGCGAACAAATCTCGGCCTTGCGGATGGCAACATCGAAAACACATTTGATAACAGACTGGGCGTTATCCGGGTTATCCGCAGGCATCAGCCTGAAATTATACTGATGAATGCCCGGGAATGCCGGCATCCGGATCACGGAGCGGCATCGGAATTGGTTGGTGAATGCACGTTCTATTCAGGCCTTCGTCGAATCGAATCATTCGATGCAGGAGAATCTCAAGAGGCATGGAGGCCGAAGCATGTCCTGGAGTATGTGCAGGCCATTCCTTTCGAGCCATCGCTCGTGGTCGATGTCTCGCATGTGTGGGAACAGCGGATGGCGAGCCTGATGGCGTTCAAGTCGCAATTCTATAATCCCGACTACAAGAACAATGATGAGCCAGACACTTACATCTCAAATGAGGGTTTCCTGAAGTCGGTGGAAGCTCGTGCTCGAATGCAGGGCCTGCGGATCGGAGCAACGTTCGGTGAGGGATTTCGAAATTTCAATGGCCCCATCGGTACCAAAGATATCGTGGCAACGCTGATGCCTGAATAACTCCGGTACAGTCGTCTACTTGGACCGGTCGATAAAGGTTAAAAACTCTCGAGTAGACTGAAACCCTTCGCCATTAACTGCGACAATCGCGGCGACAGACTGCATCAGATTGGCCGCCTGATTAGGTGCTTCTGCAAGTAATTTTCCCCGAAGCTTCCGAAAGAAAACGTCGGCAGCCTCTTCCTTCGATGCCGCGAGAAGGACAACCAGATTCTGCCTCTCCTCATCAACGAGCATGAGGTCGTAACTGCGCAACAGCTGCTGAGTCATCTCGGAAATGAACTCGAAATCGAATTTCCGGGGAATCATCTTCGGTGTCTTTTCCAACCGGATTCCGATCAGCAAGAAGTCTTCTCCGTCCTCATGGACGTTGTCAAAGTAAAAGTCTGAAGCAACTACGAACGAGTCCCGATTCTCATGTTTCTCGGGTTGGACGGGCCCACCACTCGATTCCGGGGTCACTACCTCAAATGGCTTGACGATTTCCTTGAGTTCCTTGTTGAGATCAGAAATAAACTGATCTCCGTAGAAGACGTCTTCTTGCTCTGATTCGGTCACGTCTGGACTATGTTCGACGGCGGCTTCCCCTGGCGATTCCGACGTTTGCTCGACAGAATCATCTTCGTCAAACACGTGGGGCTTGAGAATCGCGGGGTGTTCTGTGGAAAGCTCTAGATCATGGTGCTCTACGGGAGTCATTTCGCTGGGTAGACTTCCGTTTTCGTCGACTTGCTCAGTCATGAGGTGCTTCTGACCAGGGTCGACGAGTGTGGCAAGGTCCCAATCGACGGTGTGTTCGCGAGTGATATGTCCGACGTTCGGGATCAGGGATAATGAGTACGCCTTGTCAGAAGAATCTGGATGTCGGTCGACATGAACGCTGCCGACGACCTGGCTTTTAAGAAACGAGATGACACGCTGCGAATGAACGTTTGCCGGCTCTGGTAAAGCAATGAGAGAAGTCACGTTCAATTCGTCCAGTCCGTCAAGCAGGCCGATCATCTCACGGCGAAACCGATCTGATGATTCAAACTGAACGAAAGGCGTCAGATCATTTATTACCAGTCTCGACGGCGTGTGCTTGCGGACGAGTTCAAGCAACTGCTGTAGCGTTTCTGCACGTGCATCATCGCTTATTCCACGAGACTCCGAGAGCGTCGGGAATCGTACCAGCCTGAGAAGATTATTCTTGTTTGCCTCTTTGATATCAAATCCGATCAGAGATGCATGAATGACCAATGATCTGGGGCGATCGGTAGCGATAAAGAGACAGTTTTCTTCGTTTCGGCACCCTTCATTTGCAAACATCAAGGGGAGAACACTCCGGCCATCTGCCGTCCGTCCGTACACGAGGTACGTTCCACCTTTATATAGTCCCGACCAGAGTCGGTCTATCTCGGCAATCCCGCTCGGGATTTTTGAGACAATTGGACTTGACATGCCGCTATGAAGAAATGCGAATTTGAATTGTTATCTAGTACATTACAAACGGTGTGCCACGGGAAAAAGATCACATGATCCAGATCAAAGTCCCCAAAACAACCATTGAAGTGGTCCTTGAATCCCGTTTTCAACTCTCAAACAGGGACTCGTCTCAATTCGAAATCGCATTTGCGTTCTGGAATCGAGTTATTTTTTACCAGGCAGAGCGTACGCCGGCGTGCTTATTTGCGCCGGGTCTCGGAGGTTGCCTGCAACGCTTGAAATGACATAAGCATTAACTCTCTGGCTTCCGGGTCCGAGGCGAGTCGTTGCGTCATCTGGGTCCTGTCGGACCCGGGCAATTCTCGTGACAAATAGGCTCCCATGACATCCGGATGAGTACAGTCGAGGACTGGATGCATTTCGTCCATATTTGAATTGTCTTTCGTGCTAATCATGACGGGTAGGGTCTTGGTGGAGCAGTACACACGTTTTCGGCTCTGAGGTCACCATTTTTAAACGACCAAAAACCGGCATTTTGGAGGGTAATTCGCAGCACAGTGCAAGAATTTATCAACATCATCTCCACACAATGCTGCCTGAACAGGCTGTTGGAATATGACGAATGAGTCCTGATATTATGATTCGGTCGTAAAAATTCCCGGAATGGACAAAGATCTTCAGTCAATACAGCAAGCTCGCGAACTTGTTGAAGCATCGAACAAAGCGTTTCTACGGTTCAAGGATGCAGATCAGGTTTTAGTCGATAAAGTGGTAGCCGCAATGGCAGCCGCAGGCGAACGTGCTGCTGAGAAACTTGCCTTACATGCTCATAAAGAGACAGGCTTTGGCCGAGTCGAGAGTAAGATTCAGAAGAATCTTTTCGCGACTCGAACGCTCCATGAGCGCATGTCGGGCATGCGGACGGCCGGTATTATTCGTCGTCTGGAAAACGACACGATATGGGAGATTGCCGTACCAATGGGTGTTGTGGCTGGCCTTGTGCCATCAACAAATCCTACATCGACGGCGATGTACAAGGCCATAATCGCGGCGAAAGCTCGTTGTGGTATTGTTCTCAGTCCTCATCCGAGAGCCGTAGAATCGACTTGTGCTGCCCTCAGAGAGGTCGCCGAAGCTGCCTATACGGCCGGTGCACCCAAAGGACTCTTTGGATGCATGACAATTGTTTCGCTTCCAGGAACGAACGAGCTCCTCGAGAATCCAGGAACCGGTGTAATACTGGCGACCGGTGGGACACCGATGGTACGAGCCGCATATTCGAAAGGTAAGCCGGCGTACGGAGTGGGCTCGGGAAACGTCCCCGTATACGTGGATCGATCGGCTGACCCTGCCAAAGCTGCGGCCGACGTCATGTACGGTGTGTCCTTTGATTGGGGTACCCTGTGTTCGACTGAGCGAAGTGTTGTCGTTGACGTGCCCGTGAAAAAGAAACTGATCGATGCGCTTAAGCAAGAAGGAGCGTTCTTCCTTAATGATAGCCAGGCGGATCAACTGCGCGACGTTGTTGTCAGGAACGGTAAACTAAACATTGACCAGGTTGGTCAGAGTCCGGCTACAATTGCCCGAATGGCAGGGTTTTCTGTTCCAGAGTCCTGCCGCGGCCTGGTCGTTGAGGTCACACACGTCGGAAGGCAGGAGCCCCTGTCGATGGAGACATTGTCACCGATTTTGACGTTCTACACAAGGGATGGTTGGGAAGCCGGCTGCGAGACGTGCATTGAGATCTTGAATTTTGGTGGGATGGGTCACACGTTGGCGCTGCATTGTAACAACGACCGGGTTATTGAAGCCTTCGCATTGCAGAAGCCGGCAATGAGAATAGTTGTAAATACCGTTGCTGCCCTCGGTTCAGTCGGTTACACGAACAAACTTTTTCCAGCGATGACGCTTGGACCCGGAGCAGTAGGTGGATCAATAACAAGCGATAACATATCACCACTTCATCTTGTGAATATCAAACGGTTGGCATTTGAGACTTTTCCGGTGACTGGCAAAACAAGGGGTTCACGCGAAGCTGTCCACGAATCGACTGGCTGGATAGATGAGATCGAAAACAGGTTGCGGGCTCGTGCAGGGAATCCACCTTACAAACGCCCGAAGCAGCGAAAGCCATTAAGCACCCCAACGGCAATATCTGCACCAGCCGGGCGGCCGGCCTCACAACAACCGGTCGATTCGCCTCAGAAGCTTTCTGAGGCCGAGATTAACGCGATAATCGATCGTTTTAAGAAATAGCAAGATCGACCGGACACTACCAGTTCAAATTGACTGACACGGGTCGTCGCAGGTATATTAATTTCTTACAGTTTCCCAAATCCAGAATCCATTCTTTAATGGCGAGTACAAGTGATTTTCGTAACGGTTTGACCATCATCTGGAATAATGATCTCTGGACCATTGTCGAGTTTCAGCATGTCAAACCGGGGAAAGGTGGTGCTTTTGTTCGAACAAAACTCAGAAATGCCAAGACGGGTCGCATAAACGACAATACGTTTCGGGCAGGAGAAAAGGTGGATACGGCGCGGATAGAGCGGCGGTCACACCAATTTCTCTATGAAGACGACCTCGGCCTTCATTTCATGAACACGGAATCGTACGAACAAATCTCGCTACCAGCTGATCAACTTGCGGGCCGGTCGTTTATCAAGGAAGGAGGAATGGTAGACATTATGTACCACGCTGAAACCGAGCAGCCGATCAATATTGAGATTCCGGCGAATGTAGAGCTCGCAGTTGTCGAGACGGAACCGGGAATAAAAGGGGACACTGCCACGAATGCTACGAAGCCTGCTACGTTGGAGACCGGCGCAATTGTCAGCGTCCCTCTGTTCGTGAATGAAGGAGACATTATCAAAGTTAACACCGAAGACGGAAGCTACGTTACCCGGGTAACCAGCTGACATCATTCGCTAATCAATAAGCAAATGGATATCGAGCAGATAAAAGCAATCTTGCAACTCGTTGCCGATAGTGGCGTCGCTGAGGTGGAACTCGAGGATGAGGATTTTCGAATGGTCGTAAAGACAGTCTCCAGCCAGGTTGTCGCTCCGGCGCCTCAACCCACGCATTTCTATGCTCAGCAGGGTAATGCAGCAGCACCGCAACAGGCGCCTGCTCCCCAGGCCGCGCCTTCGGCTGATAATGCGCCAGCCCAGGCCGCCGCAGCTCCGGCACCCGAGGTGAACGGCGTGGAAGTCAAAGCACCAATCGTGGGGACATTCTATGCAGCATCCTCGCCGGAATCGGCTCCGTTCGTTAAGGTCGGCGATACCGTCCAGAAAGGAGATGTGCTCTGCATCATCGAAGCGATGAAGTTGATGAACGAGATTGAGAGTGAAGTGTCAGGTGTGATCAAGCAAATCCTTGTCGATAATGCGCAGCCCGTGCAATATGATGAGCCCTTGTTTCTTGTCGATCCCGCCTGATAACCTGTCCCGAGGCCGGAGTTACTTCCGTTCCACTTCCACCAAACGGTAGTCACGTGTTTAATAAAGTTCTGATTGCGAACAGGGGTGAGATAGCGCTTCGAATCATCCGCACCTGTCACGAGATGGGACTGAAGACGGTCGCCGTATACTCGACCGCCGATGCCGACTCGCTGCATGTGCGCTTTGCCGACGAAGCGGTTTGTATTGGTCCGCCTCAATCAAGCGAAAGCTATTTGCGCACGGATCGTATTATCGCTGCAGCCGAAGTTACTGGCGCGGACGCAGTCCATCCAGGCTACGGTTTTCTTTCAGAAAATGCAGAGTTCAGCGCCATTTGTGCGGATCACGGCATCAAGTTTATAGGGCCGTCTCCGGAGACGATTCGGCTGATGGGGGACAAGAGTCTCGCCAAGGAGACAATGGCTGCTGCAGGCGTACCGACGGTACCCGGATCCGAAGGAGTCGTCGAGACTGTCGAGGAAGGCATCAAGATCGCCAGGGGGATAGGGTACCCGGTGATGGTAAAAGCAAGTGCGGGCGGCGGCGGGCGGGGCATGCGGCTCGTCGAATCAGAAAACGACTTCGAAAAGCAGTACCGGACTGCATCGAATGAAGCCGACGCGGCATTCGGTGATGGTAGCGTGTATATCGAGAAGTTTGTCGAAAAGCCGAGGCACGTAGAAATACAACTCCTGGGCGATGGCAAAGGCGTTGTCAAGCATTTTGGTGAACGTGAATGTTCAATTCAACGGAGACACCAGAAACTCGTTGAGGAATCTCCTTCTCCAATTGTGGACGAAGGTCTCAGAAAGCGAATGGGCGAAGCAGCAGTTCGCGGTGCAGAAGCTGTGAACTACGAGGGTGCCGGAACTGTTGAGTTTCTTGTCGATGCCCACGGGGATTTCTATTTCATGGAAATGAATACCCGTATTCAGGTAGAACACCCGGTCACCGAGGAGGTAGCCGATTGTGACCTTGTCCAGTATCAGATTCTGGTCGCACTCGGCGAGGGCATAACCAATCCCGATCCTGCTCAGATTGAGGGTCATGCCATTGAGTGTCGTATTAATGCTGAGAATCCGTTCAAAAACTTCTCACCGTCACCGGGGAAGATTATCAATTTTCATCCCCCGGGAGGACACGGAGTCCGAGTGGATACGCACGTTTACGCGAATTACGTGATACCCCCATACTATGACTCCATGATCGCAAAGTTGATTGTCCGGGCGAAGAACCGGAACCTGGCGATCAAAAAAATGCTTCGTGCTCTCGACGAGTTTATCATTACCGGAGTACACACCACTATTCCGTTCCATATGCAGTTGCTTCGGAACGAAAAGTTTATTGAAGGAGATTTCGATACAACCTTCCTGCAAACATTCAAACTTGAGCAAGACTAACCAATGAATTACCCGAGCGACCTGTACTATACCAAGGAACACGAATGGATCCGTATCGAAGGCAATGTGGCTGTGATAGGTATCACGGAATTTGCGCAGTCTGAACTCGGTGACATCGTTTTTATTGAGATCGAGGATGTTGGTACGGAAGTAGCCAGAGATGAGGTCTTCGGAACAGTTGAGGCTGTCAAAACGGTCTCCGAATTGTTTGCACCTGTTTCAGGCCGCATCGCAGAGATCAACGATGCACTGGACGCATCACCTGAAGCAGTTAACGAGGACGCGTACGGGAAGGGTTGGATGATCAAGATGGAAATGTCCGATCCGTCTGAAGTTGAGGGTTTACTTTCAGCTGAGGATTATTCGGAAATGGTGGGTTAACAGACAGCGCATGCACGAACGGATCATTATCCTCGACTTCGGATCCCAGTATACGCAGCTGATTGCACGCCGTATTCGCGAACAGGGAGTCTACTCCGAAATTCACCCCTGCACTATCCCAACGGCAGATGTCCAGTCAATGGAACCGATTGGAGTCGTGTTATCAGGAGGGCCTTCATCAGTTTACGATGATGACGCGCCTCCGCTGGATCCAGCACTACTTGAATTGACACGTTCGGATGGCTCCTCCGTACCTGTTCTGGGTATCTGCTACGGACTACAGGCAATGGCACATTTTGAGGATGGTGAAGTTGCACGTGCTGATCGACGCGAATACGGAAGAGCGAAACTCGCCGTAGATTATTCAGGCGATTTATTAAGTGGAGTCGTTTCCGGTTCCAACGTCTGGATGTCACACGGGGATCATCTGGTTGATGTCCCGGAGGACTACGAGATAATCGCGCACACCGACAATGCACCCGTTGCAGCAGTCCGGTCCCGATCGCGTCCGTTGTACGGGGTACAATTTCATCCAGAGGTCGTCCATACCGAGTACGGTGAGATGATTCTAGAGAATTTTGTCAAGCGGATCTGCGGCGCATCCGGCGACTGGACACGAGTATCGTTTGTCGAGGAGAAGATCTCAGAGATCCGCGATCTCGTCGGAGAGGAGACGGTCATTCTCGGGCTAAGCGGCGGTGTTGACTCTTCTGTCGCCGCCGTCTTGCTTCATGAAGCAATTGGAGACCAGCTCGTTTGCATCTTCGTAAATAACGGATTGTTGCGCAAGGGTGAATGGGAGCAGGTCCAAACCACGTTCCGCGATCATTATCATCTTAATCTCGTAGCCCGTGACGCCACCGATCTGTTCCTCGAGAGGCTCAAGGGTGTAATTGATCCGGAAGAGAAACGCGTGATAATCGGCAACACATTTGTCGATGTGTTCGAAGACTGTACGGAGACAATAAAACGCGAGCGTGGCGATCATGTCCGTTTCCTCGCACAGGGCACGCTTTACCCTGACGTTATTGAAAGTGTCTCCTTCAAGGGTCCATCTGCGACAATCAAAACCCATCATAATGTGGGCGGTTTACCGGAGGATCTTTCGTTCGAAATAATAGAACCGTTCCGGGAGCTGTTCAAGGATGAGGTGCGAGATATTGGCCGGCTGTTGAAGGTCCCTGACGAAATCGTCGACCGCCATCCGTTTCCGGGTCCCGGCCTGGCAATTCGGATACTGGGTGAAGTAACGCCGGAGCGGCTCACAATTCTCCAGGAGGCTGATTCTATATTCATCGACGAGTTAAAACTCTCCGGCCTGTATGATGAAGTATGGCAAGCGTTTGTAGTCTTGCTTCCGGTTCAGACTGTAGGTGTAATGGGTGACCAACGAACCTATGAGAATGTCTGTGCCCTTAGAGCCGTTACGTCCAGGGATGGAATGACCGCTGACTGGGCACACCTTCCATATGATTTTCTAGCGCGGGTGTCGAGCCGTATCGTGAATGAAATCAGTGGAATAAATCGGGCCGTTTACGATATTAGTTCCAAACCACCAGCGACCATAGAATGGGAGTAGTGGTTGCAATCGATCTTCGCCGAAATGAAACTTGATATAACTGGTAGCACTGTGTCACGAGCAATTCACAGCTTGCTGACTCTCGCTGTTACCGTCAGTATTTGTATTTGTCTGCCGCTGGTGGCGCACGGTCAGGGTATCTCCAGCAATCCGGAAGCTGCATCAATATTCCAACAGGGATTGGATGCATACGAGGACGGCGATTATGGAATGGCAAGTAGACGTTTTCAGATTGCCCTCAACTCATATCCTCTTCACGACAAGACAACGGCCGCCTGGATAATGGCCGGGAAGGCACTGTACCTGGCTGGAGACTACGATGACGCCGCCGATATTCTCGACGACCTGATACAAACCTATCCTGCAAGCCGCTACGCATCAGAGGCCCTGGCGCTTGTAACGTACGCTCGCGAAATGCAAATGGCGGGATCAGATCGTGAGTCGATCAATCTGGGAATTCTGCTTCCTATGGATGGAGATGCGCGGTCACTGACACAATCCATTTTTGACGGCATCCATCTGGCTGTGAATGACTTCAATTCGTCACCAGGCGCGGGAGATCTTAAGGTCCGGATGGTTTTCCGCGAGAGCAGCGGCGACTCGACCCAAACGACACGCTCTGTTCGCGAGCTTGTTGACGAAGATGTGCATCTTTTTATTGGTCCTCTTTATTCTCAGGAGGCACTCACCGCTGCAGCCGTTGCCGAACAGGAACGAATCGTTATGATTGCGCCGTTGGCGACGGATGAGGAAGTCTCCGAAGACAGGGACTACGTCTATCAAGCGAATCCGACATTAGAAATGCGAGGTCGTCTGATGGCACGGATGGCCGTAACAGGCTTGCGGCATGAACGCTTTGGAGTCATTGCAGAGTTTGACAATGCAGTTAGCGAAAGGATGGCCGAGGGATTCCAGGACGAGATTCGTGTGCTCGGTGGAGAAATTGATTTCGTCGATTTACTTCCAGGATCAAATTCGTGGTTTCGTCTGCAGGACCGGTTGATTCCTGACTCACTACTCAACATCGATGCGATCTATATGCCTATTGCTGGCGGGAATGCACCCACTCTGGTTAAAGGTGCCCTGGATTCATTTGATCGAATGGGCGTGCCGGTCCGGATTCTCGGTAACAAGGAGTTTCACGATCTTCCTTCAAAGTCCCAGCCGAGCACGTACCACACCGTGTACACAACCGATTTTCTCCTCGATCCTGAGAATGCCGCTCTGGAATTGTTCAAGCTGAGGTACGCCGGTCTTGAGCAAGGAGAGCCAACCACACTTACGTACGTCGGGTATGATGTGACAAGGTTCGTTTTGCAACAGCTTCTCGGCGAACGGGACGTTCGAAAGGCTCTCGATCGATCCGGATTTTACCAGGGCCTCGGCGTTCGCATCAATTTTGCCGGTGGGCATGTCAATGAGGCGATGTACTATCTTCGCTATCGAAACGCCGAATTAGAGGTCATTCGATAACTGGAGGAACCGCTTCCGGTACGATGCTGTAAATGGCGACCGGGCTTTCTTCAGCATAATAAGACGGGGTCCGTATCGTTACTCTCTTGATTGACAAACCAAGTATCTTCAGTTACCTGATTCCAGAATACCGTATGACGTTTCGACTTTCGCTATTGCTTCTGCTTTTTGTGGCGGGCTGCTCAGGCTCGGGAGGTCTGCGATATGATTCTCCTGAGGATGCCTACACGCGAGGCAAGGAGGCTTTTGAAGACGGGAAGTACCTGCGGGCGATCGAATACTTGCAGGGTTCTTTCGACTTTGGTCCGACGCATGAATTTGCGGCTGATGCTCAGCTGCTGTTGGCAAGATCCTACTCGGCCAACAATGAGCATTTGCTGGCAGCAAACGAATACAATCGTTTCATACAGATATACAGGACGGATCCCAGAATACAGGAAGCTGAGTATGAGTATGCTCTTACATTTCTAGAAAGATCACCGCCTTATCAGCTTGATCAGACCGATACAGAGAGAGCGATCAGGCAATTTCAATTGTTCATCGACAAGTACCCGCTGAGCCAGTTTGTTCCTGACGCCGAAACGCAGATCCGCTCACTACGCGAGAAACTCGGCAGGAAATATTATGAGGCTGCCAGGCTATATGAGCGACGTGGATTGTTTCAGGCCGCCTCGGTCAGCTATGAATCCGTTTTCGATCGATATCCGGATACAGATTATGCGGACGATGCACTTCTCGGTGCGGTGCGCGTGTATATCCAGTATGCAAACAATTCAATTGAATCAAAACAGGAAGAGCGCTACTCGCAGGCAGTGGAGAATTATTTGCGACTTGTCCAGCTGTTCCCTGAGAGTACCGCCACGGCTGAGGCAAGGTCACTTGTCGAGAATGCCGGTCTTGCTGTCGCTGAGCTAGCATCGGGATCGTGAGTGGATTCTTTGAATCTGGCGACAGGCGGATAGCCGTTTTCGGAGGCTCATTCAATCCGCCGCATCTGGGACACCTTATTATTGCAGAGCATGTCCGGGTGCACTGTCAGATCGATCGCGTCGTCTGGATTCCAGGCTACATACCCCCACACAAGAAAGATCGTGAACTTGCGAGTGCCACGCATCGACTGGCAATGGTAGAGTTGGTTGTTGCCGACAATCCTGCCTTTGTCGTGAGTGATATGGAAATTGCCAGACGAGGTGTTTCGTACACGGTAGACACTCTGGAAGCGCTCGCCGCTGATGAACCGGAGGCTGAGCTGTTTCTAATTATCGGAGGAGACAGTTTTGCAGCATTTGATGCATGGCATAAACCGGAGCGAATCAAAGAACTCGCAACACTGATAGTGTACGATCGGAAAGATAACGATTACCAACGGCCGATCGCCGGGGAAGGACGCGTTCTGTTTGTTGACGGGCCCGTCATTGAGATATCGAGTACCATGGTACGTAGTGCCATACAATCTGGACGGTCGGTACGATACCTGGTGCCAAATACTGTAAAGGCATACATGGAGAAAAATGGGCTCTACGCCTGATGTCTTTCCTTGACATCGATGAGGTTGAGCTTTATCTACGTGTTCGTGCCGGGTGTTCAAGCGGATTGCAAAGTCTTCATTCGATATATCACTGATGAGTGACCCTACCTGGATTTCAATTCTTCCACCGGTCCTGGCGATCGTACTTGCCATCTGGACGCGGCAGGTATATCTATCGCTCGCAGGCGGTCTCTGGTTTGCCTGGACAATTATAGAAGGATGGGATCCTGTAGCCGGTGCAGGTGCAGCAATCGATGGCACGATCACCGTTTTTGGAGACGCGGGTGACGCACGCGTAATCATTTTTACTCTGGTAATCGGCGCACTCATTGCGACAGTCGAGGCCTCGGGTGGCGTCAGGGGATTTGTATCGTTGCTCGAATCGAATAAGTGGGTGGATTCTGCAAAGCGATCGCAACTGCTTGCATGGATCGCAGGCGTTGTCATCTTCATTGAGTCAAACATCACAGTGCTGGTTGCTGGATCGGTTGCTCGACCACTATTCGACAGGTACAAGACTTCTCGTGAGAAGCTGGCATACATTATCGATTCCACTTCTGCACCCATCTGTATCCTTATTCCGATGAATGCCTGGGGCGCCTACAACCTTGGCATTCTGGACGGTCTTGGCGTAGAGAATGCTCTATCGGTATTCCTGCAGTCGATCCTGTTTAATTTTTATGCGATCGCCGCTGTGATTATTACGTTTCTGGTTATCATTTTCGATATAAACATCGGACCGATGAAGCGAGCTGAGGAGCGGACAAAGAAGGGTCAGCTTCTCTGGCCTGACTCCACTCCGATGATAGACGAAGAGGTTCTGTCGCCTGCGCCAATCGAAGGTGTCCCTGCAAGGGCACGCAACATGATATTGCCGATTGCAGCAATGGTACTGTTCATGCCACTGGCGCTTTTCATTACCGGGGACGGCGACTTTCTCGAAGGTTCAGGCTCAACCAGTGTACTTTGGTCGGTTATGGTCGGCCTCGGGCTGTCATGGGTTCTTCTGCGAGCACAGCGAATATTTACAATGGACGAGCTCGTCAAGGTTGCACTGAAGGGTGCGGGAGCACTCGTACCCCTTGCACTGATTTTGCTTCTTGCACTCGCACTTGGTGATGTTGTGAAAGCGCTGGGAACAGGTGTGTACGTTGCACAGGTAACGGCTGGAACAATGCCCAATTTCGTTTACCTCCCGCTTGTATTCATCGTCTCGGGCGGAATCGCTTTTTCGACCGGCACGAGTTGGGGGACGTTTGCAATAATGCTTCCCATCGCGGTACCTGCTGCCGCAACGCTCGGGCTGCCTCTTGCTCCTTTTGTTGCCGCCTCACTCGCCGGGGGGATTTTTGGCGATCACTGTTCACCCATTTCTGATACGACAATCATCTCGTCCATGGCGGCGGCAACTGATCACATTGACCACGTTCGAACACAGTTGCCGTATGCGTTGACGGGAGGTGCGATCGCTGCCGTCCTGTTCGCAATACTGGGTGCAACGCTGTAGATACTTCCGGTTCAAAGAGCGTGTATGCCGGGTTTTCAAAATTTACAGACAGCCTGTGTTTGACCATCCTGTAGTTTTTAGCTGGCCCGGAATATTTCTGGGCGCAATAGTCTTTGGTTTTCTCTTTGAGATGCTGTTCGTTCTGTCCGACAATGTGATTGAGCCTGGAACCGGACTAACGATATATTCAATGGGCTTCGGGTTACTCGCAGCCATCGCTTACGTTGGTGCAGGTGCCTATGTACGCAGACAACGCCGTCACAACTCCAATTGAGTGCTTTAATCGCTTTGCAATATTGCGATATAAAGAATCGATGATGAGGGCAAACATTGGCTGGTATTATTCGTTTTATATAGTTGCGAACCTGGATCTCGGTCCTATCACTAGTGGAGAAGTATGGAAACGTCTGAGCAGTTACTCGAATTTGAATCGAAGATCGCCGAAGGAGCCAAGATTGAGCCAAAAGACTGGATGCCAGACAGGTACCGGAGCCAACTCATTCGAATGATGTCGCAGCATGCACATTCAGAAATAGTTGGGATGCTTCCTGAAGGCAACTGGATAACCCGCGCTCCAAACTTGCGTCGAAAAATGACACTTTTGGCCAAGGTTCAGGATGAAGCTGGCCATGGTCTATATATCTACAGTGCGACGGAGACTCTGGGCATTGAACGCTCAGAGCTGATTGATCAACTTCTGGAAGGCAAGGCCAAGTACTCCTCAATCTTCAATTATCCGACTCTCAGCTGGGCGGACATCGGAGTGATAGGCTGGCTGGTTGATGGTGCCGCAATTGTTAACCAGACTATGCTTGCAAAGGCATCATACGGACCGTACTCACGTGCCATGATCCGCATCTGCAAAGAAGAAAACTTTCACAAGAAACAGGGCTTTGAAATCGTCACAACCCTTGCAGCCGGTACACCAGAACAGAAAGCCATGGTTCAGGATGCTGTGAACAGATGGTGGTGGCCTTCGCTAATGATGTTCGGTCCACATGACGCAGAGTCCACTAATAGCAGTGAGCTCATGCAATGGGGAGTAAAGCGTAAGTCGAATGACTCGCTGCGGCAGCACTTTGTGAACATCACTGTTCCACAAGCCCGAGCCGTCGACCTCACAATCCCGGATCCGGAACTTGAGTACAACGAAGAGACAGGCGATTGGAAATTCGGTGAGATAGACTGGAATGAATTTTACCAGGTTATAAAAGGTAACGGCCCCTGCAACCGCGAGCGGATTGCCGCAAGGCGTAGTGCCCACGACAACGGAGCGTGGGTTAGAGAAGCTGCCAGGGCATACGCCGATAAACAACTCACCAGGCAAACAACATCGTAGTTCGGTATGTCGACTGAATCTGAATCGCCCGTATGGGAAGTGTTTCTACAACCCAAGTCGGGTAAACCACACGAGCATGTTGGAAGCGTTCATGCGGTAGACGCAGAGCAGGCGCTGCAAAATGCGCGCGATGTGTATACAAGGCGTGGAGAAGGTATTAGCATCTGGGTGGTACAGGCAAACAACATCACTGCCTCGAGTCCCGATGATGCAGGGCCGCTTTTTGATCCGGGTGATGACAAGATTTACAGGCACCCGTCATTTTATACAGTCCCGCGCGGCGTGAGGAACGTTTGATGGCGATGGAGATGGTAGCAAAGATTAGTGAGTCTCTTGACGTTGCACATCATGCGCAACTGGCAGAGTTCTTGACCGCCCTCGGCGATGATGCGCTCATCCTCGGTCATCGATTGTCGGAATGGTGTGGACACGCACCTCAGCTTGAGGAAGATATTGCACTCGCGAACATCGCACTGGATGAAATCGGCAGAGCGAATGTACTTCTGATGTATGCCGGACAACTGGAAGGCCTGAACCGTGACCAGGATGATCTCGCATTTCATCGAGACACAGTTAGTTTTAGAAATCTCCTGCTGGTTGAGCAACCCAATATAGATTTTGGCTATACGCTCGCCCGCCAGTTTCTATATGATGTTTATGCGCTGAAACTTTTTGAGTGCATGGGTGGAAGTCCGAATCCATTTATCTCCGGTGTAGCACGGAAAGCAGCGAAGGAAATCACATATCATGTTCGTCACTCGCGTAGCTGGGTTTTGAGACTGGGTGACGGAACATCCGAGAGTCATGACAGGATTCAGGCCGCATTCGACGAGCTTTGGACATACACAGATGAGATGTTTGAAACCTCGGAGTCGATCCATGCACTGATCGAGGCAGGCATCATCCCTGACGGGTTCCTGCGGCTTCGCGTTGATTGGAATGTATTTGTTACCGATACCCTGACTGAAGCTACCCTGGTGGTACCTGATCAAGATCAGTTTATGCGCAAAGGTGGTCGGTCTGGCCAGCACAGTGAACATCTCGGCCACATCCTCGATGAGATGCAATTCCTCGCACGATCACATCCTGATGCATCATGGTAGAGAGTCAGGACAAACAAATAGTAGACATACTCTCAACCGTCTTCGATCCGGAGGTGCCGGTACTGAATATCGTTGAGATGGGGATAGTGCGTGGAGCTGAAATTGATGATTCAGGCGTTGTTCACGTCGCCCTGGTGCCCACCTATACGGGATGTCCTGCAATGAATGCGATAGAAGTACTTGCAAGAAAGGTCATCCGGGAAGCAGGTTATGATCGGTGCGAGGTGCACACTCTGTATCACGAGGTCTGGACCACCGACTGGATGACGGACGAAGCGCGCGAAAAACTCCGCGAGTATGGTATAGCTCCGCCTCGCTATTCAGGCGAGAAATCTGCCGAGCCCGCGTGTCCGTATTGCGGTTCGGTCGATACCACATTGACCAGTCGTTTTGGCTCAACCGCGTGCAAGTCACTACACTTCTGCAATGGATGTGTCCAGCCATTTGAGCACTTCAAGTGCCATTGACTACTTGATGCGATAGCCTCCGTCTTCGTTGTTGAAGATCCACGCAGCAACGGCGCCGATTTCAATAACATCAGAAAGGTACGTCGAGCGAGAGATGGATGTTGTTCCTTCGGTTTGAAGGCGATGTTGCGCGGCTCTCATCCTTTCAAATCGGTCCTTCCATTCCCGCATGTTGCCGGCACGCAGGTCGATCCATCCCTTTGCCGCCCACTGATCCAGTTCGTCCGGAGTTACCACGGCATCGTCATAAATGCTCTCGGGGATGTTGATCTTTGGCCCACGGAAAAGAGTCTTTCCGTCCGGGGCAAGAATTGGTACGCCTATGGAGACTATCATCGATCGAAGATGGTCATCATCCTGGATGATACCAAGGAGCCGCGTACCCATTTCATTCTCATCTGCTTCAGTAACAGACTCGAGCGTTTTGTACCCAAGCCACAACAAGTGCGCTTCGTATAATATCTTGGACAACTCGGGCGGTCCAAGGTGACCAACTGCCACGCTCGCGACTCCCGTTTCATCTTCGATCCGGTGCAACTTCTCTAGTGCAGTATGTCTCAGAACGCCTGCACGGTAACTTGGTGATATCACATTGCTGTCGACCCCCGCTATGACATCAATTCCGGTATTGCTGCCCTTGATCTCAAGAACGATTTGATGCGCGATTTCCTCAGGAGTAACGAACTCCATCTGGTCCAGATATGTAATCGTTTCAAACTCTCCGCGTGCAAAGAAACCATTTTCGCCGGTATCAACACCGGCCATCTCCAGATCGCCCAATTTTTCGTATGACGCTTCGTCGTCTCGCACCTGAAGACGTTCACCAAGCACTTCTCTTGTCGGTCGGAACAAGAACTGCGGATTCCCTTGTCGGCGGACAGATTGATGATTAACCCGCCGATAGCCGATCATCGCGGCCGGTTTGACCTCTTTGACGAGTGGTCCATTCGGCGTTCTGGCCATCAGAAATAGAAGTCCGGTGTGTGCAAAGGCCATCGAAGTTTTAGCCATCAGCTGGACGCTTGGGCGATCTTCACTGTGGGTATACGGAATATTCAATCCCATGCCGCCTGTACCCGTGGTCCCGACCTTGACATATAGACGCGTGCCTACGTCGGTCAGAGCTGAATGAAGTAGACGTACATGTCGGATCAGCTGCAGAGTACTCTGCGAGATAAGCAATGTACCGACCTGCTTGTCCAGTTCGTCAATTGTCTCATAGACGGAATCATCGATGTTTGAATCGTCCAGTTTCTGACGCAGTCGGTCGAGGATGTCCTGAGTTTTAAGACTTGTTTTCTCGGTATCCTGATAACTCAATCCGGTCGCAGTATTGATACAATCGACCATTACGTCGGGCCGATGTTCGCGAACGATTTGTGCTAGTGTCGAACGCTCGTATGCATCTTCTATGTCGCCGAAAAGATCGTCGTAAAGACCCTGTCTACGGCTCTTGTTGTCCAATAGAGAAGTCCGCGATTCGTGACGGAATGCGTCGCGAACAAAAATATTGCCCCATGCACCGAAGAATTCCACGTCGGGAAACTCCCTGCGCGCATCTCCGAGAAATGCTGTGACCTCATGTTCGAAGAGTCCGGCAACTACGATTTTGGAGGGATTCAGCTGATCGCAAATCTGCCGCACAATCTGGCTTCCAACCAGTCCTGACCCACCTAGGATCAGAAAACAAGAATCGCTACCCATGCAGTATGATATTTATGAGGTTACTTCCAGTTTTCGATTTCACTTACAAAATCGGCAAGGAACTGATTCGCTTGAAAGCCATCCAGAATTCGATGATCAATTGTAAGCGTGACATACGCCATCGGGCGAACTTGAATGCTATCAAAACCATCTGTGTCGTCTACTACGACACGTTTTTCAGTCTTGCCTATTCCAAGGATTGCTGCCTGCGGCTGATTAATTACAGGTGTAGCTAGCAGACTGCCGCTGACGCCGTGATTCGTAATAGTAAATGTGCCACCCTGGACATCCTCCCGCGTCAATCGGTTTTGTCTGGCTGCTTCAACAAGTCCGTTCAACGTTTCAGAAGCTTCCATCAATGATAGCCGGTCGGCTCTTTTTACCACAGGGACAATCAACCC
>JABDKO010000300.1 GCA_013002165.1 Rhodothermales bacterium | reverse complement strand
TCTCGCCCTCGTAGCTCAGTGGATAGAGCACCGGTTTCCTAAACCGGGTGTCGCAGGTTCAATTCCTGCCGAGGGTACGAATTACAAAAATTGTATAGTCATGACTGGCTGGTTGGCATGGATCGGGCTGGGTTCTAACCTTGGGGATCGAGAGGCTCATTTAAGGCTCGCGGTCGATCGCCTTGCGGAAAACAAGGATATCTCAATCGAGGACTGTTCGCCGGTCTACGAATGTGAGGCTATGCTGGCGAAGCCAAATTCTCCCGATCAGCCAGCCTTCTTGAACGCAGTCATTCGAATACGGACGTACCTAAGCCCGTTGTCACTACTCGACGTTCTGCATTCTGTCGAGTTGATGAGCGGGAGGACACGAGACTCAACCCGATGGGCTGCTCGACAGCTGGATCTTGACATACTGCTTTACGAAGACCTGTCAGTAACTACAGATCGACTGATCGTGCCCCATCCAGGTATTCCTTCACGGAGATTTGTATTGCAGCCGCTGTATGATCTCGATCCTAGTTTGCGAATTCCGGAACCGGTATCGCTGGCCGTTGATGAAGCCCTGTCTGAATGCCGCGATGAAGCCGTACTCGTGAGGACAGATGTGGCACTTTGTTGACGCTCTTTTCTAACAAATCGGCTACCCTCAGGTAGTAAAAAGGGTTACATTAGAGGATGGATCAGCATCAGTTACTATTTCCCGGTTCAGAACACGCGGCTCGGACTACTGGCGATCCAGTAGAACTTCGCGATGATCTACGATATATCGTAATCGAGGGGGTAATCGGTGCGGGAAAGACCACCCTTGCGAGATTGGTGGCTCAGAAATTCAAAGCGCGGCTGGTTCTCGAAGAGTTTCACGAAAACCCGTTTCTGGAGCGATTCTACGAGGACCGCAACAGGTGGGCTTTTCAGACACAGCTCAGCTTCCTGGCGCACCGGTTTCGACAGCAAAACACACTGATGAGACCAGATCTATTTCACAGTGTAGTTGTGTCGGATTACTCTTTTGATAAGGATCGTATTTTCGCGCACTTGAACCTTAGCGGCGACGAACTTCAACTGTATGAAACCATGTACGGATTGATGCAACCGCGCGTGCCGGTTCCGGATCTTGTTGTTTACCTGCAGGCATCGACTAGCCGGCTGATGCAAAATATCAAGCTTCGTGGACGATCCTTCGAAGTAACGATGGACCCTGACTACATCAATAGTCTCAACGAGGCGTACAACTACTTCTACTTTCGCTATACAGACAGTCCACTGTTAATTATCAACGCCGACAAGTTGGACTTTGTCAAAAACGAAAACGAGTTGGATGAGATCGTTCATCAGATAGCCACTTCGACGCACCCCGGCACGACGTATTTCAATCCGATATCGCGGGCATCGTAGACGAATGATCAAGCTCTTACTATTTATCGCGGTAGTCATCCTGATAATGAGATTTGTGAATCGGCCCGGCGGACCTGACCAGCAGATTAAATCCGGAAAAGGCAAAGCGAATGACAGCCGATCCGGTGTAGAGGACGCCGTCTGGGAAGATGTCAGTTAGACACCGACCTTGAGTGAAAAGACGTAGTACGAGCTTACGGCCTGACCGTTGTTCCGTGCAGGGCGGAACATCCATTTCATTGCTGCATCGACAGCCGATTCTTCGAGACCGTAGCCGATTACCTGCACCAGCTCTTTATCTTCCGGCTTCTTGCCCAGTAGATACCTCTCGACAATCTTGACATCCTTGACGCGGCCTCTCTCGTCGACAAGTGCCTCGACGACAACCTCGGCCCGAACATTTCTTCTGCGGGCCTCTGAAGTATACTCGGGTTCCACCACCCGGACAGGCCGCGGATCAATTCTAGCGGCAGCACCTGTCGATTCTACTAGATCTCCGTCCTGCGATTCTACATCGTTCGACGGGTCATCGATCTCAAGTAGATTGTCGGCGATGTCAAAGTCAATGTCTTCGATAACCTCGGCATCATCTACTACGACCGGAATACGCGGACGGGGAGGTGGTGGCTTCTTCTTTTGCTGACGCGTCGGGACAATCTCTTCCATGGCAATCAGCTCCTGACCTGCCGGATGGTATACGAGTTCCGGTGGTTCACCAAATTCTCTTGGCCAGAATTTGACTATCCCAACGAACAAAAGCAGAGTCATTGCCGTGCACGCGAGCACACGGTTGACATAGCTTGATTCGTTTCGATGAGGTCTTTGCACCGTTATCGACAAAACGTGAGTATCCTGTGGTCATACGACACAACCGCCGTTATGTACGAGAAAATACCCAATTATGGCCCGAAGTGTTGATTGCTAGCCGTGGTCTGCCCATTTGCACACCCGAATGGTAGATATCGAACCGGCGGCGGATCAGCCGTTAGTAGTCGATAGTCAAGTCCCGACGATTTGTGGCCACGCCCAGGTCAGACACTTCAACACTGGATATCCAACTCCTTTGCCGGCCCTTTATGTCTCATTTCAAGGTACGATGGGAATTTCGCCACCCGTTGAAAGTTTTGCTTCCAGTATAGTTGCAATTGAAAGAGCTCGAACCTTTATGTCCTCCGCCTGCGGTCCTGAAAACAGTTCGTCAACCGTTTTGTCGAACAGCTGAAGCCACCGTTGAAATGCGGGATGGTCAAGCGGGGTCAGATCGTTGATGCGCTGGTGCACCTTAACCGGATTACCTTTGTAACCGGGTCGGTTCAAGAGGGTCGTCTCCCAGAAGTCATACATTTTTGGGAGGTGACTATTCCAATCAACTTTTGCAACCTTGTCGAAAATCCGGCCCAGCATCTCGTCAGCCCTGACCTTTACGTAGAAAGAATCTACAAGCAGGACTATATCAGCTCTCGAAAGGATATCACTCATACAAACCTCGATCCACTAATTCTGCTTTATCCCAGTCGCAACTGCAACAGTCCGAAAGTGTTTCGATCTAGCTTTCTCTTGCTTTCTCAGACAGCAGGCGGTCGATCTGTTCGCGGGCAGCTTGGACTCGTGGTTGCAACTCCGCATCGGCATCTTGCCAGAGTTCAACGAAGCGTGACAGGTTTTCGATTGCCTTATCGATCTCTCCAATTTCGATGTAGAGTGCTGAAATGCTGAGCAGTGACGGTTTTAACAAGTTCGCATCATCATATATACTATCGTGTCTTTCGGTGCTAAGGAAAACCTCGTACTGGGCAATAGCATCTTCTGTCCGACCGAGTTGCCTGTAAGCATTTGCCAGAAAGAACGATCGGTGATATTGAACTCCAACGCAACGTGAATACCGCCTATCCCAGCGAACGCGGCCTTCTCCGCGGGTGATGAGGGGATGAGGGATGAGGGATGAGGGATGAGGGATGAGGGCTTGTATTATGACAACCCCTAACAACCAACAACCAACAACCAATGCCCAATGCCCAGTGACTAATCCCTAGCCCTCACTCCTTACCCGAATACCATCTTCGATCTGATCCGATGGAAACAAAATGATTACATCACCCTCGGCAATGCCGCCCAGTATCTGGACGAGCTCCGCTGATCGCTGGCCGATGTCCACCTGCTGCAATTGGGCCCGACCGTCTACCACGGCGAATACGTTCCACATTCCTTCGTCCTGAAAAATGCCGCTCGATGGAATCGTCAAAACGTCATCTTCCGACCATACAACAATTCGGGCCTCCACTCTGAATCCCGATCCAAGCATCTCGGGAGCATCAAAAATATCTGCGATGACGTTCACTCGCTGCTCGGTTACGCCAAGAGCGGATATCTCGGTAAATGCATCTGGTTCAACAATCCGGACACGGCCGTTGAGGTCGACGGTCCCTCCCCAGTTAATGAAGGTAACCTGATCACCCGGCCGGATTCTTACCGCATCTTCCGAGAGGACGTCAACCACGACTTCCAGTCCCCTGGAGTCGCCAATTTCTATCAGCGGCACACCCGCCTGGACGACGCGTTCGCTTTTGTCGTACACACGGAGAATTGTGCCGGATGACGGGGCGCGGATTGCGATTCCCGTACCACTTCCCTGGGAAGGATCAGTGCCAAGCAAACCGGCTCGTGCAGCGGCGACCTCTGCATCAGCCGCTTCAAGTGCAGCCTCGATCGAGACAACCTGCTTGCGGGCCGATTCCAGCGTAAGTTTGCTTTGCTCCAGTTCCTGTGCGCTCAGAATACTGTCGCTCGCCAGTACATTCGCCCGCGCTACGTCGCGCTCGAGCTGTGCAAGCTGGTTCCGTGCATCATCCAATCGGACGTCTACTTCCCTTCGTAGGGCTTCTGCAGCTGAGACCCGCGCGGTCGCCATCTCGATGTCACGCTGACTGCCGGGCAGAGGATATAGTCTGCCAAGAATGGCGCCGGCCTCGACGTTATCTCCAGCATCAAAAGTGATCCGGGATATTCTTCCGGTTGTTGGTGCAAACACGGCATAGCGCTCGCGCACTCTGGTTTTTCCTTCCTCGGTGATGGAGACTTCCATGGGACCCTGTCGAACCTGGGCGACCTCCACAATTAATCCCTCGTCGCGCATGGACAGCGCTGTGAGAATGATACCGACAAGTACGACACCAGCGATGAGTAGCCATCGCGTCCGCTTTTTCATAACACTATTCCCGTGTTTTTAGTACCTGAATCAGATCCATCCGGTTCAACCTTCGTCTCACCAGAAGACCGCTCGCGACTGCGGCAATGATCGTGGCCAGTGCAGCATAAACGAATGTGGCGGTACTGACGATAAATGGGATTCGAAACGTTTCGGTTTGAATACTCAATGTGAGTGCAGCTGCAAGGCCGTATCCGATTATCCAACCAACCGGAATTGCCATAATAGTGATGATTGCCTGTTCTCCCAGCAGCAGTATGGCTACTTCGCGGCGCGAAAATCCCATCACTCGCAAACTGGCCAGTTCCCGGCCACGCTCTGAAAGGCCAACCCGCGCACCGTTGTATATAACTGCGATTGCGATGACCCCCGAAAAACCCAGCATGAAGAAGATAGAAATATACATGCCCTCGTCGAGCTGTTTTTCGAAAGAGGCAAGCGTCTGTGCCGGAGACGCAACAGACGCAACCGCCGGAAGGCCCTTCAGCTTTTTGTTGATCCTGCTCTCATATCCATCGGTTACGAGAAGAAAAACCCCGGATACTGAACGCGCCCCCCGTGTCAGACGATTCAGCGCGTCGAGTTGCATGTAGACCGACAATCCAAAAAAATCCTCAACAATTCCGACTATCTGTACAGTGGTCTTTATTCGTTGTCCCTCGAGAACATCGACGCTGACATAGTCACCCACTGAGACGTTCAGGTCGGTTGCAAGGTACTTGCTGATTACGAATCCCTCGGGAGGTAACGGGTGCTGCCGGCCATCTGCCGAAATAATCCGCCGGAGTCGGGTGCCAGCCTCGAGACCGGTGACGGCGACCTCATGTTCTCGATGACCAGAGCGAAGCCGGACAGGTACGAATCGGTAGGGCTCTACTTTCGTGACTCCGTCCAGATTTCTAATGCTATGCTCCACAGACCGTGGCAACGGAGAGTTGAACGTCAATGCCATGTCCTCTCGCTGTGCCATGCGAAACTGCAGGTCCATCATGTAGAAGATGCTATCAAACATGAACATCCCGACCACCAGAATGGCAAGTGCAAAAGCAACACCCGTTGCGGACATGGTAGTCCGGAACGGTTTGCGTTCGATGTTTCGGACTATCATTGTAGCTGCAGTTGGAAGAAGACGTTCGAGGCCCAGTCGGTGAAGTAGACCCGGCTTGAATCGAGCGGGTGGTTCTGGACGCATAGCTTCTGCCGGGGGGAGTTGAACCGCCCGACGAACTGCTCCCATGGCACCGATTGCTGCTGCTGCGGCGCTTACGCCGACTGCGATACCAATCAGGCCGTATGAGACTTCATATCGGAGAGTAGGGAAATCGAAAAAATCTCCATAGAGGGTCACCATCTCACCGCCGAGCCATATTCCAAGTCCGATTCCTACCAGGGTACCCAGCATCACCGCTACCATCGCAAAGCTTAAGTAGTGCACGCCCACCTCGATGTTGCTGTAGCCAAATGCTTTCAAGACTGCGATCTCGGTTCGTTGCGTCGCTATCATTCTGTTGAGAACGATGTTCAGGAGAAAGGCAGCGACTGCGAGGAAGATTACCGGAATGACGGTTCCCATGGATCGATTCTGTTCGAGCTCACTCTCCAGGATCTGATGCGAAAGCTGGTCGGCCCGCGGAAATGCGCCAAGTCCACCATACGGTTCAAGGACGCGGTCAAGTTCACTGATTATCCTGTTGGCGTCCGCTTTAGGTCCGAAAGTCAGAATGACCTCATTGAAAGCTCCGTCCATGTCGAAAACGGGACCCAGGGCATCTTCGCCCATCCAGACGATGCCAAATCGTTCGTCCTCCGGATACAGGGCGCCCGGTGGAACAGCGTAGGTGTATTCTGGCGAGATCGCCGTCCCAACGATCTTCAAATCCTTCAAGCGTCCATTGATTACCGCACGAAGTGTATCACCCGGAATAAATTCATTCGCCAATGCAAAGTTTTCACTGACGATCACTTCATCACTATGCCCGGATGTGATGTAGCGACCCTGTCGCAAGTGCAGATCAGAAAGTAGTGGCCTGTGATTCTCCGGAATTGAGACAAACTGACCGAGCGCCGGTACATCGATTGATGGGACATCGAGTGTAGCGGCAAACGATATTCTCGAATCGGCAACGGCTACACCCGGAATGTTCTGGATTCGCTGGATGAGCGATAGGGGAGCTCGTTCAAGGTTGGCCCACACGTCCGGAAATCGGCTCTGCTGGTAGTACAGCGACCGCGACAGCTCAAGTGAATTGTACGTCCCGCGCATTGTCAGAACCACCATGATTCCAACAGCCACCACAGCCGCTATCGAAATCATTTGGCCTCGATGTTTCCAGACTTCCCTCAGCAGCTTTCTATCGAGGCTATTCATAGTGCGTCACCAGTAAATCTCATCGATGTGAGCTCGCTCTGCATTGCTTGTTTGCTCGGCGATTTCTCCGCTGGACATATGGATGACACGGTCGCCCATACTGGCGATTGCAGCGTTGTGCGTAATAATAGCCGTTGTAGTACCTACTTCAAGGTTGACCTGATTGATGACGCTCAATACGAGCTTCCCGGTTTCAAGGTCGAGGGCACCAGTAGGCTCGTCACAAAGAAGTACATCCGGTCGCTTTGCGACTGCACGGGCGATAGCAACTCGCTGCTGCTCGCCTCCGGATAGCTGGGCAGGGAAGTGGTTGATCCGATTGCTCAAGCCAACAAGCTCAAGGGCTGCCTCCGGAGACATCGGGTCGGATGAGATTTCTGTCACAAGAGCCACATTCTCTCGCGCAGTGAGGCTGGGAATAAGGTTGTAAAACTGGAATACGAAACCAACACGTTCCCGACGGTATCGCGTCAGTTCCTGATGGCTCGCCTCGCTCAGATTCTGGTCCCGATAGTAAACGGTACCGCTTGAAGGAACATCGAGTCCGCCGAGGATATTCAGGAAAGTGCTTTTTCCACTTCCCGACGCACCAAGAACGACGAGCAACTCACCATCGTACAGGTCGAGGTCCACGGAACGAAGCGCGTGAACGTCAACCTCGCCCATATGGTACACCTTGGACAGATTTCGTGCCTTGAAAACAGGAACTCTGTCACCAGGCGGTGTTCCGTAGCGTTGTGTGATAGGTTCGATTTGTCGGACTCGTCCGGTTTTCTGATACTTTAGGATACTATGACATAAACAGACAGTTGCCGTCCATGCTCCGAAGAATAGGCAAAAGCAGCACGTAGCGCATCGCCATGACAACTATATCTGTTTTTCACAGGTAAGGTACTTTAATCGATCCCGGCTGAGTCGTAACTTTGGGTTTAATAACGTAGCGCTAGGCACAGTTGATACGATTTACCAACATTGATATCTAAAGCTTTCGCCAGAATTGCCGCACCCGACTCCGGTATTGCCCAGGGCACACCGGCCGTTTGACCTTTCCATTATTTGGAAAGGTTTTTTTTTACCCATCGGGTACGAGTGAACCAAAACGAGAACTATGACTTTTTCCTCCGAGATTAATACTGAACGCTGCAAGCTCGCACTTGAGGATGGAACCATTGTGACTGGTGTCGCCCTCGGGCACCGGGGTGAAACCGGTGGAGAACTGTGTTTCAACACGAGTATGACGGGCTATCAGGAGATTATGACTGATCCCTCGTATCACGGCCAGATCATGATGATGACGTATCCGCACATAGGAAACTATGGCGCGACCGAATTCGATATGGAAGCCCGTGTGCCCATGGTTGCCGGATTTGTCGTGCGCGCGTATACCGACCGATACAGCAACTTTGCTGCTCAGTACTCACTTGACAGGTTCATGCGAGATCATGAGCTGGTAGGCATTTCCGGCGTCGATACGCGAACGCTCGTGCGGCACATTCGAGAGAAGGGAGTCATGAATGCCGTGATTTCCTCCGACAACCTCGACAATGAGTATTTGCTCGACCGTGCACGCAACTGGCCGTCGATGGAAGGACTCGAACTCGCATCGCGGGTTTCGGTCGAGGCTGCTTACGATTTCTCTCAGGGATCCGGAGCACGAATCGCGGTCTACGATTTTGGAGTCAAGCTGAATATTCTCAGATCGTTTAGCGCTCAGGATTGTGAAGTAAGGGTCTTCCCGCACGATACACCACTTCAGGATGTTCTGGAGTGGCGACCCGATGGTTTATTCTTTTCCAACGGCCCCGGCGATCCTCGCGCGATGCCTGATACGATCAGGATGGTCGGTGAGGCAGTTGCGACAGGCATACCGACGTTTGGCATCTGCCTGGGGCATCAGCTGATGGCCTTGTCGCAGGGACTTAAGGTATACAAGATGTATGTCGGCCATCGCGGAGCCAATCATCCCGTCAAGAACCTGAATACCGGTCGTGTCGAAGTGACGACACAAAACCATGGCTTTGCTGTCGATCCAGAATCCCTGGCGGGCGGTTCAGCCCAAATGACGCACGTCAACCTGAACGACAAATCACTGGAAGGAATTCACTACCAGAACTTCCGGGGATTCTCCGTTCAGTATCATCCGGAAGCATCGCCCGGACCGCATGACAGCAGGTACCTTTTTGATCAATTCCTCGATCTGATTGGAAAGAGGACTGTGTCGATTGACACCGATTCATCCGACACAACGAGCACAGCATCACCATCATCCCTCGAACTCGAGCTAGCACAAAACTAGATACATGCCAAAGCGAACGGACATCAACAAGATTCTACTCATTGGCTCGGGCCCGATTATTATTGGACAGGCCTGCGAGTTCGACTACTCAGGAAGTCAGGCCTCGCGCGCGCTGCGTTCCGAAGGATATGAGATTGTCCTTGTGAATTCGAATCCGGCGACAATAATGACCGACCCGGTCACCGCCGATAAAATTTATCTCAAACCGCTGACACCTGAGAGCATCAAGGAGATTGTGGAGCTGGAGAAACCCGATGCTGTCCTGCCGACAATGGGAGGACAGACTGCTCTTAATCTGGCAAGCACACTGCATGAGGAAGGCTACTGGGAGGAGGCCGGAGTGGAGGTAATTGGTGTTGACATTGACGCGATAGCCATCACTGAGAATCGACAGCTGTTTCGCAATCTCATGGAAAAAATCGGTGTGGATCAAGCACGGAGCCATGTGGCGCGCAGCCTTCTCGAAGCAAAAGAGATTACACAGGAATTAGGCGGCCTGCCTGCTGTTATCCGGCCATCTTATACTCTCGGCGGAGCAGGAGGTGGAATCGTCTGGAAACCGGGCGAGTTTGACCGTAAGGTAATGCGAGGCTTGGAGTTATCCCCGATACATGAAGTTCTCATGGAAGAGTGCTTCTTCGGTTGGAAAGAGTATGAGCTTGAACTTCTTCGGGACAGCAACGACAACGTTATCATTATCTGCACGATAGAGAATGTGGATCCGATGGGCGTCCATACGGGCGATTCTGTGACAGTGGCACCTGCACAGACGCTTAGCGACAAGCAGTTCCAGGACATGCGCGACGCAGCCATCAAGATGATGCGTTCGATCGGATCGTTCGCCGGCGGATGCAATGTACAGTTTGCGGTGCATCCAGCGACGGGACGAATGATTGCAATCGAAATAAATCCGCGCGTGTCTCGCTCTTCCGCGCTCGCATCGAAGGCAACGGGTTACCCTATCGCCAAAGTGGCAGCACGCCTTGCTGTCGGCTACACGCTGGATGAACTTCCCAATGATGTTACCGGCACGACGAGTGCCTGCTTCGAACCTGCCATCGACTATGTCGTCACGAAAATACCCCGATTTAATTTCGAGAAGTTCGAAGGTGTCGACGAAGAACTCACTACTCAGATGAAAGCAGTGGGAGAGGTGATGGCGATAGGCCGAACGTTTCCGGAGAGCCTTCAGAAAGCATGGCAGAGTCTGGAGAACGGGTACTCGGGACTAGGTGCTGACCGTGAAACAGGTGATCGAAATCTTGTTCGAGATCGACTCGTCCGACCATACTGGGATCGAACACTTCACATTCGTAACGCTCTGAAGATGGGAGCTTCAGTGGAGGAAGTCGCCGACATGACCCGGGTCGATCCGTGGTTCCTGTTTCAGATCGCCGACATAGTGGACATGGAGAATCGTATCGAGACAAAACTTCTCGCAGATATTGACCGGGAGATGATGTTCGAGGTCAAACGATTCGGGTTCTCTGATATTCAGATCGCCTATTTGGTGGTGGATGATGTGACGGAGCAACAGGTACGCGAGTACAGAAAATCGCTCGGAATAACTCCGTCGTACGCCCTGGTGGATACGTGCGCCGGCGAGTTTCCAGCTCAGACGCCATACTTCTACTCAACGTATGAGACCAGTTCTGAGAGCGTTCGCTCAGACAGGGAAAAGGTCGTCATCCTCGGTAGCGGACCGAACAGAATTGGCCAGGGAATCGAGTTTGATTACTCCTGCGTACATGGTGTGCTTGCTGCGCGCGAAATGGGTTACGAAGCGATCATGATTAATTGCAACCCGGAGACTGTTTCGACAGACTTTGATGTCGCGGACAAACTCTATTTCGAGCCCGTATTCTGGGAGCGTGTACTGGACATAATCGAACACGAAGATCCAATTGGCGTCATTGTTCAGTTGGGCGGACAGACAGCTCTCAAGATTGCCAATCAACTCCACGAGCAGGGGATTCCGATCATCGGCACATCGTCGACCGAGATGGACCTTGCGGAGGACCGCGGCAAATTCTCGGGCATTCTGAAGGAGCTGGAGATTCCATTCCCGCCGTACGGTGTGGCAACATCTGTATTTGAGGCTATAGGGGTCGCAGAGAAAATCGGCTATCCTATCCTCGTGAGACCAAGCTACGTGCTTGGTGGCCAAAGCATGCGCATTGCCATCAACAAGGAGGAAGTCGAGGAGTACGTTTCGCTGATTCTCAAGCGATTCCCGGGAAATCAGATCCTCTTGGATTTATTTCTTGAGAACGGTATCGAGATTGATGCAGATGCCATCTGCGACGGAGATGATGTCTGGATATCGGGCATCATGCAGCATATCGAACCGGCAGGAGTTCACTCGGGTGACTCTACTGCTGTTCTTCCACCGTTCAATCTGTCCGATACCGTTATTGCTTCAATCGAACGTTACGTAACGGAAATCGCCCGCCGGCTGAACGTAGTCGGACTTGTCAATGTCCAGCTGGTCGTCAAGGATGAGATCGTTTACGTTATAGAAGCGAATCCCCGCGCCAGTCGAACAGTCCCGTTCGTAGCAAAAGCAACCGGTATCCCGGTGTCAAACATTGCAACCAAGGTGATGCTCGGCAAAAAACTGAGCGAGTTCAGAGAGAGCGGTGCTTTGGAGTCAAGTCTTGTCGGCTTTGCTATCAAGGAGCCGGTCTTTTCATGGGAGAAGTTTCCAGAAATCTCGAAAGAACTTGGTCCGGAAATGAAGAGTACCGGCGAGGCAATTGCATTTATTGACAAGCTGACCGACGAGCACTTCCGGCGGCCATTTGAAATGCGAAATTTATACCTGTCTCGCTAGATTATAGCAATTACTGGCAACTGGAGAGCATCACGTACTTCAACAGTACCGCGGTCAGTCAGTGATTCGAGAACTACTGACTCGACCTGTCCCGGAACTGCTGTGTGTGACGACCTCTCGACACGGACATAGTTGTCAGTAAATCCTGAAATCGTGTCATCTCTAGTCGACTCCCAGACGACGGTCCGTGTTGTACCGATCTGTTCACGGTAAAACCCGGCTCGCTTTTTCTCGGACAGTCCTCGCAGTACGCGATTTCTGTGGGATCTGATTTCTTTGGGTACGATACCGCCGGCAGTCGACAGTTCCTCAGCCGCCAGAGTACCTGGTCGTTCCGAATACGTGAATGCGTGGAGGTACGAAACTGGAAGGTCCTCGAGGAATGCTACGGTGTTTCGAAAATGTTCATCCGTTTCGCCTGGAAAACCAACGATTACGTCGGTGCCGATACACGCCTCGGGCATTAATCTCTTGATACGGGCGACTCGATCGGCGTATCGATCGCGACGGTACCTGCGGCGCATTAATCCAAGTATCGCGTCATCCCCGCTCTGCAACGGCATATGAAAGTGAGGTACGAATCGAACCGCGGACGCAATAAATTCTATCAGCTCATCGGTTACAAGGTTGGGCTCGATCGATGAGATTCGAAAACGGGGAATCTCCGTAAAGTTCTCAAGAGCGACAACCAATTCGAGTAGTGACTCTCCTTTGTCCTGGCCGAACAAACCTATGTTGACTCCACTCAAAACGACTTCGCGGGTACCGCTAGCCGAGAGTAAATGGACCTGTTCCAGAATATCGGATACGGTTGTTGATCGACTACGCCCGCGAGCTTTGGGAATGGTACAGAATGAGCATGAATAGTCGCAGCCATCCTGTACCTTCAGGAAGGTGCGCGTCCTGCTGTCACCCGAGTGTGACGACTTGAATTCAAGCGTACCGTCGATGCACGAAACGTGCACCTGTGTGGATTCAGATTTTTCGAATGTCGATGCCAGGGTGAAAAGCTCAAACTTGTCATTTGAACCAAGGACCAGATCGACACCGTCAATCGCGGAAAGCTCCAACGGTTTGAGTTGAGCGTAGCAGCCCGTTACAATTACGTATGCGTTCGGGTTTTTCCGGATCGCTCGACGAACGGTCTGGCGGCATTTGCGATTTGCCTCTTCAGTTACTGTGCACGTATTTATTACAACGACATCAGAACAGCTCCCAAAAGGTACGATATCGTATCCCCGGGTCTGAAAAGTGCGGCCAATAGTACTCGTTTCGGTGAAATTGAGTTTGCAGCCAAGCGTATGGAAAGAAACTGACGGCACGATTACTGAACAGGTTTTTGACGAATGGATTGCAACGAATGGCGTATCTTTTGAGTTTCAACGATTCCCGAATTCACCGTCTGATTTCCCAAATCCAGAGCACTCAGCGAATCCATTGCTTGCACCTGAAGGATACGGAATAATAGTAACCGTCACTGCCGTTGCACTCGTGTTGACGGCGGTCGGGTTTTGGATAGGGGGAATCGCTCGATTGCCTCTGGCAGTTATCGCGCTGGCGCTGGTGATTTTCACTCTATATTTTTTCCGAGATCCGGCCCGTACAAGTCCAGTGGATGACGGTACTTTACTTCTTGCACCGGCGGACGGCAAGGTGATAGAGATCGTCGACGTAGAACACGAATCGTTATACCTCAACGGACCGGCGCGGAGAATTTCTATTTTTCTGTCGCCGTTGAATGTTCACGTCAACAGGGTCCCGGTTTCAGGAATTATTGAGTCAGTACGTTATGTCCCGGGCGAATACCTCGTTGCCTGGCATGAAAAAGCGAGCGAAAAGAATGAGCGCTCTGAAATCGGAGTTCGTCATGTCAGCGGTCAGCGAGTCATGTTCAAGCAGATCGCAGGTGCTGTCGCTCGCCGGATCGTTTTTCATCTCAAAGAAGGTGACGAGGTCACGGCGGGGGATCGGTTTGGAATCGTCAAGTTCGGTTCCCGAATGGATGTCCTCGTGCCGCCTGCCACGGAGATACGTGTGTCGCCGGGAGACAGGGTGGTAGCAGGTGAGTCGATTCTCGGGTCAATGGATCGTATGAATGACTAGGATCTGACGATGGAGCATCAAGAACAACGCAAGTTCAAAGCTGGACGAAAACAGAGGCGATTGCGCTCACGTCTCGCTGCATACAATGCCTCACGGGAGGTTCGAGGGAAAGCACCGATGCCGCAATCGGCGGTGCCGTCGTTCTTCACCATAATGAACCTTTTCTGTGGGTTTCTGGCAATCACGCAGATTCTGGAAAACAGGTTCGAGCAGGCGTGCTGGCTAATAGTACTGGCCGGGTTTTTCGATGCCATGGACGGAATGATGGCCCGCCTGACGAATTCGCAGAGCCGTTTCGGTGTCGAACTGGATTCACTTAGCGACATCGTTTCTTTTGGAGTGGCTCCTTCCTTTTTGATATATGTGTTTGCCCTGAAGGGTTTTGGGATGCTTGGACTGATCGCAGCGTCCCTCCCCACCATCTGCGGAGCGGTTCGACTAGCGCGGTACAATGTCGATTTCGATGGAGTGAAGCAGGACTATTTTGAAGGATTACCGATCCCGGTAATGGCGGCAACCGTTGTGGCCCTTGTACTTAATTTCAATAACGCTGAATGGTTCAGTCAATACAGCCCAAACAATATCACATTGCTCGTGCCGATCGTGGTCGTTCTATCCGGACTAATGGTGTCAACTATCGAATTCGATGCTCTTCCAAAGCCAACGCCGGCTTTCCTCAGGGCGAACCGAAACAAGGCTATAGCCTATTTAGTTGCTGTGGTATTACTCGTAACGTTGCAGCAGATCGGATTGTTGGTATGCCTTGTCGCATACCTGTTGCATGGAATTGTCAGAGCCGTCTACTCGTTACTACATAATATTTCAGATCCGCCAGACCACAACGGTTCGACGGAGATTAGCTAACAAAAAGATTTACTTCGCCCGATGTACAGAGCCAAAATAGAGGTCACACTTCGTCCGTCAATCCTTGACCCCCAGGGGAAGGCAACGCGCCATGCGCTCCACAATCTTGGCTACACAGCCGTAGAAGAAGTCCGGATTGGCAAGCTAATTGAGATGCACATTGATGCGGCGACGAAGGATGCGGCCCATGATATTGCAGAAGCAGCGTGCAGGAAACTGGTCGCGAACGAAGTGATGGAAAACTATTCTATCGTTCTAACGAAGATGGACGAATCGAAAGTCTAAATCCGGCCGGGGCCACCAACCTCCGCCCCGGTAGCAAGTTACTGCCATTCCCTGGTGAAGCGCCAATAGATGTTTCATTGGCAAGTAAACAAATATTTTAGTAAGACCCCGTTTATGTCGCTTCAAATTAACGCTTATACACGCCTGTACTATTCGTGGCCTCAACTGTCTGCGGTCCCGGAAGCCGATACACAGACCGAAGTAGAAACCCTCGTTGAGGAGGATGATGGTACGTCGATCAATAATCCCTGGCGTGTGATCTTGTTCAATGACGCGGTGCACACATTCGATGATGTTATCAATCAGCTTATGAAAGCGACAGGGTGTTCATCACAGCATGCAGAACAGATTGCGTGGACGGTACACACCAAAGGCAAGGCGCTGGCGTACGAGGGGAAATTCGAGGAATGTTTTCGGGTACAGGCCGTCTTGAGGGAGATACAGCTGATAACTGAAATCGAAGGCTAATCATCTCGCAGTCCGATACAATTCGCCGGATCATTTCTGCGTCACACGCTGAGACCCGTATCAAGAACTCGCGATTCGTAGCCGAGGCCCATCCGGTAGCAACAAAAGCGGACTGCAACGATATTCTCGCACTGGTCCGATCGACGTATTCTGACGCAACACACAACTGCTATGCTTTTCGCCTCGGTCAAACCATGGATGAGTACCGCACCGACGATGATGGCGAGCCTCGAGGAACGGCGGGGCCACCGATACTTCGACAGATTGATAGTTTTGGTCTGACCGATATCATTGTCGTCGTCACTCGGTACTTCGGTGGGACGAAACTAGGAACCGGCGGCCTCATTCGCGCTTACGGATCCGCTGCCCGTCTGGTCCTGACCGACGCCAGCATTGAAGAATCCGTCCGCAGTGTAAGCGTCGGCCTCACCTTCGCTTACGAGCACACCGCAGCTGTGAATTCGGTCCTCTCACGCTTCAATGCGGTCACCGTAAAGAGCGCGTACGGTGAGTCGACAAACCTCACGGTAAGCCTTCCCGCTCAGATGCAGGGTGACTTTGTGAAAGAAATCGAGGATGCTACAAGCGGACAAATTGCTATCATTTTGCAGAACTAGCGTGGCGAATTTTCTGTAGCGGTCCACATTGCGTCAACTGCCAGCCGGTCAACTCGATTGTTGATCTCATCGTCCGCGTGGCCCTTGACTTTTATCCAGACAACCTCATGTTTTTGAGTTGCCTCAATAAGCGATTCCCACAAATCTCGATTCTCGACTGGTTTTTTGTTTGCCGTACGCCAGCCATTGCGCTGCCAGTTATCAATCCACCCATCATTGAAAGCCCGCGACAGATATGCACTATCGGTATGTACTTTGGCTTTAACGGGCTCTTTCAGTGCCTTGAGCGCCTCGAGTGCAGCCGTTAACTCCATTCTGTTGTTCGTCGTTTGCGGATCAGCGCCAGAGACTACCTTCTCATGCTGGCCGAATCGAAGAATCGCAGCCCATCCTCCCGGACCTGGATTGCCGGAACAGGCGCCGTCTGTATAAATTGTAACTTGTTTCAATCAATCAGTAAATAGGTGGGGGAGTAACCTACTTCCTTTTCGACGCGTTTCGAAGAGACAGGTTTAAAGTAACGGTGAAAAGATTGAACGAGTCTACGAATATCACCATCATGTGTTTACCACTCAGTTGAGACCAAATGAAGTTTGTCGACTATGTTACAATTACCGTTAAAAGCGGCAAGGGCGGGCCAGGATCGTCGAGCTTTCGCCGTGAAAAGTACGTACCTCGAGGAGGACCGGACGGTGGAGATGGCGGGGCAGGAGGTTCGGTGATACTCGTCGGAAATAAGCAACTATACACATTACTGGACCTACGGTATAACAGGCACCATTTCGCCGATAACGGGCAAGCCGGATCGTCTGCGATGAAGTCCGGTAAGGATGGAGAGGACATTGTGCTGAGTGTGCCGGTTGGAACGGTCGCCCGCAACACCGATTCGGGCAGCGTAATAGGAGAGATACTCGAGGAGGGGCAGAAGCTGGTTCTCGCTGCCGGTGGAAAAGGCGGGAAGGGAAACACCCACTTCAAGTCGGCAACGAGACAGGCACCTACATACCATCAGCCGGGTCTGCCGGGTGAAGAGATAAACGTTACTCTTGAGCTTAAACTTCTTGCAGACGTCGGACTGGTTGGCCTTCCGAATGCCGGCAAGAGCACATTTGTTGCGTCGGTCTCAGCCGCCAAGCCGAAAATAGCCGACTACCCGTTCACCACACTTGAGCCGTCGCTTGGCGTGGTATCCATCGGAGAATATGAGTCGTTTGTAGTAGCAGATATACCCGGGATTATCGAAGGTGCCCACGAAGGAAAAGGATTGGGTGATCGCTTTCTAAAACACATCGAGAGAAATGCCATCCTGCTCGTCCTGATCCCGGTTACTTCCGAGGATATCGGTGCAGAGTACCGTATTCTGAGAAACGAATTGTCATCATTTTCGAATCTACTATCGAACAAACACCACGTTGTTGCCATCTCCAAAATGGACTTGATCCAACGTGACGAGCAGGACGAATGGTTGAAAGATGCAAGGAGTCAATTACCGGATGACATCCGCGTCTTCGGGATCAGTTCGGTCGCAAGGACAGGACTGAAACAACTCACTTCATATCTCTGGGATGCAGTCAAGGTTCAGCGTGAGGCTGAGTACTAGTTGGCGCAAGAAATATCCTCCGAAGATTATGCACTCGTTGGCCTCTCACTAATTCGAGGTCTTGGTCCTCACAAAATTCGGCTGTTGCTGAAGGCGTTCGGGTCAGCGGATGCAACGCTGGGTCGCCCGGCATCAGATCTTTTACGAATACCCGGGATTGGTGCTAAGCTCGCAAAAGCGATCACAAGATTTTCGTCGCTCGAACCTTGTAGAAGACAGTTCGAAGCGGCCAGCAGTGTCGGTGCATATTTCGTTCGATCTGAAAGCAGAACCTATCCTGGCCTGCTCCGTGAGATATTTGACCCGCCACCATTTCTCTGGATGATACAATCCGATTCGTTTGTCTGGCAAACACCCGTGGCGATAGTCGGAACGCGAAAACCGTCGTCCTATGGTCGGCATGTAACAAGCAAGGTCGCCGGTGCCCTGTCCGAACGAGGAATCACCGTAGTCAGCGGGTTGGCGCACGGAATTGATGCAGCAGCTCACAAGACGGTTGTCCTGCAAGGGGGGCGCACCGTGGCCTTCCTCGGTTCCGGGCTTGATAAGATTTATCCACGGAATCATCGCCGACTGGCAAAAGAAATAGTTGAGCAGGGCTGCCTGATTTCGTCATTTCCTTTCGGGACTGAACCTGATGCAACCAACTTTCCCCAACGAAATCGCCTGATAAGTGGAAGCTCGCACGCGACCATTGTAACAGAGGCATACGTCCGGGGCGGTGCCCTAATCACTGCACGCTTTGCGCTGGATCAGAACAGGGAAGTTTTGGCGATCCCGGGTCCCGTGACGTCACCCGCGTCAGAAGGGGCGAACAAGTTGATACAGGATGGTACTGCAAGATTGATGCTGACAGCTGAGGATATTCTCGGGGAGTTAATTCCGGCGGCCCGACCGGGGCATATCGATAGTGGTCTATTCCGTACTTTGAATCCAACCATCAGTCAGGCAGACAAGAATGTTCTGGAAGCGCTGGACTACACTCCCAGGCATCTCGACGAGATTTGCGAAGATGCCCGATGCAACGTTAGCCAGGCTCTGGACAGTTTGCTAAATCTGGAGTTTGCCGGATGCATTCAGAACTGTGGTGGGAATCTTTACGCACGACTATAAGGAAGTATGTCATCTGAGCCAGAGAAGGTTGAAACAACGATCGTGATTCGCGTTCCTTCCGGCTATCGAGAAGGTGCTCGCCTTGATCAATACCTTACTTCTTCGTTGCAAAATGCCAGCCGTTCAAAGGTCCAGCAAGGTATCCGTGCCGGGCAGGTTGAGGTGAACGGTAGGCAGGTGAGCAAAAGTTCGTACGTCGTCCAGGCTGGAGATGAGATAGTCTGTACGGTCATGAAGCCACCACCGATTGCCATTACACCGGAGGAAATACCGCTTGACATATTGTTCGAGGACGATGCCCTGATCGTTGTCAACAAAGCTGCAGGAATGGTCGTTCACCCGGCGTATGGAAACAGAACAGGTACGCTCGTGAACGCACTCCTCTTCCATATCGGTGCCGCATCGATTGACCTTGAAGAGGACGACCCGTTTGATGATGTGAATCTGTCGACGTTGAATGCCGAGCCCTCGTTTCCCGGTGATCCGACTGTGCGGCCGGGAATAGTCCATCGTCTTGATAAGGGAACGAGCGGTCTACTCGTGGTCGCAAAAACTGATCGCGATCATGCGCATCTGGCGCGTCAATTCTACGACCATACCGTTGAAAGGATGTACCAGGCAATCCTGTGGGGAATTCCGGCTGAAGATTCTGGTACGATCGATCAGCCAATTGCAAGAAGCCCTCGAGATCGAAAAAAAATGGCTGTTCAACCAGCTGGCAAACAAGCCGTCACACATTTTTCCGTTGTCGAGAAGCTTCTGCATACGTCCGTCTGTCACTTCAAACTCGAAACCGGCAGAACACATCAAATAAGGGTACACTCAGCATTTATGGGTCATCCTCTCGTCGGCGACACGACATACGGAGGCGATCGTATCCGCAGTGGGCCCGATACCAGATCCCGCAATCAGTTTTTTGCCAACCTTTTTTCGGAAATGCCTCACCAGGCACTCCATGCCGCCGTCCTCGGGTTTGTACACCCGAGATCGGGCGAAACTGTACGGTTTGAAGCCCGGATGCCTGAGGATATGGGATTTGTGCTGTCTCGGTTGAAAGAGATCGAACCATGATTCCAATCCCGGAAAATCATTAAAATACTCCAGGGTCGAAAAGGTAACACAGGCAACCTTTGTGGAATGTTCTAGTACCTAGGGGCTGATACGGAATTTGACGATTACAATGGCTGCGAACGATACTTCATATTCACATCTCGTTTTGGCGGATCAAATCGTCGTTCCGTTGAAATCATCGACGAAGCACGCTGCGATTGATGAACTCGTCGATTCGCTCGCAACCCACTCTTCCGTGAAAGACATAGAGTCAGTCAGGGGATCAGTACACGATCGGGAAGCGCTTATGTCTACAGGAGTGGGGCTCGGACTGGGACTTCCGCACTCAAAGTCTACCGGAGTTGTTGAAACAGTCGTCGCCCTGGGTATTTCCCCGACGGGTATTAACTTCGAGTCAATTGATGGGCTCCCCGTGAACATCGTCTTCCTCCTGGTGGGACCGGAAGCTGCGCGTTCAGAACACATTCGCATCCTGAGTTGGATTTCTCGGCTGATGAATCGCGAGGATGTCCGGCAGGCTCTTGGTAGAGCAACCAGTCCGGCGGAAGTGATGACAGTCTTCGATTCCATCGACAGCAAAACTCTCGCTTAACCACCCGCCCTCCACTTGTCCAAGACATACAAGAACATAAAGGGAACGTTCGACATTGTCCCTGATCCGTCTATCAGCAAAGATGCATCGCCGTTCAGTAGCGGTCAGTGGATTCGAATTGAGCGGGTAGTTCGTGATGTAGTGCGTCGTTACGGCATGCAGGAGATACGGACTCCGATACTGGAGCCCCTCGATTTGATTGCACGTGGGATTGGACAGCTCACCGACATTGTGAGTAAGGAGATGTTTGCCTTTTCCCGTGACAACACGGACTACGTACTTAGACCGGAAATCACCGCTCCGGTGGTTCGTGCCTACCTGCAGCACAATATGTCACAGCTCTTGCCCGTACAGCAGTTGTTTTATATCGGTCCGTGCTTTAGAGCCGAGCGACCACAGAAAGGACGCTACAGGCAGTTTCATCAGTTTGGAGCTGAAATAATCGGCGAACCGGGCCCGATGGCAGATGTTGAGGTCATCAGGTGTATGGTTGACATCTATAAGGAACTTGGGATCACGAACATGGAGCTCAGGCTCAACAGCCTGGGTGATGAAACGAGCAGGCCACAATACAAGGCAGCTCTGCAAGAATATCTCGAACCGCATCGAAATGATTTGTCGGAAACGAGTCGCAGTCGCCTGGAGGACAACGTACTCCGAATTCTTGACACGAAGAATCCTGACGAGCAGAGGCTCCTTCAGGATGCACCCCGTTTGTCAGCGTTCATCGATTCTGAAAGTGAGGATCATTTCAACATTGTTTGTGAGATGGTCGACAAGGCAGGAATTCCGTTCGTACATGATCCTTTCCTTGTCAGAGGCCTCGACTATTATACGAGGACAGCTTTTGAACTCGAAAGCCCCGACCTCGGAGCGCAAAGCGCACTGGCAGGAGGTGGACGATACGATTTGCTCGCGACCGAATTGGGGAGCAAAAATCCGGTACCCGCAGTTGGATTTGCCGCAGGAATAGAACGTCTACTGATCGCAGTAAGCGAACTCGGAGATACTGCTGCAATCGACGATGGTCCAGATATTTACATCGCCTCGCTAGGCGATACCGCATTGAAATGGGCAATTGATACTGCCGCAGCTCTGCGGTCCGACGGTGGTGCAGTTGTAACCGCTCTCGCCCAAAAATCACTCAAGGCACAACTGAAAGACGCAAGCAAACGAAATGCTCGTTACGCCATTATTGTCGGCGAAGATGAGCTGCAAAGTAGCGTCGCAACCGTTCGTGATCTTCGAAAAAGTACGCAAGAGGAAATACCCTTTGCGTCGCTTCCAACACTCTTGAAACGATCCTGACCTGTTATGTATCCGCGTATCAGCGACCTTTTTTCAGATCTGCTAGGCTTCAATTTTCCGATACCTATTTACTCGTTCGGTGCGATGGTTGCCGTGGCGATTCTAACCGCTTCATGGATTACCGGAAAGGAACTTGACCGGATGTATGCAGCAGGAATTGTCAAAAGTGTCAAATTACCGGAGGCGAAAAAGAAGAAAGGAAAGGGTAAGAAAACCGTCAAGACTGAACAGAGCCCGTCAGCACTCATAGGCACCGTCACAATCATTGCTGTAGTCGCCGGCTTCGCCGGCTCCAAGATTTTTCACATTCTCGAAAACCTCGGAGAGTTTGCCGCTAATCCTTTCGGCATGCTGTTTTCAACCGGCGGATTCACTTTCTACGGAGGACTCATAGTCGCCGCCATTTGTATCGCTCTGTATATCCGTAAATATGGACTTTCGGTCAGGCGATTCGCCGACGCCATCGCACCATCCTTGATTCTTGGCTATGGTATCGGTCGCATTGGATGTCACCTTGCCGGAGACGGAGACTGGGGAATTCCTGCCGACATTGCAGCCAAGCCGGACTGGCTGCCCATGTGGTTGTGGGCCGAGACGTATCCGAACAACATCCTGAACATAGACCTCTCCGGAGCGGCAGTCTACCCAACATCGATTTACGAGTTCGTCGCAGGACTGCTTCTTTTCGCCGTCCTGTGGGCCGTGAGGAAGCATCCGTTCCAGTCGGGCTGGCTCTTTTCTCTCTATCTGGTCTTCGCGGGTCTCGAGCGGTTCTTCATCGAAAAGATCCGTGTGAACAATGAGTTCGAGCTTTTCGGAGCTATCATGACCCAGGCAGAGCTTATTTCGATTCTGATGATTGTGCTCGGTGTCGTCGGTATCGGATTGACAATGCGCAAGACTGGCAATTCACTATCTGATCCTGCGTCAGGCGCGGTTAGCGCGTAGTTCAACCTTACCACACGCGCACACAGCCGCACTTTGACATCGAACGCCTGAACCCTTGACTGGTACCAGCTAGATTTTCGGACCCGCCTCAAGGACCGGCTTGCCGACACCGGAAGCGTACTGCTCGAAGTTGTTGGCGAACAACGAACCCAGTTTGGCAGCGGTCTTGTCGTACGCGTCTGTATCTGCCCAGGTATTGCGCGGCATCAGAATTTCAGAGGGCACTTCAGGGCAACTGACAGGCACTTCCATCCCGAAAATCGGTTCGTGTGTGGTCTCAACATTGTTGAGTGCTCCTGCGTGAATTGCGTTAATGATGGCCCGGGTGTACTTGAGTTTAATGCGGCTGCCGACTCCATATGGACCACCGGACCATCCAGTATTGACAAGCCACGCACTGGCCGAGTGTTTCCTCATCTTCTCTGCCAGAAGCTCTGCATACTTGTTCGGGTGCCAGACAAGAAATGCTGCTCCAAAGCATGCGGAAAATGTCGCTTGCGGTTCGTCGACGCCCATTTCTGTTCCGGCAACTTTCGCTGTGTATCCACTGATGAAATGATACATCGCCTGCTCCGGCGTCAGCCGACTGACAGGCGGCAGTACGCCAAAAGCATCTGCAGTCAGAAAGATGATATGATTCGGATGACCACTGACACACGGTATCTTGGCATTCGGGATGTACTCAATCGGGTACGAAGCACGGGTGTTCTGTGTAAGCGACGAATCGGTGAAATCTACGGCTCTGCTGATCGGGTCATAAACTACATTCTCAAGTACCGTCCCGAACTGGATCGCCCGATAAATTTCGGGCTCTTTCTCCTCAGACAAGTTAATGGCCTTCGCATAACAGCCACCCTCGATGTTGAAGATTCCCTTATCCGTCCAGCAATGTTCGTCGTCGCCAATCAGTTTGCGATCCTGGTCTGCGGACAGCGTAGTCTTGCCCGTTCCCGACAATCCGAAGAACAGGGTGACGTCGTTGTCATCACCCTCATTGGCAGAGCAGTGCATTGACAGGACACCTTCTTTCGGCATGATATAGTTCATTACGGTGAAAATGCCCTTCTTCATCTCACCTGCATACTCCGTCCCGAGAATGACGAACTCCTGGTCTTCCAGGGAGAGGTCTACACTCGTTTCGGATGTCATTTTGGACGTGTACCGGTTGGCCGGGAATTTTCCGCCGTTGTAGACGACATAATCTGGTCGTCCGAAGTCTTCAAGCTCTTCAGGTGTCGGTCTGATGAGCATATTGTGCATGAAGAGCGCATGATACGGTCGCGAACAGATAATTCTGGTTTTGATCCGATGCTCTGGATCCCATCCGGCGAACCCGTCCATGACGTAGAGGTGCTCGCATGTGTTGAGATAATCAATAGCACGCTCGCGGTTTATCTGGAAGGTGTGTTCGTCCAGCTTGATGTTTATTTCGCCCCACCAGATGTTGTCGCTGCTCGCGTCGTTCTCGACAATCCGCTTGTCTCCAGGGCTGCGTCCAGTTTTAGCACCGCTATACGTGATCAGTGCACCGGAATCAGCGATTGCAGAACCCTTGTCATTCTTTATGGCTGCCTCGTAAAGTGCTGAGGGCGCCATGTTACGGTGAATTGTCTCTACTTTGATGCCGTAATCTTTCAGATTGAAATCGGTAGCCATGGAATGATGATCTGGTTCGGGATGATAAAGCGCCAATCTAAGAACGATCGTACACAAATACTGAGGGGAGATCTTTAACTTGTTGTGAGCAATTACCTCACACGCCGCGGAAAACTTATGCCTTCCAAACCATCAGGATCAGCAGACACGATACAAGCTATTGCCGGCAGAATTGCTGTAGCCGAAGCACTGGAGCGCGATGGATCAGCGATCGACAAGGTGCTGCTCGCCAAGAAGGACAGTGGCAAGGCGTTACGGGTGATTGCAGACTCAGCCCGTAAACTGGGCATTCCTGTTCAGTACGTGCCCGAAACGAAGTTGTCGGGCTTGTCCGGGGGTGCAAATCACCAGGGAATAGTAGCACTGATTTCACCGGTAGCATTTGTGGACGTTGATACAATGCTCTCAAATATCGGAAGCGATCTTGATTCTGTTCGCAAGATCAAGCCGCTGGTGGTCATCCTCGACAGGATTGAGGATCCGCAGAATTACGGGGCGATAGTACGAAGTGTCGTCGGATGTGGCGCCGCCGGGGTAATTGTGCCGTCGAAACAGATGGCTCCGGTAAACGCACACGCAATTAAGGCCAGCGCCGGAGCGATACTTCGCATCCCAATGAGCAGGGTGTCAAATCTTACGACAACGATCGAGATGCTGAAGGAGCGAGGCTACTGGATTGTCGGTGCAGACGGTGACGGCAAAACAACGTTTCAGGAGATGGATTGGGATCGACCGCTGGCACTCGTCATAGGTAATGAACATGCAGGCTTGTCAGCAGCAGTCAAGAGCGTTTGCGATTACACTGTTTCGATACCCCTCTCCGGTGACATCGAGTCACTCAACGCGTCGGTTGCGGCCGGTATTCTCCTGTTTGCTGCTCGAGGCGATAAGAAAGAAGCCTCTTCAGCTTGACCGTTTCCCGTTGAGTTTATAGACGATCTTGCGAATAGTATCAAACTGCAAGTACGGATACTCTTCACGGAGATTCTCAATCGCATCGTACGCTGCTATATTCTGACTGCGGTACGAGCGAAACTTTTGCCGGATTTGAAAATCCCGAACGCCTTTTTCGCTTAGTAGCTGGTGTTGAAGCAGGACTTCGTACACTTCGTCAGTTACCAGGCCAGAAAGTGGATTCTCTTCTTGGTTCACGCTAATCTGCATGATTGTAGTCGATTTTATTACCTGTGACGATACCGGATATACCGGACTTCCTTGCCAAATGGTAAATGAATCGGTCTACATGTACACCCAAAATCCGTTGAACGGTACGGTATTACCGCTCACCCGTTCAAATGCTACTGCGAGCGGAACGGCCAACTCACGAAAACACGCCTTAAATCACTCTATTCGACGTTTCGATACAATACCCATCGTATGTCCTGCCGAACCCTCGGGTCAGTCTCAGCGTCGAGAATGTCCCGCATCTTGTTACCGTAGTCGTCAACCGTTGTTGGCAATAACGCAGCAGCCGCTGACCTGACGCTTGGACGTCGGTCGGTTAGAAACGGTGTGACGAATTGTTCGCGTTGGTCACCTTCGAGGGAGGATGCGTGTACCCTCAATGCTGCAATACGAACCTGGTCGGAGTAGTTTTGATTGAGAAATCTGGCAGATTCGCTCTTTGAAAACGTCGCGTCGTCCAATCGGGATAAACCGCGTATCCCTGCGATTCTCACCGCATCATCCGGAGTCTGCGTGATTAGTGCTGACTGAAGTGTTCGTTGTCGATCCGGAGAGCTGGTCATTGAAATGAAGCGGACAGCTTCCGCCAGTACATGCTCATTGCGCTCGGTAGTCAGCATCTCTCGAATGGAAGACATAGACTCGGATTGTCCCGTGTACGACTCGAGGGCCCTGACTGCCGTGGCGCGGACACCGGGAGAGTCAGCGCCAAGGTAGGCGATCAGTGTTTGTTCGGCTGCTGCTGTCGGGGGTATCTGTCCTACAGTTTCCAGTATTTCTTGTATGACACGATCACTTGTCTCTGTCCGAAGCGCGCTTTTTAGTCCGATTAATAGTGCGGGATCCGTGACAAACTGGCGTAGCGCCCGTGCGGCCGAAATGCGCGAAGACAGGCGCTTTGCATTCCTGAGGCTTGCAACCCATGCCGACACAGTCTGCTCTACGTGGAATGTGGCAAGCAGTTTGCCATCCGGATCGACTGTTATGTATCGGGGACGGCCAGATACTTCAAACTCTTCGGTAACCGCGGATCCGCCAGCAACGATGGTGTGAACCTCAACTCCGGTCAGAGTTTCAACCGCAATGTCGATTGGAACTGGAGCACTGTTCGAACCTGCTGCCGGCGACACACTTATGACTACCGTTCGAGCCGCAGCAGCCGAGGTCCATGCAACATCAAATTGAGGGATGGACTCTGTGTAAAACATTTCACGCTGTCGGGCCTGCTGTGTATCGTCAAGGTAGTCCTCAAGAATTTGGGTCAGGTTGTCACTGCTCAGTTCATTGCTGCCGTTTGTAAGCCTTCCGATTACGTCGCCAAATTTGTCATCTCCGAGCATATGCCTGAGAGAGTGCATTGTCCACGCCCCGTGTGCAAAGGCATGCTCATCCATTACATTAATCGGATCGAACCAGCGCTCAAAAAAAAGCGGCCTCTCATAGACTCGCCGTTCATCCTCCAGGCGGTCGCGAAGATCCTGCATGATCGAGTCGAACGCCGCCTCACCGCGGTCGACTTCAACAAACATTGCACCGAGATACAACGGCAGACCCGTAAATAGCCAGGTATCCTGAGCGGATAAATTTGCGCGTTCGGAGAGCTGTGTAAAAGCAATGCTGGATGCCGTGCGAAGGACGTTCCCGGTTTCTGTATCCTCCTCGGAATCAAAAAGACCTGTCATGCGAACGTACCGACCGACTTCCGCCCCGGGGATAGATACTAATCTTACCGAATTTGCATCGACATGCCATCCAAAGGATGTTGCGAAGAAGCGAATTGCTTCGGGTGCGCTTCCAAAAAGCTGCAGGATGTCCCGTTGTTCTTCTCCGGTATGAACATACTCAAGATCTACGGCTCCGCCGGCAGGAAGTAAAACGCGGTCCTCAATTCTAGAAAGATCACCGTAAACGATGTACTGACCGAACGACGCCGTCGGTAATGAAATTGCGTACGAGTGTTCAATACCTGAACCTCGCGGTAATCGGTCGCGTCTTCCACTGAATGCAAATGATTGGGGATCGTTCGAGACGAACGAGAACGTCTGACTGGAAATCCCCGCAACGAACGGAACAGACGAAGGAATGAGTGTCGGATAACTGTGTAGAACGACGTACTCTCGACCCGCAACCTGGACTACTTCATCCGGTAATATCTCCCTGGACCATGAAACGACTGCACTGTCGATCTTCGCCGGCGCGCTCCTGTCTGGCCCGATATGAAGTTCAATGAGATCGTCGGCCTCATTGTTTATCTCCGGGGTGAACGCCAGGCTGTCCGAATGTATAACGATGTTGTTTAGCGTATACATACCGGCTTCGAGGGCGATGGAATCTAACCGGGTGCCCGGCGTGACAGTATGTACGACTGAGATCGAACCGTCGGCAATTGAGACGATATATTTGTTATCAACTGATATCGTATCATCGGCTGCGGCCCGGAGTGGAGCTTCAAGAATTGGATGTTGTTGAGCCACAACAGGATGGCCAAGCGCGATCATCAGACCGAAGCAGACAATCCCGGCAGCATGAGAGAGTTGTAGCCTAAATAGAAGTAGTCGCCGCATCGTCCTGTACTTCGGCGTCTTCTGCCGTTATTCGTGTGAATCTCAGACCCATCCCGAAATAAATTACATATGCAAAACCGATCAGCGTATACAGGACGAGTTGAGCTCCATGCGTCAAGAATGCATATGCAGCGGCATCCGCCTGTGAGATTGCGAACATCGCAGTCATAATCAGGATTGTGATATAGTGGTACGATCCGATGCCACCTGGCGTAGGTACAACTACACCAAGTGCTCCAACGTTCATGACAATCCAGGCCATCCGGATCGAAATGTCATAACTGGATTCGAATTGCAGAACGAGTAGTGGCATGTATGCCATCGACGCATAACAAACCCACATAAGTATAGTCGTCAGCGCAATGGCGACTGGTCGATCTGACCGGGCAATAGTCATCAGCCCATCCCGGAAATCGCGGACTATCGAGCGCGTCCTTGTGCTGCGCGACGTCAACACCCGGATGGCGAGCACGGCAATAGTGACTGCCACAATACTGACGAGTAACCAGACGTAGACAGGTACCGCTGAGATTCGCTCCATCGCAGGTGTGAAAACGGAATCGGCAAGAACCTGATCGTCTGTACCTACAATAAATACCACTGAAATGAGAGCAATGGCGAGGGTAACTACATCAATCACCCGGTCAAGCACGACGGTCCCGACCACGGCTGAAAAAGAAATACCCTCTTTGCGAGAAACAATGACGGATCGAACAACTTCTCCAAGCCGGGTCGTGGCGTAATTAACCATGTACCCGACCATAAGGGCACCAAAGGCAGTATTGTTTGAAAAGCGATCGCCAGCGTGGCCGGGAACCGCGTTCATAAAGATCGTCCACCTGTAAGCACGCAACCAGTGACTGAGAAATGTTGCAAATGCGAGTGGTATCAGCCAGTAATAGTTGGCGTCTCGAAGGACACTCCAGAACTCTCCTGTATCGGTCCCCCTAAAAGCGAGATAAAGTAAACCAAGAGCGATAACCACCGGTCCCGCGATGGTCAGGATTTTTCGAAGCGACTCGCTCTTTATCATTTGGTGGTGGTGACAGGTGAGGCTACGATCGCAGGTCGACTACGTCAGTCCCGTCGTCAGGTGTGAACGAAAACGAATCGGGCGCGATCTCGGGATTAATCTGGATCTCATCCAGACCGAATGTCATCTCTGTTTCGTTGGCGTCCATTATTTGAAGGCGAGTAATAATATTATCTGTCGCCCGTACCCACAATGTGACGCCGGTAAAGAACGATGCCGGATCGGTAGGGGTTAACGCCAATATATGATGTTCCACTCCATCAGTTGACGTACTAGTCAAGTCCTGGACGGTATACCTCTCATCAAACGTCTGAAAAAAGTCCGAGATAGAGAATGTCGTCTCATCCTCTTCATAGTCATTTATGATAAGCTGATCCTCAGCTGCATTGTAGACCCAGGTAAACTCGCCGTCGGTTACTATCGTTTGCACACCAGCCTCAACGCGATACTTGTCTCCCATCAAGACCAGCGTTCCCGAAGTCTCCTGGGGCTCATTCATATACTCCGAATTCATCGTCTGAGAGAAATCTGCCTTCAGACCTGTGATCGCATCATACGTACTTCGAAGGTCGCCGAGAACGGTGGTTGCGTCCTGAGCAGCAATGTCAGAGCGTGGAATAGTCAGAATTAGAGCAAATAGAATTCCAAGGCCGTATTTCATAGTAACAGAAGATCGTTGAAGTCTGCGTCAAACAATACAGTTCAAAATTTGTGCCCGTTTCCGAATCGGTCGCATTTTGACCGTTTGCGTGCATACTAAAGACGAATAGCCGCCGAGCAAGCGTCTACAAGCGCACTGACATCATCCTCCGAATTATACAGATACGGTGCGACCCTTATCGCATCGCCGCGGAGGGAAACGCTGATGTCGCGAGCTTTGAGTTCACTCAGCAGACGATCGCGGATGCCGTCCTGTCTAAACCGGATCCCGAAGAGATGTGAAGGTGCATCATCGTCGGGTACGATGGCGCCAAAATTTCTCAATTCGTCCAATCCCGGTTTTGAAATAGTACGGCAATGACTCTGTATCAGTTCAGTGCCCCATTCGGAAACCTGCGATAGTGCTTCCACAAAGACAGGCAGCAGCAACCCGATGCCTCGTTCGCCGACGTCATATCGCGCCGCACCGTCAACATATTCGTCAACGTATTGAACAAGAGATGAGAAATTGCGACTATTAGCCCGTCCGATCCAGTTCTCCTCCAGTGGAACACCATCATCGAAGCACTCGCCGAGATACGCGACTCCGAGTCCCATATTTCCCGTGAGCCATTTGTAACCTGCACAAATCACTGCATCCGGTCGGACCGCCTGGAAGTCGAGGGGATATGCACCAACGGACTGTGTCCCGTCTACTATAAGTTTGGCACCCACCCGGCGAGCCTCCCGACCTATTGATTCGAGATCGAACACGGTTCCATCAGTCCAGTGCACATGCGGCAATGCAATCACAGCGGTGGTCGAGTCGATTGCAGTCAAGATCATCTCGTTCCAGGTCTGACCGACGTGTCCATCTGGATCGGGCCTCTGTACTAACTCCAGGTCACATTTCTGCGCTGCACAAAACCGTTTCCACGTATACACGCTACTCGGGAACTGGTCTTCAACAAGAATGACTTTCTGACCAGAGCCTGCCTCGACGTTCCTGGCAACAATGGCCATTCCATAGGAGGCGGATGGAATTAATGCGATGCGCGCTGGATCCTCCGAGCCGAGTATTTTCGTAAACAAACTTCGAACGCTATCTGCCGGGTCAAAGAAATCACCGACGCCGATAGTCGACGGAGTGCGCCTTCTGACAAGTGCATTCACGGCAGTTTGTTCTACACGTTTCGATAGAGGCGACAGGTACGCACAGTTGAGGTAACGATAGCCATCCGGCAACGAAAACAAATCTCGATAGATTGACATGGGCAGTCAAAAATTTTTAAGGATGCCCAAAAATAGCGCATCGGCATCGCCATTGTAACCACCCTATTGAGGAGAATTAATACACTTCGACTGTGTATGTGGATGATAATGTCCTGAATGAGTACACTGCAAAGACAATCGCACTATTCAGTAAAGGCCTGTAACATGGCGTATTCAATCGTTGTAGAGGAGACTGGTGGTCCCGACGCGCTGGTTAGAGTTGACCACGACATACCTGTTCCGCTGCCCGGTCAGGTGCTTTTACGACAAACTGCTGTCGGAGTCAACTTCATTGATGTCTATTTCCGCAGCGGCCTTTATCCGTGGAATCGTCCGGAGAAGCTGATTCCGGGAAGTGAGGCTGCCGGGATTGTGGAAGCCCTGGGTGAAGATGTCAGCAATTTTAGCGTTGGGGATCGCGTCGGATACACAGTGCCGAACGGGGGATATACTTCCCATCGGACAGTCGAAGAAGCTCATCTTGTTCCGATCCCCGATGATGTCCCGGATACTATTGCCGCGGCATCACTTTTAAAAGGACTTACGGTTTCCTATCTGCTCAGAGACAGTTACCCCGTGCGGTCCTCGTCATCGGTGCTGTTTCATGCGGCAGCGGGCGGGGTAGGGTTGATGGCAGGCCAATGGCTCAAACATCTGGGCGTTGAAGCAATCGGGACTGCGGGCGGAACGCAAAAGTGTTCGATCGCTGCCAGGCATGGCTATGCCAACATGATCGACTACCGAAGCACAGAATTCGTTGAGGCCGTGATGGACGTAACAAACGGACAAGGCGTTGATGTTGTCTACGACAGTGTAGGTGCCGACACGTATCCCGGTTCGCTGCAGTGTTTGAAGACGTTCGGGACACTGGTCAACTTTGGACAATCGTCCGGGCCTGCTCTTGACTTCAAACTATCCGATTTAGCCGCCGGATCATTCACCGTCATACGACCAATTCTTTTCCACTATACTGCCAGAGCTGGCTGGCTCAAGACCGCTTCAAGCGAACTCTTCGGACTCATAGCGAAAGGGGAGCTCGAGATTAATGTCGGGCAGACATTTCCGATGGCAGAAGCTTCTGAGGCGCACCGGATGCTCGAGCAGCGCAATACAACAGGAAGTACGGTCCTGATTCCGTAATCCTTCCCCGTTGTCAACTGGTCGCTGATCGGAGGTAGTCGTCAGTCTTGTTGATCCAGTCTTCCCTGCGAGGGGACCAGGTATCGATTTCGAAGACATCACCGATAACGTGTGCTTCGTGAGGCACATCTGCCGGAATAACAATCACGTCACCGGGTCCGAGGGTTACCTCACTGTTGTCATCTCCTCCAAAAACAAACCGCATCTTTCCTGAAATGACCTGCGTGATCTGTTCGTTGATGTGAGAATGCATCGGGACCACAAAACCATCCTTCAATGCGATTTGGGCTACTGTGATTTTGGCTCCGGAGATAATCTTGCGCTTCATCTGCGGATTGACTGTTTCCCAGTCTTCAGTGTCCCAGTTCAGGACTTGAATTCCTTCCATGATAGAATAACGTTGATCGTAGATTGCCCTCAACTTTATCTGTCATCATGTCGAGGCTGATTGATACAATCTACGGTATCTTCGGCATTCGATTTCGAGCCGTCGGCCCGGTCGCAGGTTCACCGGCAAGCTATCGATAGATCATCAGAATCTTGTCCAGACGATTCTGTCGTTCCTTGTTTAACCTGTCGTGTTGGACAGCTAGCTCATCCAATTCGGCCTGTATCTCTTCTTGAAAAAGCAGACCTTGAAGTGCCGTAAGACGGGCGCGCTCTTCCTCAATGCCGTTCATTTGAACAACGACCCCGTGGTCATGCGACCTACAGTCCACGATCTCATGCGCGACGATCGGGCGATCTGTGTCGCCAAAGTGTTTTGTAATGAACGCTCCAAAATTCAACGCCAGCAGAGCGCCGGCTATGGAGAGTAGGATCTTGACGGGTACGTTTAATAGAGCGGAAAACATCGGCCGACCTCAGACAAAATATCGTGATAGTGTCAGAAGAACGACCGGCCTCAAGCATTATTGCCTGGAGGGAAATTATTCCTCGCGCAAACTTGCTGAGCTATACTCGTCCAGGTTGACCGTGTCTTTCTGATGCCAACACCAGAATTTCTGGCATGGGAAAGTGTTTTCGTACAAAGCCCGGCCAATGATAACCGAATCCACATTACGTGGTGCGGCTATCTGCAAAAGCTTGAGTTCTTTATAAGAGCCCACACCTCCGGACGCAGAGAAGCGGACCCGCGGGAAATGTTTTGCGACTCGCGTGAGCAGCGAACGATTGTAACCTTCCAGCTGGTTCGATGCCGTCGAATCCCTCAGGATCAGACGCCTGCATCCAGTCGCCACGACGCTCTCGATTTGCGTGAGGAAATCATCGACGATCGAATCCGCATTCGTGGAGACAGGAGGATGATTGATCAGGCCGCAGACTCGCGACGCACCGAAGCGCTCGATGGCTTCAGCGAGTTCATCGACTGTAGTCTCGTTAATCCGAATGATACAGCGCGCGACATTTACACTGGAAAGTGCCTCGTCTAGGAGAACGCGGTCAAAATCCGTTTCAAGCTGAATCGGAATATCAAGGCATGCCCTGATGCGACGAATTGCCGAGAACCTTGCCGGGGCAGCCACTTCTTGAGAAACACGGTCGGTAATGTGGATCACCTTCGCGTTCTGCACGCGCCACAATCTCGCCATCTTGACTGGTTCATCGAATGAACAGTCCGTTACCGATAGAGGCCTCTCCAGATAATCTACCGCCAGATCATCGAGTAGCGATATGACAGGAACTATGAGCATATGAGTTCGACAGGTCTGCGCGTGTCAACAAGTGCACTATTTGGAGGTTCCTATCCCCGATGAAGGCATTTGCAGATTAATCACTGATTTGAGCTTTGTAGAGGCTCTCTCAAGCGTTAAGTTACCGCTACCCTTACATAGTCCCTGTACTTCCCACCGCCGAGCATGCCCTCGACAGATCATTTCAAGCGACTGCTTGTCACCTCCGCGTTACCCTATGCTAACGGCGCGATCCACATCGGCCACATAGCAGGAGCATATCTGCCAGCCGACATTTACTGCCGCTACAATCGGATGAAGGGCCGCGACGTGCTGTATATCTGTGGCTCAGATGAGCATGGCGTCGCTATCATGATTAAAGCCCGCCAGGAGGGCACCACCCCGCAAGCCATAGTCGATGAAATCCATCCGCTTATCAAGTCTACATTCAAGGACTTCGGGATGAGTTTCGATTACTATGGGAGAACCAGTTCAGATACGCATGCGCAAACAACAACCGAGTTCTTCAGAGCGCTAAACGCAAAGGATACCTTTGTCACGAAGACCGACGAACAGCTGTACGATCCTGAGGCAGGAATATTTCTGGCTGACCGTTTCGTAGTAGGAACATGTCCGAATTGTGGCCACGAGAATGCCTACGGTGATCAGTGCGAGAACTGTGGTACGTCGCTGAGTCCACTCGAATTGATCGAACCGAGAAGCACACTTACCGATGCGACTCCGGAGTTGAAGGAAACCACGCATTGGTATTTACCCCTGGGTGATTTTCAGGAGCGGCTTGAGACATGGATAGCCAGCCATGACGACTGGAAGCACAATGTGCTCGGTCAGGTGAAAAGCTGGCTTGCAGACGGTCTCAGAGATCGTGCAATCACCCGCGATGTGCCGTGGGGGATTCCTATTCCGGAAAAAGAAGCACGCCAGGCCGGCATTAACCCGGATGGCAAAGTGTTCTACGTCTGGTTTGATGCACCGATAGGCTACATATCGGCCACACGAGAGTGGGCAGAATCGGTAGGACAACCCTCGAAGTGGAAAACGTACTGGCAGCAAGACGATACGAAGCTCGTGCACTTCATTGGCAAGGACAATATTGTGTTCCACTGTCTGATGTTTCCCGCCATGCTGATGGCTCACGGAGATTACGTCCTGCCCGAAGACGTGCCAGCTAACGAGTTCTTGAATCTTGAGGGGCAGAAGCTATCCACAAGCAGGGGGTGGGCGATCTGGCTGCATGAGTATCTGGAAGACTTTCCTGCAGACCTGCTTCGCTATACACTTGCCTCCACATTTCCGGAAGCGAAAGACTCTGATTTTAGCTGGAAAGATTTCCAAGCGCGCGTCAACAACGAGTTGGCAGACGTTCTGGGAAATTTTGTAAATCGCACCATGACCTTCGCACATCGATTTTTTGATGGTGTCGTACCGCCGCTGTCCAATCCGGGGGGCATGGACCTGGATGTGATAGCACAGCTGAAGGAATTCCCGACGACAATCGGAGCTTCTTACGAACAATACAAGTTCCGCGAAGGAGTATTTCACACTATTAATCTGGCCCGGATCGGGAATCGCTATTTCAACGACACCGAACCATGGAAGTCGGCAAAATCCGATATGGAAAAGTGTGCGAATACAATTCATGTGTCACTTCAAATATGCGCAGCACTAGCTACGCTTATGGAACCGGTCATGCCGTTTAGCGCTGCGCGACTGAGAACGATGTTGAATCTTGACAGTGAATACCGTTCTCAAGACACTGCCAGTACTCAGTCGATCTGGGACCACGCTGGCTCGTGTTATCTCGAATCCGGACACACATTAAATCCAGCGGAAATATTATTTACGAAGATCGAGGACGAAGCGGTGCAACGACAAATTGATATCCTAGCACAGAGGAGCAGCGATGCTGAACCTGTGACCGGCGATAAATCGTTTGCCGATGGAAAGGACGAAATTGTATATGACGATTTTACACGGCTCGATTTGCGGGTGGGTACTATATTGTCCGCAGTTAAAGTTGAGGGAGCCGACCGACTCATGCAGTTGGAAGTGGACCTTGGATTCGAAACACGTCAGATTGTGTCGGGAATCGCAGAGCATTTTGCTCAGGAGGAGTTGACAGGGCAACAGGTCGTTGTTGTCGTCAACCTGGCTCCCCGAAAAATACGAGGTCTCGTATCCGCCGGGATGGTGCTGACCGCGGAAAACCGTGATGGCTCCCTTCGTCTGGTCTCATCGACGGGTGAAAATGGTGCAGTTGTTTCCTGACGGGTGCTAATTTAAGATCTAGTCCTTGCCAGTAAGAAGCAGGAACTGAGCTTCGGCAGTCTTGCCGTATCCGGTAGTCGCTCCGCGGCTTTTCAATTCGCCGTCTACATAAACCGACACCGTGGATTTTCCCAGTCGGTTGTCGTCCTTGCATGTCGCTTTCACAGAAGCATTGAATGAATCCTGTGTTCCGCGAACGTGAACCGGGAAAGTCTCCTTACTCCAGGGCAGCGTAGTTGCGACTGTTTCCAGGTCTTTGTCGGGTCCAATAAACGCAATCGTACACTGGGCGTATGTGCCGCTTACCTCGTACGCCACTTCGAATAGAGCGCTGTTTGACTGCGCGAAGACATCGGAATCAAAATCCCTGCTGTCGCAGGCACAGAGAACAAAAATCAGCGCAAAAGGCAGTATCAGGTGTTTCATAGCCGGATTAGACTTTGTAAGAGTATTCTTAATTGAACGAAAAGCATCGTGAAAGTCAAAATCAGCAGGCAATATGGGGCAACAATCGGCCGATACGTTGATTTTCTGCTCCGAACGTGGGGTCGTATGTGCCAAACCAGGCGTGAATCTAAATCTCGACGGCGCAAACTGCTGCCAGTGAGTTCGGCAAACAATACCTAGTCCTTCGGCAGTTTGATGACGCGAATAATTGTAGGACCAATGTTTGTACCAGTGGTGGGACTTACCTCATTCACGTAAATAAGCGAACCATCGGGGCTTACAGCAAGGTCATTGGGTAACGAGAAGGATGCCTCCGTGGGCCCGCCGTTCGCATGTCCTCGTTGACCGGACCCAGCCAGGAGTGTGACACTCCCATCGAGCGTAATCTGATAAATTCGGTTACCACCTCTGTCCACGAGATAGAGGACACCATTTGCAAAAGTAATGTGTCCATTGTTCCCTCCGGAAACGTTGGCAAAAACGGACGCGGTGCCATCAGGTGCGACTCGAATAACGTTTCCGTTATTGAAAAGAGCAACGTAAAGATTACCATCGCTTGCCAGGGCAATTCCGTTGGGACAATTACCATTGAGAAGCGGGTCACTCGAAAAGACACTCGATGCGCCCGTGTTGGTAACAAACTGTATTGTCCCCGCCCCGCCACAGTTAGCAATGTACAGATTGTCACTGTCGTCGATCGCTATGCCGACAGGACCAGCAATACCGGAAGTCACAAAGGTTGTCGGAACACCCGACGGACTTATTCGGCTGATAAATCCTCCGGTGATATTTGATTGCATGAGATTTCCAGCCGAGTCGAACGCGTTGCCTGACGCCCCGTTTAGCCCGGTAGCAAATGTTGATACTTCCCCGGATGGTGTGATGCGCCTGACGGTTGTACCACCCCCATTCAGAGTCATGCCGAAGTCGGCTGCATATATCCGACCCTCAGAGTCAACTTCCATACCGCCCGAACCTATTGAAATACTACCGGTGAGCGTACCTACATAAACAGCCTGAGTCAGCGTTTGCGAGTCTGAAAAGGAGGACAAAGAATTCTGATCCGCCCCCGAACCATCCGCAACGGACAACACAGCTGCGACGTAGGCGACACCGTCCTGAATAAGATCTCCATCGGTGTCACGAGATGATGCGGAAAGTGAAACGGTTGTAGAACTAGTGATCGGCACCTCCATGTATCGGTCTGCCGACAGCCCATTTGCCGTCGAAAGTTCAAATGCTGTTGCAGCGCTTTCCTTTACTACAAATATGCGATACGCAGAAACTCCGGTCTCCGGAATAGGACGGCGATAGAATACTTCAATATCTGAGCCGGCGCTTTCATTGCCTGTGTCTGTGATGGTCACACCCGAGGCAGAAGGAGCCGGACCAGTGTTTGAGCCGCCATCGGCATCGCAGCTGGAGAGGAGCAGAAAGGTCGAAAACAGTATGGCTAATGCTGGAAATGTTCGCATTTGATCTGGTATGGAATGATTCACGCCGCAAGAAGACCGGTGAAGGTGATAAAAAGATATCGGGTGAGATCGTGAGTGAAAAGGTTCTTCTGGCTGACCGGATCAAGAGATACCCTCAATAATCAAGTTTTTTGACCAATATCTAAATGCATGGAAGTACCGGAGATCAGTGGGTCTAATCCACGGGCAGGAGCGCGATCGAAAACATCTAACAATCGACTATTATTTGCCGATAAACGAATAGGCTCCTAGTGACCGAGCCTCATCACCGAAACCAATTTCCCACAGTATAATATGGCCGGCACAGCCCGCATTCAGGAACCGCCTTATCATGAGCCTGGTGATACCCTCCGGCGAGTTGATAAGGAGCTTCCCGAGGACAACCTCGAGCTGGCAGAATCCATCTTGAAGGCACTGCGCTTTAAAGGTTCTGTAGCACGGCTCTCTGGGAGTGGTCTGTTATCGCGCGTGCAGGGAAAGGGTACAACCGCGTACGTTGAGCAAGTTCGCTTGCTGAAGCGCTTTGCAGACGCGCTGCTGGCTTTCGCTGCATTGATGCTTGTTGCGCCCCTGATGATTGTCATAGCAATCATAGTCAAGATCGATTCTCCGGGTCCGATACTATATGCGCAACGACGAATTGGGCTGCGTGGATCCTGGTTTCAGGCTCTGAAGTTTCGAACGATGTGTGTGGACGCGGACGAGAAGCTAAAAAAGATTCTTGACAGCGATGAAAAGCTGCGCCGGGAGTTTGAAACATTTCACAAGCTCGAGAACGATCCTCGAGTAACACGAATCGGAAGATTCATGAGGAAGCACAGTCTTGATGAATTACCACAACTTGTGAATGTTCTAAAGGGAGAGATGGCACTGGTTGGACCCAGAGCGTATATGCCATTCGAGATTGTAAAGATTGATCGACCTCGGCTGAACGAATTGCTAAAAGTTACTCCCGGTCTGACGGGCTTCTGGCAGGTGGGAGGACGTAGTACTGTATCATTCGACGAACGGATTGATATGGATATGTTTTATATCCACAACTGGTCGATCGGAATGGACCTCTACATCCTGGTCAATACAGTATGGATAGTTCTCTTCTCAGGCGGATACGGTTCATCCTGAGCGGTCCGACGAAATTCGGCGCGTCGCGTCGCGTCTTCTCTGACGAATAAAGAGAAAGAAGGGATAGGCGAAGCTTAGTCCAAAAAAGCACGTCAACAGCACAAATATCCATGCATGAGATATTGCCAGTTTCCGCGCCTCTCGAAACATCCAGACGAAAAAGACCAGACTTGCAACAAGCAGGTCAGCCACGAACGCAAAAACAAGACGGTTTCCGAACAGGGCTGCTGTAGCCGCGTCAAAATCAAGATGCCAGGCATTAGACTGGACGTACCACAGAAAAAAAATGTTTGGCAGTGCGAAGCCGACAATTGCCAGCGTCAGGTAGATCCAGCTCCGATGCGACATGTGCTTCCTCCGTTATCGTTCTGCACCCGTGTTGTCGCCGATTACCAGGGGTACTAAATATTGATCGACTTGCCGTACGCCGCCTTCGTTGCTTCCATCATGGCTTCGGAAAGGGTAGGGTGGGGATGAATAGCATCCATGATTTCGTGCGCAGTCGTTTCGAGGACACGGGCAGTAACTGCCTCGGCAATCAATTCTGTTGCATCATAACCAATAATGTGGCAACCAAGAAATTCTCCATACTTCGCATCGAAGATAACTTTGAGGAAACCTTCGGGGTGTCCGATGGCAGATGCTTTGCCCGAGGCACTAAACGGAAATTTCCCGACCTTGATTTCATAACCGGCTTCCTTAGCCTGCGCCTCGGTATATCCAGTGGACGCAATCTGCGGTTGGCAATATGTACAGCCAGGTATGTTTTTTCGATCAAGTGGATGCGTGTTCTCTCCGGCAATCTTTTCGATACATATGATTCCCTCATGACTGGCTTTGTGTGCCAACCACGGACCACCTGCTACATCACCAATGGCGTAAACGCCGGCGACATTGGTCCTGCTGAATTCATCAATCACAATCCGACCGGGTTCTGTTTTCACCCCGATTTTTTCCAGTCCCAGATCCTCAACATTCCCGACAACTCCGACGGCGGATAAGACCTGGTCCGTTTCAATCACCTCGACTCCCTTTGAGGATTTCGCAGAGACCTTGAGAACATCACCTGAGGTGTCAACACTTTCGACCGTCGTTCCGGTCAACACCTTGATGCCCGCTTTCTTGAAGGAACGGGCAAGCTCCTTGCTGACGTCCTCATCTTCAACCGGTACCAGACGGTCCAGTAGTTCAACAATGGTTACTTCCGATCCCATGTTGTGATAGAAGTAAGCGAACTCCACGCCGATAGCTCCTGCGCCCACAATGACTATCCTCTTCGGGCGCTTTTGCTGGGTCATTGCTTCGCGGTACGTGATGATCTTGCTGCCATCAACCGGAAGTGACGGAATTGCTCTTGCCCGTGCCCCTGTGGCAATGATGATGTGTTTGCCGGAGACACTGGTCGCCTCTCCGATCTTGTTGCCGTCCATGTCGGTTGACGGTTCAACGCTCAGGGTATCTTTCGATGTAAACGTAGCCTTGCCCGGGATGACATCAATCTTGTTCTTCTTCATCAAGAACTGGACACCCTTGTTCATTTTATCAGCAACACCGCGACTGCGCTTTACGATTGCTGGAAAATCCGGAGATACAGTGCCGTCAACCGTCAGCCCGTAATCCGCGAAGTGGTTTGCATTTGAAACCATCTCCGCGCTTTTTAGGAGCGCCTTTGTAGGGATGCAGCCAATGTTCAGGCACACGCCGCCCAGCTTATCCTTTTCGACGACTGCTGTTTTGAAACCAAGCTGCGTAGAGCGAATTGCTGTCTCGTACCCACCCGGTCCTGTACCGATTACAATTACGTCGTAAGATTTAGTCGCCATGGAGTTTGTTCAATTAGCGGTTTTTGAATTGCTCACTGCTTTCTGCAGAGTGCGACCAAAAATACAAGGATACGCGGTGGCCTGCTACCGACTATGCAGCTCCGGTCGACAATCTTTTATGAAAAACTCAGTCCCGGGGTCAACCGCCGGAAGCTCTTTTGGCGCTATTCAACTCCACATCGTCTATTTTCGACGTTCGCTTGGCATGTCGTCCACCCTCAAATTCCGTCGAAAGGAACGTTTTAATCATGCTTTTGCAGACCTCGATACCCATTGTCCGTGATCCGAGCGTCAGCACATTGGCATCGTTGTGTGCTCGCGCGTTCCATGCAACGAACTCGTTGTAGGCGCAGGCTGCACGGACACCATTCACTTTGTTGCACACCATTGCCGAGCCCACGCCCGCCCCGTCGATCATAAGTCCAAAGCGTACTTTTCCGGTTGACACCAGATGTGCCACTGCGAACGCGAAATCGGGATAATCGCAGGATGAGGAAGAGTCCGTTCCGACATCTGACACTTTCCAGCCAAGGTCATTAATAAATGGGATGAGCTGACTCTTGAAATCGAAACCTCCATGGTCCGAACCGACCGCAATAGTCCGGACAGAAGAAGAAGCACCGTCAACGAATTCAGGACCGGCTACCAGTTCTATTTGACGGTTTCGGGCAAGATCGCGAGCAGCATCCGTGACAATAGCACCCTCTGGAACAACGAGAGTCTTTGCTTTTTGGGATGCGGCGGCTTCAACATCCTGTAGCGAAATGAGCTTGCGAGTTTTCATCGTGCTAAACTACAGCATCGAATCCAAGCTATGCAAACAGGTTATTTCGCCGCAAGCCATGGTTGAGGATCGATACCATTGCCTTCTTTAAAGAGGGCGAAGAATAATCCTGCACCTTTCGGCTCCGATTCGGTACCTGCACGACCGATTAGCTGCCCGGCCGTCACCTGGTCCCCGCGGCTCACGTACAGCAGCGAAAAGTTGCTGTAGACCGTGTGGTAGGATCCGTGCTCAATGATCAGATACGTACCATAGTCCGGGATGATATCCACGCTAATGACTCGTCCTTCAAAGACTGCCGAGACCGCAGCGGCAGGCTCTGTACCTATTACAATTCCCGGGTTTGGGGTCCGCGTGCCCAACTCGGGGTTAACGATCTCGCCGTATGGTTGCGTTACGACGCCTGCCGATGGCCACGGGAGGCGACCGGCATTATCCTCAAAGGATCCTGTAAGTACCGCCAGCTGGCTGCGTTCGGCTGCAGACATTCCAGCCTGCCTTGCATCTTCAGCGGCAATCAGCTGCTGAATCTTGGACTCCAGCGCCGCGACGGTTTCCTTGCGTTCCTCGATGGTCGCCGCTAGTGCCCGCTCCCGCGAATTTAGATTCGAGATCACTTTTCTGCGTTCGCCTTTCAGTTCAGCGAGGCGCGCCTGTTCTCCGCGTGCTGCCTCGATCAGCGCCTCGTTTCGCTGATATGTGCGCTGCAATTCTGATCGCCGCTCCTCAAGGAGGTGGCTCGCGTCCTTGATAGTCGTCAATTTCGCTTTCCGCTGCTCGGAGAACCGCTTCAGATACCGGATACGAACGAGCATCTCGTTGATAGACGAGGCAGCAAGGATGAGAGCAATGTCGTGCTGACGCCCGTACTTGTATGCATGCGTCGCCCGGCCCTGGTACTCAGACTTGAGACGGTTGACATCTTCTTCAATAACCTCCAATGAAGCCTTTAACGAATCCTGTTCGGCCAACAGGTCGTTCTGCTGCTTCTCATAGTTGGTAGCAAGCTCTTGCCTGATCTTGACCTGTCTTTCAATATCTCTGAGTTTACTGACTGCACTCTTTTGTTCATTTCGGGTTTGTGACAATCTTTGTTGGTCCTTCTCCAGGATCGAGCGCAGTTCGTTGATTCTCTGCTCCGTTGCCTGCCGATCTTCCGACTCCTGTCCGACAAGGTCCATCGGCGTCAGAATTGCGCAAAAGCAAAGAATCAGTAGAGTTGAATAAGTTGGTTTCATTGTCACCGTACCGGAATCTGGGTCGCCGAATCGGATACCTCAAAGTTCATGTTCAATCGTTCTGGATTCAGGTCAATAGACCGATAAAAAATGGAAGCGGATCGACCATCTTCGTTGTGTTTGTATGTAACCCGACGGGGCAGGACAAAGCCGTCCAACTCATCAAAGTCCGTGTAGGCCATTGCTTCCAGTACATCTCCAGAGTCAGTAAACCTTTCGTAACGGATCACCCGCCATATTCGAGGGTCAACCGTGTATGTTTCGCGGCTAATACTATCCATCAGGAAGTAGTGCGAACTGTCTGACGAGACAGTGAAATTTCCTGCGATCAACTCGGGTAGTCCGAGCAGATTTGCAAAAACGTGCTGTCTCGAAACCGGTCCGGGAAGGTATTCTCCTGCATTATCAATATCGCCGTAGTAGAGCTTCTTCTTAATGCGGTCATACACAAAGAAACTGTCGGGCGTCACGAGCGCCCGTCCGGCTTCAATTCCAAGTACAGGTTTTATGGACATATACAACGAGTCCGACCGCCGATGACTGATATTCGAACTGAAGCTCAGGCTCTCACGCGGAGACCTGACTGATATATTTGCTCTGGCCGTAAAACCGGTCAGGGAATCGCTCCCGGCCGAGATGAAACGGGTAATTTGTTCGCCATTATGGCCCGGGAACGTCTCAGGGATGCCGCCGGGGACGATCAGCTTGTTCGAAGATCGGCATCCATAGGCACTCACCGCGGCGAGCACAATAAGAATCCAGTATTTCGGGAAGTATCTCATCTAGATATAACGAACGCACCTCGTGCATAGTATGGGCTATTGTGCGAGCAACTGAACTTTCTCTACGAGATCAATACGGTCGGGATCAATCTCCAGGGCCTGCATCCAGAATGCTCTTGCATCCTCAGGGTATTTGAGAGCAAAATAGATGTCTCCTGCAAGTTCGAGATCGTCAATGGTACTGCGGTATTCGAAAATAGTTGTTGCAAACTCACGGGCTTCCTCGTACTGCCCGCTCAAATAATAGGCTCGGGCCGCAGAATGCAGAATGTCCGGCGAGACAGGATCCTGTGCTATTGCGAGATTAATCTGTTCGAGACCAAGTCTCAAATCCCCTAGCATAGAGTTGAGTAACCCCAGGCGAGCAAGAACGACGCCGTTTGACGGGTCATTTTGCCGGGCTGTCCGTAGTTCGGAAAGGGCTCGCTCGAGCTCGCCAGCCCTGATCGAAATATTGCCGAGCGCCATCCAGTAGACCGCGATGCGCAGTTTATCCTCGTCAACATTTTCGATGGCACGGGTGAATGTTTCTCTGGACAGATCATCTGAGCCCGAGCTGAAGCTGGCAAA
>JABDKO010000287.1 GCA_013002165.1 Rhodothermales bacterium | reverse complement strand
AAGAGCTTGGTATCGATAACGACACCTTTCATCCCGGGAGGAGCTTTCAGCGAAGCATCTTTCACATCGCCAGCTTTATCACCAAAAATCGCCCGAAGAAGTTTTTCTTCCGGTGTCGGGTCGGTCTCTCCTTTTGGAGTGATCTTTCCAACGATGATATCGCCCGCCTTGACGTCGGCACCGATGCGAATGATACCGCGTTCGTCAAGGTCCTTGGTTGCTTCTTCCGAAACGTTCGGAATCTCACGAGTGAGTTCTTCCTCACCGCGCTTCGTATCGCGGACCTGCAGTTCGAATTCTTCGATGTGTACCGAAGTGTAGACGTCCTCCGAAACAAGCCGTTCAGAGATGACGATGGCATCTTCAAAGTTGTAACCGCGCCATGGCATAAACGCTACGAGAACGTTCTTGCCCAACGCGAGATCTCCCAACTGAGTAGAGAACCCATCCGTAAGGACGGTGCCTGTTGATACCTTCTGACCAACCTGAACGATTGGTTTCTGGTTGATGCAGGTGTCCTGGTTTGTCCTCCTGAACTTGATCAGCTCATACGTGCGGATAAGGTCTGCGAAGACGATCTCGTCATCGCCACCTTCCGGCTCATACCGAATAACTATTTTCGTCGCGTCGACGAATTCCACAACGCCATTGCCTTCGGAGACGATGACTGCACGCGAATCCTTGGCAATTCTGCCTTCAAGGCCCGTGCCGACGATCGGCGAATCGCAACGAAGTAGAGGTACGCCCTGGCGCTGCATGTTCGAACCCATGAGGGCCCGGTTTGCATCGTCATGCTCAAGGAACGGGATCAGACTCGCCGCTGGCGAAACAATCTGGTTAGGGGAGATATCCATGAACTGCGCTTCGGCGGGCTCGTGGATCGGAAAATCGCCACGGTGCCGGCACTTCACATACTTGTTCAGGAAGTGACCCTTGTTGTCTATCGGAGCATTCGCCTGTACAATGATGGCATTGTCTTCTTCCTCTGCCGAGAGGAACTGGATGCTGTTGGAGACCCTGCCTTTCTTAACGACTCGATACGGCGTCTCTATGAACCCGAAATCGTTAACGCGAGCATGTACGCACAACGACGAGATCAGTCCGATATTCGGACCCTCCGGGGTCTCAATAGGACATAGCCGGCCGTAGTGAGTATAGTGCACGTCTCGAACCTCGAACCCTGCTCGTTCCCTGGTAAGACCACCAGGTCCCAGTGCAGACATCCGACGCTTGTGCGTCAGTTCAGCAAGCGGGTTTGTCTGATCCATAAACTGGCTCAGCTGGTTCGTACCGAAGAACGTGTTGATAACGCTCGAAACGGTCCGGGCGTTGACCAGATCCTGCGGTGTGAAGCCTTCGGCATCGCGAAGATTCATTCGCTCCTTGATCGTTCTCGCCATCCGGGCGAGTCCGAGAGAAAACTGAGCCGCAAGCTGCTCACCAACGGTTCTGACCCGTCGGTTGCCGAGGTGATCAATGTCATCGACCGTGCTTTTGCCATTCTGCAGCATGATCAGTTCACGAATGATCGAGACGATGTCCTCAACAGAAAGTGTGAGCATATCGCCGGGCTGCTTTACTCCCAGGCGCGAGTTGATTCGATAGCGGCCCACTTCACCAAGGTCGTATCGTTTTTCGCTAAAGAACAGTCTGTCGAGCACACCGCGAGCGGTATCCAGATCTGGTGCTTCCGTACCACGCAGCTGAAGATAGATGTACTCCAGAGCTTCTTCTTCCGAGTGAGTCGGATCCTTCTTGAGAGTGTTGAGGAGAGTGCTCTTGTCGAGCGCATCATCGCTGGTGTCTTTGCGCACCACGAAAACGCTTGAGATTCCCACTTCCTTGAGTTTGTCGTAATCTTCTTCCTCTACCTGGTGGTATGAAGGAAACACCACGATGCGTTCTCGACGCTCTTCGACTACCTCACCCGTGTCCTCGTCTACGATTTCAGCAATCTGTTCGACGGTCAACGCTGTCGCCAGGGTGCGACCAATCGCCTTCTTGAAATTGCGCTTCGTGTTGGTCTGGATCTCGTCCGCGAGATCGAACAGTCCGACGATGTCAGCGTCCTGTGAATACCCGAGAGCCCGGAGAAGACCCGTTACCGGGAGCTTCTTTTTCCTGTCGATATACGCCCACATAACGTTGCTCACGTCAGTGGAGAACTCAATCCACGAGCCTCTGAACGGAATTACACGGGCGGAATACAGCTCGGTACCATTCGGGTGGACACTCTGTCCAAAGAATACGCCGGGGCTTCGGTGTAGCTGCGACACAACGACGCGCTCAGCGCCGTTTATCACAAACGTTCCTCGTTCCGTCATGAACGGGAGATTACCTAGGTAGACCTCCTGCTCAATTGACTCTTCCGCTTCATCTTCGTCTTCATCTTCTTTACTGGATAGACGAAGCTTGGCTTTCAGGGGTACACTATATGACAGACCCTGCGCAATACACTCTGATACCGAGTGTTTCGGCGCGTCCAGGATATAATGGATAAACTCCAGGATATAGCGTTCACGGCTATCCTGAATTGGAAAATGTTCTTTGAAGACGGTCTGGAGTCCTACTTCGTCGCGTTCTTCCGGAGCGACATCGTCTTGAACAAAATCTCTAAACGACTGAAGTTGAACGTCAAGGAAATCCGGATAGTCTCTTACGGAGCGAATTCTTTCGAATGTTTGACGCTCCCTGGTGCCATTTACGTTGGGCATATACAGAATGGATCCGTTCGTGGTGCTATGTAGACCTCTGGGTCCGGCGGCGTAGAATCTTCGATTTACTCGGCACTATCGATGAATTAACCAATATGTAACCAACAATCGAAAATCTTTGTTTCTCGCACTCGGCCGCTACCGGGGACCGGGTGCGCGCTTGCCCTCCAGCATCGCTGGAGGGCTCGCACGATACTTTTACGTGAGTTCGACTTCAGCGCCTGCTTCTTCGAGCTTGGTTTTGATCGACTCAGCTTCGTCTTTCGGAACGCCCTCTTTAATTGCATTGGGGGCTTCGTCAACAAGTGCCTTGGCTTCTTTCAGGCCGAGACCAGTGATACTTCGGACCTCTTTGATAACAGCAATCTTGTTGCCACCGGGGCCTTTGAGAACGACGTTGAATTCGGTCTTCTCTTCGCCTGCTGCTGCTCCATCACCACCGGCCGGGCCGGCTACTGCGACGGCTGCTGCCGCTGGCTTGATACCATGCTCCTCCTCGAGAAGCGTAGCGAGATCAGTTGCCTCCTTGATGGTGAGGCCAACGAGTTGTTCTGCGATTTTACTAATGTCTGCCATTCTTTTCTTTTTCTCCTGCAGCGGTTTCGGCCATGCGTTGACTACGCTGCGAATTAAGGGTTATTGATAATTGTGTTTAATTCTCTCAGGCTTCCGCTTTCGCAGCGATTTCCTTAATGACTCCGACCAGAGTACTTCCCGGGCTCGTGACCGCACCGACGACGTTTGTCATTGGCGACAGAAGGAGTCCGACTATGTCTCCGAGCAATTCGTCTTTCGATTTCAGCGAAGCAAGCATATCCAATGCCGTGCCGTTGTACAGGGAGCCGTCAACCAGCGCTGCCTTCAGCTCAGGAAGGTCCTTGCTGTTGTCTTTCGCAAACGCTTTGATGACCTTTGCAGGCGATGCTGGCTCTTCGGAAAGTGCCACGCCCGTCGGCCCAATGAGGTGGTCGTACAGATCGTCAAATCCGCCGACGCGCTCCATTGCAAGTTTCAGGAGTGTATTCTTCACTACCTTGAACTCGACGCCTTTTTCGGCAAACCTGTCTCTGAGAGCGGTTGACTCATCAACCGAAAGACCTGAAAAATTGGTTAGATAAACAGTCTGGGTGTTCTCGAGAAGCGAGACCATCTCGTCGATAACAACTGTTTTCTGATTCTTTGTAAGTGGCATTATCCGTACCGGGACTTTAAAGTGTTATCGAAGCGTGTTCATGAGTTCGCTTCTGTCGATAGCGATTCCTGGGCCCATCGTAGACGAGATCGTTACCGAGCGAACATAGATTCCTTTCGAGCTTGATGGGCGAAGTCGCATCACTTCCCTGAGGAAAGCGGTCGCATTCGCTTCGATCTGCTCCTCGGAAAACGAGGCCTTTCCAACCGAGCTGTGAAGGTTTCCGTATTTGTCGACCCGGAAATCAATTTTACCAGCTTTCACCTGCCCAACGGCATCCTTGATGTCCATCGTAACAGTGCCGCTCTTGGGATTCGGCATGAGACCGCGAGGACCAAGAAATCGTCCAAGTTTACCAACGCTGGCCATCACATCAGGAGTGGCAATCAAAACGTCGAAATCGGTCCATCCGTCATTCTGGATCTTGTCGACCATATCATCCAGCCCGACAAAATCGGCTCCGGCCTCGCGGGCTTCTTCCTGCTTGGCCTCATTGGCGATGACAAGCACGCGAACTTCCTTGCCTGTCCCATGCGGGAGTGCGACCGTTCCGCGAACCATCTGATCAGCATGGCGTGGGTCAACACCCAGCTTCAAATCCAGATCTATCGATTCGTCAAATTTGGCAGAGGCGGTCTTCTTAAGTACAACCACTGCTGTTGACAGGTCAACCGGGCCTTCCAGTTCACCAAGGATCTTCAGCGCATTCGTAAAGCGCTTGCCCTTTTTAGCCATTATTTATTTTCAGGTTTGCGGTTCAAACGCCTGCGACACAGGCTCCCGCGTTAACAAAACTGCCTATCAGACAGGTTGACCCTAATCTGGCCGACCTTCTACGACGAGACCCATCGATCTTGCAGTACCAGCAATCATTCGAGCCGCACGCTGCGGATCTCGAGCGTTGAGGTCTTCCATTTTGCGTTCTGCAATCTCTACACACTGCGCCCAGGTAACCTTTCCAACTTTCTGCCGGAGCGGATCAGCCGCGCCCGATGGAATGCCGGCTGCCTGCTTGAGCAAAATCGCAGCAGGCGGGCTCTTGACGATAAACGTGAAGGATTTGTCCGCAAATACCGTAATGACCACTGGAAGGACAAGTCCCATGCGATCCTGAGTCGCAGCATTAAACTGCTTGCAAAACTCCATGATATTGACGCCGTGCTGTCCAAGAGCCGGACCGATTGGTGGTGCCGGATTGGCCTGCCCCGCCTTTATCTGGAGTTTGATGTAACCATCTATTTTTTTTGCCATTCGCTCCTCGCGGTTCTAGCGCCTCAACGGCTCCCGCTATTTTTAGGTACCAAGGGCTTCGGGGAGCCCAAACTTATGAATTGTGGGGGGTATTGTTCCCGGATCCTGAATTATTATCTATCAGACACCTTTTTTACTCTTCGTGCTCTACCTGCAGATAGTCCAGTTCGAGCGGCGTTTTCCTTCCGAAGATGGAGACCATCACCTTGACCTTCATTTTGTCCGGGTAAACCTCTTCGACAAACCCGGTGAAGTTATTGAACGGGCCATCTACTACTTTAATTGCATCTCCCATATTGAATGGAATCTCGGGCTGCTCTCCCATCTCGCGAGCTTCATCAATCTTGCCGAGTATCCTGTTGACTTCGTCGGGACGAAGAGGAGTCGGGATGTCGCCGGTGGAAAGGAACCCGACAACTGATGGTGCCCCGGAGATAAAGTGCTGCAATTCCTTGTCGAGTACGGCATGCACGAGGATATAACCGGGGAAGAAAGTCTTTTCCCGGGTGCGTTTCTTGCCCTGACGCATCTCAAACACGGTCTCTGTAGGAATCATTATATCGCCTAGTTTGGCGCTGATTCCGGACAGTTCTGCTTCGTGTTCCAGATATTCTTTAACCTTCTTCTCATGACCCGAGAAAGTTCGGAGCACGTACCATTTGGGTACGACGTTCTTTGCCATGGTATTACCGGGACCTTCTGTTTCTGATGTCTAGCCGTAAATGATTTCCAACGCGTTACTGATCACCCAATCGGCTCCGTAAATGAACATCGCCAGGGCAAACGAAGACAACACGGTAATAATCGTATTGTTGATCAGCTCGCGGCGTGTTGGCCAGCTAACTTTCTTCATCTCCTTCATAACGTCCTGAAGGTATGCTACTACTTTTCCCATCGTTGCTCTTTTCCTTGTTCGCGATTATCGCTTGCACGGGCGGCAGGACTTGAACCCGCAGCCTGCGGTTTTGGAGACCGCCGCTCTACCAGTTGAGCTACGCCCGTGTATCACGCCCGCTGGACGCAAATAATTTAGTCGAGGATTTTCGATACGACACCGGCGCCGACGGTACGGCCGCCTTCGCGAATAGCGAAGCGCAGACCCTGTTCCATCGCGATCGGTACGATCAGTTTTACCTTGAACTGCGTGTTGTCACCA
>JABDKO010000283.1 GCA_013002165.1 Rhodothermales bacterium | reverse complement strand
CCCGGTTGCGGACCTTGTCCTGAATGAAATGAAGGAGTCAACGCGATTCAACCGGCACTTTGACCGGCTATTCGCCCTTCTTAAGTTAGCACCCACACTCGCTGCAAGAGATCTGGATAAAGCCCGGCATACCGTATGTTTCGCAGTTCCGCATAATCGGTCGTTCGAATGTGCTGATGTGGATCCCGGGTTTGAGTTAGCCTAAAAGCGTTAGCGCAGTTTCCCGCGAATCATGAAACTGGAACAGCCAGCTGCGTGATGACGCAGCTGGCTTCCGTTTTTCCAGTCAGGACTTGTTGTTACCGCATATCGTTCGCCAGATCACGTACCGTCCGAGCGAGAAGTACACGCGTTCGATCTGAGCCCTGCGTACCACCCTCTGCCAGTGAAGCTAGAGCGTACGCGTCAAGTTCAGCGGCCATGGCCTCAAGCTGCAGTCTTGCACTACGCTTACCGGCGCCAGCGGTTTGCCGTTCAGCGTTGTTCAGCGTGGCCATAACTTCCGAAGCTTTGTCGGCACTAAACGCACCACTTCGTTCCAGCTGATCCGCATAGGCACGCGCCACGACAAATTCTGCCGGCCAAGATAATTTGTCCTGGTTCTGTGCATTTACGTCGCGGATACTGACCAGTTTTGCGGCGTCGATTTCGTTCTGCGTAAGATGTTCGCTCGGAGTGAGCTCAAAAATGTCGAATCCTCGCGCAATTTCTGCACCGTATATCTGTCCGTTGAACCAATAGGTTGACCAGTATCCACCCGAGACGAGTTCTTCTCCATCAATCGGACCACGGTCAAAGAATGCGATCTCAACCGGATTCTCCGGATCTGTAAAATCGAAAATAGACATTCCGCCCTGGTACCATGCCTGAGCCTTGATATCTCTGCCGGGGATCGGTATCAGAGATCCGTTGTGCGCAACACAATTTTCCTGCTCGGTTTGTGGTACGGGGAGTTTGTAGTATCCCCTGAGTTTCAACTCTTTTCCATCGACAATGTCGAATATGGCATTTGCTCCCCAACTGGGCCGATCGGTTTCCCGGCAGCGCGGCTGACCGCCGCCTCCCCACTCGTCCGTAAAGATGACCTTCGTACCGTCGTTGTTGAAAGTTGCGGAGTGCCAGTACGCAAAGTTGGGATCTGTGACCTCGTCAAGACGGACGGGATTAGACGGATCCGAGATGTCAAACAGGATTCCGTTTCCTGCGCACGCTCCTCCGGCCAATCCAATTTCGGGATAGGCCGTAATATCGTGACACTGGGTTGTACGCCGAGACTCCTGTGTGCCCGGACCATGGTCTCCACCCTGCCATAGGCCGGCAATGTTGCCGTCTACCTCGAAAACTCTCGGTTCATTCACAACCTTTGACATCTCCGGATTCGCGAGCGGTACCTCTATTACTTCTATTCTGAAGTACGAAGAGCTGGGGTCCACATCCGGATCACGCCGGTCGCCGCCGGCGCAACCTTGCAGTTCTTCTCCAGGCCTCACCGGGCTCGTTCCAGAAACATAGACGAAAATATGTGAGTCGTCATTGGGGTCACTTACCAGAGAATGTGTATGGGAGCCTCGACACGTCTGGACAGCTGCAACCTGCCTGGGCGTGTCAATGTCAGAGATGTCAAAAATTCGAACACCGCGAAATCGCTCATCGCTCACCTGCTCCTCAACGCCTTCCGTTCCGCAGTCCAGGCGACCTCGTGTTTCCTGAACCGACATGAACAGAAGGTTCTGATAAACCGATACATCGCCCTGACCACCGGGGCAGACGACGGACACACGGAGAGTAGGATTCTGTGGATCCGAGACATCGTAAGCGTTCCATCCTTTATAATTACCTACGAATGCGAAATCGCCGCTGAAAGCAAGGTCGGTGTTGCTGACTCGCCCACCGGTGTCGTCCTCGGAAGCAAATCCCTCTGGTTTTGGCAGATTAGCTAACAACTCTACATTCCATGCAGCTTGACCCGCATCGTGTAGTCCGGGTTTCAGCCCAATCCGGGGATCGTTCTCGTCCCACTCCCAGAGTTTTGCCTCTTGTGGCTGAGCTACCTCGCCTTCATCCTGGCCGAAGGCGGATGTCGTGCTGAAGCAGAAAATGAACGCTAACGCTCCGATAGCAGTCAGATTCAAACCTGCTCGTCTCAGTCCAGCGCGGTAATCAACGGTTGATTTCATAGGTATTCTCATTAATTCGTTCATATTCTGTGTGGGTCATCGAAGATTTTTCAGCATCGTCCGCATTCTGGTGATCTCCATTCTCTGATCGACATCCACGTCAGATGCGAATCGAAATATATCCGAATCCTGCGCTGCACCTTCAGAGGCGAGGAGCTCGTCGACCATCGTCAAGGCGCCTTCGTGGTGCATGATCATGTATTCCAGAAACAGTCGATAAAAATCGTTTCCTGATGCCTGCTCCAGTTCCTGCATTTGCTCCATGTTTAACATACCGGGCATCAACTCTGCATGACCATGTACCATATGATGCGCCGTACCGTCTGGAACTTCTTCCCCTTTTTTCCGCAGCCAGTTTTGCATGAGTTTGATCTCGTCTTTCTGAGAGGCAGAGATCCGCATCCCCAGCAGTCGAAGATCGCGACGCCCAGTTCGGTCTTCGATTAAGGCAGTCATGTCCAGGGCCTGGGCATGATGTCCAATCATTCCCTGCATGAAGTTAACGTCGGCCTCGGTATAGGCTGCGACGTCATTTCCGAGGCTTTCTCCGTCTATAATCCGACTTGGCTCACCAGGTGCTCCGGGTTGGACAACCCGCATACCACCGGACGGATTAGAAGACTTGCAGCCGAACGCCGATATGGCGACAACCAGAAGACACACGCAGGTGGAGCCAGAAAGCAACTTCATATTCTATAAGGTGTGTTGATAACGCGACAACAAAATTGCTGATACATCGGCCGTAGATTAAGCTCTCAGCAGTGCAATAATACCGTCGGTAGATCGAAGCTTCAAATAGATTATGTAATTCCGACTATGCCAGCGCTTGGAAGATTTCTGATCTCGGACCCGGCGCATAGCACATCTGGGAAAGTGACGTTTCCATGCCAGTTGACGAATCTGTTACCTATGTCCCCGGTTTACAGTGTTACCCTTGTACCCGGTTGGTACACTCTCGGCGTATAACC
>JABDKO010000268.1 GCA_013002165.1 Rhodothermales bacterium | reverse complement strand
CGTTGAGTGTAGTCAATGGCTGTATCGGTGATTTGATGGGCGAGCTCGCGCATCGCATTCCAATCCTCTGGATCCAGATTTTCATAGTCCATCATGCAACTCCCAGTGAACTTGACACGCTGACATTTAAACTCGGACTGGTAAGCTAACATGTTGGGAAACCGTCGTGCCAGTTAATTCGATATGTCGAAAAAACTGAAGATACACTAGACTTTCTGCTGGCGATCAGCAAATCGTAGAGCGCAACGTGAATGTCGATTGTGCAGTACTGCAGTCGAAATGACATTTATTCAAAGTCCCGATTCCGTGGCGTAATAGAGTTCCGTTGTCCCACTCTCGCAGACGTAGTCAACGTCTGGCGGGACGGAGCAGCACGAAATCATTCTCAAGGCTGGTTCTGGACCTGAACTTGGTTCCATGCGGCGCTTTGTCAGGCCAGTCTAGATTTTGGGGCTGACGCTGGTGTTCCTGTCCAGCTCGGGTTGCTCGACCATGAGTTTCTCCCGCAAGGATGCAGCGTTCGATGGCAAACATCACGCGGTCTCTGCCCTGGTTTGCCCATGCTATTGGTCGGATCGGACCTGGCAACGAAAATCCAGAGATCGCTCAATTCCGGCGAGAATTGTACCGACACTCGGTCTGGCTTTCTACAGCCTCGTCGATGTTTCGTTCTCGGTTGTCGGCGATATCATTTTCCTGGTTCCTTCCGTCATGATTCGCGGCGGCCCCAGCGAAGCGCAATTTGACGTTCAGGATCACGCTCTACCATGGCAATGTGGATCATTGCAGCATAGTCTCTACGTGATCGGTGCACTGTAGGCACGATGAAAGGTGAATATTCATTGGGATTCGGGCGAATGCTCACTCCAGTACTTATGGACGCACCCTCAATGCAATGCCACGGACGCCAGATCCCACATTGGCAGGAAAATACCCATTGCCATGATCAGTAACAAACCGCCAATTACTACAGTCAGAATGGGTTCTATGGCTGCGCTGAGTCGTTCTGTGGCATAGCTGACCTCCCGATCATAATAGTCTGCGACTTCCGAGAGTAGTTCGCCGGTGGTGCCGGTTTCCTCTCCCACAGCCAACATCTGTAACACCAGAGGATCAAAGATGCCGCTGTTAGTAGCTGTAAGGCTCAGTGATTTGCCCTGTTCGACCCCTCCACGCATGCCGAGAAGGCGTTCTTCCAGGTACTTGTTGTTCAGGGCATTTCCGACTACCGTAAGAGCGGTTATCATAGGAACCCCTGAATTTATCGCCATGGCGAACAGGTGGCTGAAGCGGGCAAGCGAAGCCTTATAGATCACACTCCCGACAAGTGGAAGGTTCAGCTGCAACTTGTCCCAACGGTATCGACCGGACTCGGTATTGATATAGGCTCGAATGCCATAGATCACCACTGCCAGTGCCACCAGCATTGCGGCCCAATAGGCAACCATGAACTCGGATACCGCCATGAGTATCCGTGTCGGCAATGGCAGGCTGGCACCAAAACTATTGAAAAGGCTGTTGAATGCAGGGATAACCCAAATGCTGATGACGGACAAGGCTATGGCAATGACGGTCAGGACAATGCAAGGATACCTTAGCGCGGATTTTATCTTCGCGCGAGTGGCATGGTCCCGGTCCAGGTAGAATGCAAGCTGCTTGAAAATTTCCTGAAGTTGTCCTGTGGTCTCCCCAACTCGAACCAGGCTTATGAAGAAGTTTGAAAAAACTTTGGGATGATGACTGAGTCCCTCTGTCAAGGTGCGTCCTGACTCCAGGGTCTTCATAATCTCACCCAGGGTTTTCTTCAGTGTGATGCTGCTGGTCGTACCTGCGAGACTGGTAATTGCCCGAAAGACCGGTATGCCGGCACGTAGCATGCTGTGCATCTGTCGACTGAATTGAATCAGGTCGGTGTGTTCAACCTTCGGCACTAACAGAAGATTCAGATTGTTGACCAGTGACACCTGTTCGACATACAGTTGTATATCGATAGGCGTCAGACCACTTTCGATAAGGCGAGTAGCGGCGGCATCGGTACTATTGGCTTCGATAGTGCCGTCTATCGCGTCGCCGTGTGAGCCCCTCGCTCTGTATTTAAACACTGACATCAGTCAGTCCAGCCGTACATGCGCATCACTTCTTCTATTGTGGTAACACCGTCACATGCATAATTAATCGCATTGCGAAGTAATGGTTGAAAAGTAGATTGTTTCTGTGCCGCAATCTGAAAAGCACTCTGGTCTTTACTGCACAGTGCTTTGGCCAGAGCGGGCTCCATCACCAGGAGTTCGTAGATTCCGATGCGACCGTTATAACCAGTATGATTGCAGTTATTACACCCATTGCCACGTCGAAACACCTGGTTGTCCAATTTGTCGACATCTTGCTCGAGTAACCAGGCCTGCTCGTTTGCGTCCGGTGAAGCTGTTGAACTGCAGTGTGTGCAAATTCGACGGATGAGTCTCTGAGCTAATATAGCTTTGATGGAAGATGCTAACAAATAGGCTTCAAGTCCCATGTCCATCAAGCGTAATGCCGTACTCACTGCGTCGTTGGTGTGAAGCGTAGACAGAACCAGATGCCCGGTCAGTGAGGCGCGAAGTGCTATCTCACCAGTTTCATGGTCCCGAATCTCCCCAAGCAGCAGGACATCCGGATCGAGTCTCAGTGCTGTGCGTAAAACGCGCGCGAAATCAAGACCAACCTTGTTATTGACCTGAACCTGATTGACGCGCGACATGCGGTACTCGACAGGGTCTTCAATGGTGATTATCTTGCGTTGAGGTGTATTGAGTTCATGCAGTGCGCTGTAGAGGGTTGTCGTTTTTCCGCTGCCAGTCGGGCCGGTTACGAGAATGAGTCCATTGGGTTTGTGGATGATTTTACTGAATGCGTTCAGAACGACTTCGGGCATTCCCAATTCACTGAGACTGCTGATTGAATTGCTGTGATTGAGCAATCTCATTACCACCCCTTCACCATGCTGAGTAGGGATAGTCGACAAGCGTACGTCAATCTGCTGATCTTTGACGTTGACGGTAAACCTGCCATCCTGCGGCAGGCGGCGTTCCGAAATGTCGGCATTCGCCATCAGTTTCAGACGCGAGACCATGGCACTGGTAATGTTCTTCTCGTCCAGGATCTGCTCATGTAAAATACCATCGATACGCCGTCGTATACGCAGCAGGTTTTCATCCGGCTCTATATGGATATCTGATGCATCCGCCTTGACCGCACTGTCGAATACCGATTGGATGAGCCTGACTACCGGTGCATCGCTCTTGCTACTGACAGCAATGAGTCGATCCAGATTAACTGCATTGTCAGACATGTCACGTCCGACCTCGCTGGCCAGTGACTGCAACTTTTCACTACTGCTATACATCCGGTCTATGTTGGAAAGAAGTTCGCTCTCCTTGACTGCCGCCAGCTCAATAGGACACTTCAGTGCTTTAACCACTGCATCGTAATTGAATATATCTGTAGGGTCGCCCAATGCAACCAGTAACCCATCGGCAGTTTCCTTGAGGATCAGAGCCCGATAGCGACGGGCATCAGTCTCAGGAAGACGTTTTACCAGGTGTGCATTCAATTCGAAAGTTGACAGGTCCACGTAGGGGATGCCTATGAGTGCTGACAGTGTAGTCAGCATGGCTTCCTCTTCGACATACCCGCTATCAATCAGTACGCGGCCAAGTTTTCTGCCGCTTTTTCTCTGTTCAGCAAGTGCCGACTGCAACTGGGTTTCAGATATCAGGTTTTTCTCTACGAGTAGATCCCCCAGTCGAACTTTCATTCGTTTCATGTTTGCTGACATGATTTCAACCCCTATCGATCGTTTTTGATAGAACTGGCCGATTTGCTGGCAGCAAGTTGCTGAAGTCGCTGTTCTGCGAAGAGTTCTACCTCGCTGGCTAATGGATGTTTCATTGCCTCACTGTATGCACCTTCAGCGTTGACGTGATCACCTACCTGTTCGCTGGAAATACCGAGTCCTATCCACCATTCGCCTCGCGTTGGTTCCAGTCGGAGTGCAGTAGAATAATGCTTGGACGCAGAAGCCGAGTTACCGTTTCGCTGGTACAGGCCAGCCAGTAATGCGTGAAAGTCCGCGTTGTCACGAGCGCCGGGCAGGGCGTTCTGCAGCGCTTCTATCGCCACATTGTCACGACCCTGTTCAGCAAGCATCTGTGCGTAGAGAGTGACATAAGGAGCGTGTTGAGGAAAGTGCAGTAAACCATTGTACAACACCAATTCCGCGCGGCTATCCAGATTCTGTTGTGAGTAGACCCTGGCCAGCAACAGTCGCGCCTTGTGCATAGCATTATTTCGAGTCAACAGGTCTTGCAGCATCCGCTCGGTTTCAGGATAGTTACCTTCCTTATAGGTATTGGCTGCCTGCCGAAAGTCGCTCAATAGTTGCTGTTCTGCGGTAAGCGGACGGGGGGTTACCTCGATGAATGTAGAATTTTTCTTCTTTGAGGAGTTGGCAGAAGACGGGCTGCGGGCAGTCGTGCCGGCCTTTTTAGCGGTTTTCGATCGCAGTTCGCTGTTCCGTTGCGATGAGGATTGTGATTTTTTCGCCATGCCTTCTGGCTTACTATCCCCGGTCGATTCCGGATGCACATTCCGCGTAGTGTTCAACTCCTTTGCCAACTCAGGCTGTTCTGTCAGTTTGCCGTTCTCCAAAGTGGATTGGTCCGGTGCCGTTGACGATTCTGTTTCCGAATCCGTGTCCATGTCCAACACTGGTTCCAGTACCGGCTTACGGGCTGCCGAACTGTACGCTTGCGGTGAATGAGGTGAGTAGTTTGCATTCACTATCTCGATTCTTGGGCGCGTAACCTGGCTTTGTGTGGATAGTGCGGATTCGGAAGTTTCCTGAACATTGCTTTTGCCCGTATCCGGTTTCCCCTGCGTTTTAGTGTCCGCAGTCGTCGCCCAGGCTTGAGGTACCGGGATACCGCCCGTGGCCATGAGAGTTTGAGTTGGCGCCTGTGCTGACAGAATGTCTGCTGTATTGTGTGCGGGTGTCGAATGCCGCGAAAATTCTAAACTCGGGTTTGCAGTGGGCGGGTTTACGTCGTTGAGTCGTGAATTTGAGCCGGTGGTTTCAACCGCATCCAGAAACTGTTGTTCGGTCGTGTTGATATTTGTCTGCAGGATAGAGTTCAATGC
>JABDKO010000171.1 GCA_013002165.1 Rhodothermales bacterium | reverse complement strand
ATTAATGACAGATCCGGCATCAATATCGGCCTGGGTTACGGAATAGCTGGCGGTACAAACCATAGATTCCATCGGCGCCAAACTTGTCATCGGACAGCTAGCTGTGGTCAAACTATCGGTGATGCTGATATTAGACAGGGTGATAGGCCCGGTATTTTCGATCGGGAATTCATAGTTTAGGACATCACCGACTGCTGCGTAAGATGTATCAATCGCGGTCTTGGCAAATGTCAGTGACGGCGTTCCGTTTCCGGAGACGGTTTCTGAGTCAATTTCTTCAATCGTTGAACCGTCCGGAATGGTCGCTGTCACAGCTGCATTATTGATAACCTCACCGGCATCCACATCCGCCTGAGTAACCGTATAACTAGCGGTACAAGTCATAGTCGCGGTTGGTAACAAACTATCGGTTGGGCAAGAGACTGTCGTCAGACTGTCAGTCAGCATGATATTGCTGAGCGTGACATTGCCATTATTAGTAACGTCAAATTCGTAATTTAACACTTCGCCGTCTTGCGTAAAGCTTGTAGTCACGGCGCGCTTGTCAAATGTCATGACAGATGATTGCGTTCCCGAAACCGTTACACTGACGGGCGGCGATACCAACGCACCGCTCTCCGCATAAGCTTGATTGGTCACCGAACCTGCATCTATATCGGCCTGCGTAATTGTATAATCAGCTGTACACATGTGGCTATCGCTCGGTGCCAAGGTTCCTGTATGACAGGTGAAGGTTCCAATTTTGTCATCTGTGACTCTAATATCGTCCGAAATTGTCAGATTGCCGGAATTTGTGACCGTGAATTCATAAGTCACAACTTCTCCTGCGTTTGCATAGTTGCTAAATTGTGCGGCTTTTACTAATGTTAAGGCCGGATTTTGATTGGCTGGGGTCGTCGCAGAGGCAACAGGCGAAGTCGTCGGTCCGGATGTAGCCGTTGCGATATTTGTAACGGATCCCGAATCCAAATCGGCTTGGGTAACGGTGTAGCTAGCCGTGCAGGTTAGTGTATCGCCTGGTAGTAAACCACCAGTTGGGATTCCCGGGCAGTTTACGCTTGCAATTCGGTTATCGGAAACAGTTATCTGATCCACGAGAGTTACGTTTCCACTATTTGTGACAATATACTCATAGGTCGTCACATCTCCTGCCATTGAGAACTGTTGATCCACAATCGTCTTAACGAGGTCCATCGCTGAAGTCTGATCCCCATTGACAGTTTCAGTTGCGCTTGCTGGTGTCAAAGTTCCGCCCGGTGGCGTGCCGGTCGCTTCCGCGTTATTCGTGACAGACCCGGCGTCTATATCTACCTGATCAATGGTATAAGTCGCAGTACAAACGACCGTCTCGCCCGGATCTAAATTTAGGTCATTATTGCCAACAGCAGTGACATCGCAGTTCACTGTGGCGATTTTATCATCGGTTACAGCTAAATCAGCGACATAGACATTGCCTGTATTTTCGACGGAATATTCATAGTCGATCGTATCGCCGACCGCCGCGAAAACCGTATCAATCGCGGTTTTGACCATAGTCAATTCCGGCATTTGATCAGCGTTAACAGTCTCTGTTGCAGTTGGCTCAACCAATGTGCCGCCGGACGGCGTTGCGCTGGCGGTCGCGATATTAGTTACCAAGCCAGCATCCAGATCAGCTTGGGTCACTGTATAAGTCGCGGTACAAACTGTATTTTCGGTTGGCATTAGGGACACAACCGGACAGGTGACCGAGTTCGGTGTAAGGATTTTATCGTCGCTAACAGACAGGCCTGAGATAGAAACATTACCCGTATTGGTGACCAGATATTCGTAATTAATCGTATCACCAACTGCCACAAAGGAAGTATCAAGCGCTGTTTTAACGATCGTCATGGCCGGGTTTTGCTCGACGGTCGTATTGACGGTGTTGGACGGGGTTGGACCCGGCACTTCGGTCGATGTGACAGACGCCGTATTGGCAATGGTACCGGCGTCGGCTTCGGCTTGCGTGACGAGATGTGTACCCGTCAAGACACAAGTCCCGCCAACTGCTACGGTTGCGCAGCTATTGGATGACGGCGTTAGCTGCGAATCCGATACAACCACACTATTCAGCGTGACATTACCTGTGTTTGTCACAGTCACGACATATTCAAGTGTATCGCCTGCGGTAATATCGCCGGAGCTATCCGCGTCCGTATTTAGCGTTGGATTGGATTTGACATTGGTCATAGCAGTATCCTGACCAATGGGTGTGTTAACAGTGTTGGACGGGGTTGGACCCGTCACTTCGGTGGAGGTCGCGCTCGCCGTATTTGATATGGTGCCCGCATCGGCTTCGGCTTGGGTAACTAAGTGTGAACCTGTCAGGACGCAGGTCGATCCCGGTACGACGCTCACACATGTATTTGAAGACGGCGTCAGTTGCGTATCGGAAACGACAACATTGCTCAGCGTCACATTACCCGTATTGGTCACGGTCACGACATACTCAATTGTATCACCGGCCGTAATATCTCCGGAACTGTCAGCATCCGTTGTGAGTGTCGGGGTTCCTTTGACATTGGTCAAAGATGCATCTTGATCAACGGGTGTGTTAACAGTGTTGGACGGCGTCGGTCCCGGGACTTCGGTGGAGGTTACGCTCGCCGTATTTGATATAGTGCCCGCGTCCGCTTCTGTTTGCGAGACAATATGGGTTCCAGTCAAAACACAAGTCGCGGCAGGGGCTACCGCAGCACATGTATTGGAGGATGGCGTTAATTGAGTATCAGAGACAACCACATTATTGAGGGTGATGTTCCCTGTATTGGTGACAGTAATTACATATTGCAGCGTATCACCTTCAGTAATGTCGCCCGAGCTATCCGCATCGGTTACAAGAGTTGGCGTTGCCTTGACATTGTTTAGCGCCGCGTCTTGTTCAACATTCGTATTGACGGTGTTAGAAGGTGTTGGACCCGGTACTTCGGTGGAAGTGACAGAAGCCGTATTAGAGATCGTTCCGGCATTGGCCCAGTCTGAGATACAATATGCGTTCCTGTGAGAACGCAGGTTGCGCCCGGCGCAACGGCCGCGCAGCTATTGGATGATGGCGTTAGCTGAGCATCAGAAACGACGACATTATTCAGAGTAACATTACCGGTGTTGGTCACAGTCACGACATATTCCAGCGTGTCGCCTGCGGTAATATCGCCAGAGCTATCCGCGTCCGTATTTAGCGTCGGGTTAGATTTCACATTGGTCAGTGA
>JABDKO010000245.1 GCA_013002165.1 Rhodothermales bacterium | reverse complement strand
GCAACGACATCGATGGTTGATGGCAACACATTCCGCGCTGTCTGCCGAACCTTGTCGGTCATCGAATCAGTGCTGTTGGGATTGACGAAAAGTAGCCTCATGAAAGGGTATACCCGCGCAGATAATGGGAATGATCCGCCAAGCGGTCAGCGAACGACTGTACGACAGGATTCAGGGCTAGCCCCGGGAGGTTTGACTATCATCTTTGTACAACTGCCCATGCTGCACGCGCCTACACTTGCTCCAGGTGGTCAACAGGCGCAGGCGTTTTAAGCTTGCGCCTCGTCCACAGAAACAATCCCATGAACACAGCAATGATGAAAAAAGAAAACAACGTTGTCAGTGTACCCAGCGCATACAGAACCGGCGTGGTTACGCTGGTAGTCATGCCGTATATTTCCAGTGGCAAGGTGTTATAAGTACCTGCGGTGAGTAAGCTTCGAGCAAATTCATCGTACGACAAGGTGACGCCAAACAGCCCGACGCCAATCAGGCTGGGTGCGATGACTGGCAACACGACATATCGGATGACCTGTCAGTGACTCGCACCCAGATCACGGACGGCCTCTTCAAAACGCGCATCGAATCGATTGAATACAGCGAACATGATGAGTAAACCGAATGGCAGTGTCCAGCTCAGCTGGGAGCCCAGCGCGGATGACGCCCAGTGAACTTCCCAGTCGAGCAGGTTGAACAGTATAACGACTCCCAATGAGATCAGTATGGATGGAATGATCAGGCTGGTGATGATCAGGTAGAAAACAAACGATGATCCATGAAACCTGCGTCGGAAAGCCATGCCTCCCATCACTGACACGATAACCGTGACTGTCATGACGATCAGGCCCAGCGCAAATGAACGCCTGAAGGAACCCCAGATATCACCCACGGCCTGTTGCTCGAACAGGTTTTTGAACCAGTGAAGTGAAGTGCCGTTCATCGGAAAGGTCAATCCACCTGAAGGACCCTGGAAAGACAGAATCGCGATAGTGATTGTTGGACCGTAGAGAAAAAGCACGAAAATGGCAAAAAACAGGGCCAGCACATAGAAACTGAATGGACGTCGGTCGTTCATCGCTTAAAGCTCCTTGCGAATATCGACAAAGCGCATCATGACGGAAATCATGATCAGCACTGTTAGCAACAGTACTACCGCGCTCGCCGAGGCCGCCGGGTATTGCAGCAAACCGATTTCATTGGAGATGATCCGCCCTACCGATGCACTTTGTCCGCCACTCATGAATCGCACGGTGATGAAATCTCCCATCACCAGCGTCACGACAAAGATCGATCCAATCATGATGCCTGGTTTGCTCAGCGGAATGATGACATTCGTGAGAATTTGCAATCCACTTGCTCCGGCGTCGCGCGCGGCTTCGATCAGACTGTGATCAATACGCATCATGGTGTTAAAAATCGGTACGATCATGAACAGTGTGAACAGATGAACGAATGCCAGAATCACCGCAAAATCTGAAAACAACAGCCATTCAAGTGGTTGATCTATCCATCCAAGACTGATCAACGTGTCATTGGCAATCCCGTTGCGTCCCAGAAAGGGAATCCAGGAAATCATGCGGATGATATTGGAGGTCCAGAACGGAATGGTGCACACCAGGAACAAAGCAATCTGCATGGGCAGGGTGCGCACATGAAATGCGAGGAAATACGCCACCGTAAAACCAATGATCAGTGTGAAGAACCAGGTGATACCCGTAAACATGAACGTTTTCAGATAGACCGAGTACGTGACCTTGGAGCTGAGCAGATAACCGTAATTCTCAAAAATGAACGCCGGGTGATAGCTGTACTCTGTTGAAGCCCAGAAGCTGACTGCCACGATAGCGACAATCGGCAAAACCAGGAAAAAGCCCAGTATGGAAATGATGGGCGATAACTGCAGCCAACTCGTAAACGTGGCTCGCCAGCCGTCAGACTTCAACAGAATATGCTCCGATATGCTAACCAAGACTTACTTTTTGATTCTAGCCACAAGCGCGGATTATTCATGAAATCACTAAATCCTCCCAGTGAACGGATTCGGCGATTCATAAATAGTCCAAGCTAAGAGGCGATGAATTCATTCCACTTACGCACCATGTGCTGGTTTTCATCCATTACAGAGTTCCAGCAGGCTACCTGCCCCATCCTGTCATAGAAAGACCCGCCATCACGGACAGCGCCCGGTCCTTCCATCTTCACGCCTTGTGGGTTGACGATATCACCTTCTGATTCCTTACCCTCGAACCAGTATCCCCACTCATCGGCAGACATGAAGTTCTTCGAGGTCTCTGGTACTGCAGAGTAGTAACCCTGTCGCATCAGATAGCCACCCACCCAGCCGGACAGATACCAGTTGATGTATTCGTAGGCTGCATCGAGCTCGATGCCGCTGAGGTTCTTGGACAGACCAATACCACCACCCCATGAACGGTAGCCTTCCTGCAATGGCTGATAGACACACGGAATTCCCTTGGCACGAACCGCTGTTATGGCCGGTGACCACATGGACTGAATCACCACTTCGCCTGAAGCCATGAGGTTTACGCTTTCGTCAAACGTTTTCCAGAAGGCGCGGAACTGACCGTTCTGCTTGGCTTCGGTCATGATCGCCATGGTCTTGTCGATCTCCTCGCGCGTCATGTTGCCTTTGTCGCCATAACTGATTTCGCCCAGGGCTTCGCAAACCATGGCGGCATCCATAATGCCAATGGACGAGATGTCCAGAATGGACGCTTTGCCCTTGTACTTCGGGTCGAGCAGCTGAGCCCAGCTGTTTATTTCTTCTTCAATCAGGTCAGGGCGGATACCCAGGGTATCAGCGTTGTAAATTGTGGGGATCAATGTCATCCAGCCCGACTCCTCATTGACGAATGCCTTGCCGTCTGGTCCATCCACAAACCCGACCGTGTGCGGCGCGGTTCCCTGGGCAATTTCGCTTTCCGGTGTGAGTTTTCCATTTCTGAAAATACCCACGATCTTGTCGTAGTTGTCGATCTTGCTGGTGTCCATGGGCTGCAGGTTGCCAGCTGGCCAGACTTTCTTGCAGATCCAGTATTCGATATCGGCAATGTCGAACGACTTTGGCTGTGTAGCCGCACGCTGCGCCACTGCATCGGAGTCCAGTGCCGTCATCTCCAGCGTAAAGCCGAGATCCTCTTTTACCTTTGCGGCCACATCATTCAGGTTGGATACACCCGTGCCGAACTGTCGCAGGGTCACATCCTTGATATTCTGTGCCCAGATTATTGGCACTCCGAATACCGTGGAGGCTGCGGTTACGGCTGTAGCACCTTTAAGCAGATTCCGCCGTTGTCGCTCGTATGCCGTCATACCACCGCTGTGTTTCTTGATACCCATAACGCTTTCTCCCTCTAGATAATGTTATTGCTTGCTGCCCGCTGATGGGGTTTCCTCATGCGCTGCCGGTACGAGAGGCTGTAAATCGCTCGGCAACCAGTGCACATTCACCGTTTCACCTTCAGATAATGTATTGCCGTAGAACATCTCATCACTCATCGACGCCACGAGCTCGGTACCACTGCAATCGAGCGATATATCCACCGATCGCCCTAGAAATTCAACATTGGACACCAGCCCTTGAATACCGGGTTTTACTCTATCCACTCGTGTACGATCAGTTCGAATTGCAAAGGCCTGCCCCTCCGCCTTGATGACGTTGTGCCCGCCCATGAATCTGGCAACGAATTCGGTCTTCGGTTTATTAAACACCTCCATTGGCGTGCCTGCCTGCTCGATGACAGCGTTGTTCATCAACACGATCCTGTCAGATAGCGCCATAGCCTCATCCTGACTGTGCGTGACATGGATGAAGGTAATTCCCAGTTCCCGTTGTAGTCGCGATAACTCTGCGCGCATGCGTATGCGTAGAAAAGGGTCCAGCGCGGACAGTGGCTCGTCCAGCAGTAGGACAGACGGCTCAGTGATTAGTGATCTGGCCAGTGCAACGCGTTGCTGCTGGCCACCGGAGAGCTGGTCGGGCAATCGGCTGGTGAATTCATCCATGTGTACCAACTCGAGAAGTTCGCGCGCCCTGCGTTCCCGCGTTGTGGCGTCCACCCCTTTCATTTTCAGGCTGAACGCCACATTCTCCAGAACATTCAAGTGTGGAAACAGTGCGTAGCTCTGGAACATCATCGCGGTTCCTCGCTGTGCGGGACGCAACCTGGTAATACTTTTTCCTTCCAGCGTGATATCGCCATGGCTTACCGACTCGTGGCCTGCGATCATGCGCAGCGTGGTCGATTTGCCACATCCGGACGGGCCCAACAGGCAGATGTATTGTCCGGCCTCGAAGTGCTCCGAAAAATGGCTCACAGCAACGGCATCGCCGAAACGTTTGGAAATGTCCGACAATGTCAGTTCGCCACGCATCGAAATCTGTCTCAAAAATTTGCTCACCTGAGGTGCGGATAACAATTATTCTGCTCTACCACGGTGCATGAATCAATGGCGTTTGACTATTTCATTGGGTTTCAGGCACTGCCTGGATATGCTGTGTCAAAGTTTGTACCAATTAAATCAACGCCCCAGGGAGGATCGAATGAGCACTATTGAGCATATGTCCCTGGATGATCTCCGAATCGTCCTGGGCTGGGCTGCGGCCGAGGGATGGAATCCCGGACTGGACGATGCCGAGGCGTTTTACGCCGCAGATCCTGCCGGTTTTCTGATTGCGCGCGTGAACGAGTCGCCGGTTGCTGCCATTTCTGTGGTCAAGCAGGATGAGCGCCATGGCTTTCTCGGCCTGTACATCTGCACACCTGATTATCGTGGACAGGGTATTGGCTGGTCCCTGTGGCAGACCGGCATGCAATACCTGGAGGGCATGACAGTAGGTCTGGATGGAGTTGTCGAGCAGCAGGACAACTACCGGCAATCGGGGTTCGAGTTAGCTTACCGAAACATCCGGTATGCAGGTGTTCCGTTAGCACTGACCGGGAAAAAGGCCGAGTGTCAGCCAGCGGACCAGCGGCACCTGGAGGCTATATTACAGCTCGATCAATCAGTTCATGGGCTGTCCAGAGAGGCTTTCCTGACTAACTGGGTAAGCGGCACAGAGCATCGCCGGACGCTGGTGCTTCACCAGGGTGACCAGCTGATCGGCTACGGTACCATCAGGGCTTGCCAGCAAGGCCACAAGGTGGGGCCATTGATTGCACCCACGATCGAAGATGCACGCACGCTGTTGTCATCCCTGTCGGCAAGCTGTAACGCCAGTGAGATCATGCTGGACGTGCCGGAGCCGAATAACCAGGCCGTACGACTGGCACAAGCCGCCGGCCTGCAAGCAGTATTTGAAACCGCCCGGATGTACCGCGGTACGCCACCGGACTATCACCTCCAGCCGCTGTTCGGCGTGACGACCTTCGAGTTGGGCTGACAGCACACGTTGCCAACCCGTTCGCCGCTGTTTCTTGCATCAGTGTAACGTTTGTCCAGATGAGGAGTCCTGCGGACGGCGAAGTGTAGCTGCACGGGCTATTCCCCTGTAAATGGACGGGGTAGAGGGTCACAGAAATTCCTGTGGTACCAGCGTCGAAGCAGATTGCGTCGGCATGGATTCCACGGAGGCAGACGATGAGTTGCACAGGGTTGGCACGGCGATGTATGGCTCCGGTACATCCGCTCGTAAGGACTTAGCTTCACCCAAACCAAGGATTCTTCATTTTCTGTTTTCGATCTTTTCGACATCTATCCATACTGAGGCTTATGACGAGTCACCTTGATCATGATTGGTCCGGGCACCGGTATCGCCCCCTTTCGTGCCTTTCTCGAAGAGCGTGAACAACGGGGTGCAACTGGCCGCAACTGGCTTTTCTTTGGGGACCAGCACGAAGCGAGTGACTTTCTCTATCGAGACCAGACCATTCGCACAGTGGTAGCGGAGCAGGGAGGTCTAAATGAAGAGGGCGTCAAACAGTACCTGAACCGCCTCGTGGCCGAGCATCGATATCAGCGCGACGTGCATTGAATCGGTGACTTTACCGATTAAAAGTCATGTGGAGGCTGACCGAGATTGTTGATCGTCAGATACTACTGCCACGAATCCGAATCCAGTCATCGTTCTTCTATCGCAGGTCGCCCTGAGAAATGGTTCGCGTCGATATAGTTTCTGGATATCAGCGCCGTCTCTTCAACGCATTAGAAAGAGCTGGCACGCTGAATCCCTGTTGCGATGTGTAACGCAGTCTTTCAATAGTAGAGTTTCCTGGTGACATCAAGCAACGGATTTGTTGATGATGTTCGACTCTGCTGTTACAGATTGTATTCGCTGACGATGGTCTATGATTCTCTAAGTCTGAGTACAATGATCTCCATGGCTATCGCGGCATTGCGCTTCCGGGCCTCTTGGTGCACATCATCCAAATGAATCGAACCAGCGGTGATAATCGTGTTTTTACGCACACGTCCCGTAATGTGCTGTTAACCATATAGAGTTCGGTACTGCCGCTGGTGACCCACAACGCAAGGGCTGGCACATCATCATCACGGTGAAAGGCTTGAGTAGCATTACCGTCCTGTTCAGGCGCAGGCGGTCCTTTTTTCCCAATAAAGGACACAGTAATTCACATGGCGCTCTCCGTGGTGATGAAAGATCTCTTGCATACGCCATGTAGGCGCAATGTGGACACTTATGTTCATGAACCAGTGAATTGATTAGGACACGTCCACACAAACACGCCTGGAGAGTATGTGAATACAAGTACTAGTACTAACTTTTCATGCTTAGTCCAACACGGTCAAAGAGGTCAAAACCAGACTTGAAGTACCCGGATGGCTACAACGTGTCTGTACAGTTCCGGCCGCGGGCATTAACGTAAGCGGTGTTCCTGGGACAGGTTGATGTTGGCCTGCTGATTTGAGATTACAGAAGCTCTTTTCAACAGGAGCAATCCGATGGCGCGACAACAACGACGTTTCATGGCTCAACAATGGACTGGTCTGATCAAAGAGCAGCAAGCCTGTGGCGATTCTATCGACGTTTTCTGTGCGCGCAAGCGTATCGGCGTCTCCACATTTAACAAGTGGCGAGAGAAGCAAAGAGGCGAGCACCCAGAAGGTGGGCCTTTTGCAATGGAAAATCGTTCAGCACAAGACACGCATCCAGATTCTCGAAGAGCAGATACAGCTGCTTCGTACCCATGAGTTTGGCTGACGTTCAGAAAAGCACTCCAACCCTGACCAGATCCATCTGTTCAACGAAGCCGAAGTGGTTGCCGATGAGCCGGAGAACGACGCTGATGCCAGTGCTTCGTTCGATGATGACACTGTCGAGGTACC
>JABDKO010000221.1 GCA_013002165.1 Rhodothermales bacterium | reverse complement strand
GTATTCCGTTCATGACCCATATCGGACACGAAGGCGAGGGTCTGTTTTACCTCCATAAGTGCCTGGTCAACCTCTGCCTGCGAAGGCACCTGGTCAGGCTGTTGATCCACGGAGAGAATCTCGGGGCGCACGATCAGCAGTAGTGCAAAACATGCAGCGAACGCCACAGCAGCATACGCAACTCGCCGATGCCCGATACTTACCAACCGGAGTTGTCCGGCAGAATTCTTTCCATTAGCTCCGATTGTTGCTATCGCACGTTGCACATTGACGACGACGGCGTCTGGCATCTCGGGTGATGGCAACTGTTCAAGAGATGCCTGAATCTGACGGGCAAATTCGACCTTACCGTTCAAGTCGTCATCTGCTTGCAGGCGGTCTTCAAATCTTATTAGGTCGTCCCGGGCGAGCAGGCCATCTACGTACTGCTCCACCCGATCGTCATACCACACGTTGTCGTTTCTATCCTGCATGGTTTAATTCAAGTCTGTGTGTTAGCTGCTCACGAAGTTTTTTGCGTGCACGGTGCAGATACACCTTTACAGTCGATAGCGGAAGTCCAAGAGTATCGGCAATCTCACCATATTTAAATCCCTGTATCTCTCGAAGAATTACAATTGACTTATAAGGATCTTCCAGCTTCTCTACTTCACGCTGAAGATCCTCCATTGCCAGCTGCTGCTCGGCTGCCGTGGATACAGAAGACTGCCGATCGTCCGGTGCCACCTCGGTCAGGTCAGAGTTAGTAGTCATCCTGGTCTGCCGATTTCTGTTTTTCCGATGTTCATCAATGCAAGCGTTCCTCGCAACCGTCAGGAGCCACGACAGGACACGCTCACGGTCGAGGGCATCCCTCTTCTTCCACAACTTGATCAGCACTTCTTGCATGACGTCGTCTGCATAATTCTGTCCGCCGAGATAATGCACGATAAACCCGTAGACACGATTGCCATGCCTTTCTACGACCGCATTGAAATCTGCTTCGTTCACCAGAACAGTGTTTAGGGCTCGTTTTAGTATCTTCGAACGTACGGTTGCCTGTCTTGAATCAAAGACGTTTGGCCTGCTCCAATAGTTACACTATTTATTTTGCCAGTTTTGCATTGTGCCGGGACTCTTTGACCGCTTTGCGACTTCGTTACACCGCATTGCCATGAACTATGGAGTTTTGAGGGCTCTAAGAGGCGTTTCGCACATCGAGGATTACCCGGTATTATACTCAGGGCTTGCCAACTATAAGTCGTGGAACACTGAACACCACATCGAAACCGGCGCGGTCGAAAGATTGCGTCGCGTGTATAATGAATCCTCGAATGTGGTTGAGTATGATGATCTTGGGAAAGGCAGTGTCCGAACCGGGGGGGACCGAAACACGCAGCGAGTCCGCAGAGTTGTTTCTGAAATCTCGAAATCCAGCGCCCCAGTGCACCAGTGTCAGCTGATGTACTGTCTGACCAGCGCGAAAAAGCCCCGAACGGTGCTGGAACTTGGCACCTGTCTCGGGATCTCCGCCGGATACATTGGGCTCGCCTTGCAAAACACGGAAACCGGACGATTATACTCTATTGAAGGTGCTGATATTCTGGCACAGATCGCCAGAGAGACTATTGACCAACTGCATCTTTCGAACACTCAAATTCGCACAGGATCGTTTCAATCTGTTTTGCCCGATCTACTTCCGCAAATCGAACCGATTGACTTTGTATTCATTGATGGTCATCATGAAGGTGATGCGATGACAGGATACTTTGAATTGATAGAACCATTTCTCGCTCCCGATTGCATGGTCCTGTTCGATGATCTTAGTTGGTCGAGAGATATGCGTTCAGCATGGAACAGAATCAAAGTTCATCCGCGTATCCGACACTCCGTTGATCTTGTAACCGTCGGCATCGGCCTGATGAGGTAGTCTTATACGCATGAATACCATTTCAAAGTCTTCTCTGGTCCTGGGTGCCGCGTGCCTGTTCCTGCTGGGCATTGTCGCCGGCTCTGAACTTGGCAATCGTATCATACGGCCAGCCGGTACGAACCACATCAACAAGCTTGAGGACGTCTATCGAAAGATGGACAGATACTATGTCGAAGACCTGGACCGCGAAGTTGTGGTGGACGAGGGTATTGAGGCGATGATATCGGCGCTCGATCCGCATTCGAGTTATATTCGCGCGGAAGATGCGAGACGTATCCAGGAGGAGTATAAAGGATCATTCAGCGGCGTTGGCCTCTGGTTTGAAGTAGTCGAAGATACTGCGCGAGTGAGCTCCACAATTGACGGTGGTCCGAGTCAACGCGCCGGCGTTCGGGCGGGAGATCGAATTATAAAAGTTGATAGACGTGACGTAACTGGAGATTCTCTGGATCTGGTTCAGAGCATCCTGCGCGGACAGGCGAAAACCCCGGTCACCATGACCGTCCTTCGCCGCGGCGTCGACGATCCTATCGACATTGAACTTGTTCGAGACGTTGTTCCCATTCATACCGTCCCGGCCGCTTTCATGATCGATGACTCAACCGGTTACATCAAGGTCAGTCAATTCGCCTTGACCACGGGAAAGGAGTTCGAGAATAATCTGCTTTCGTTAAAAGATCTTGGAGCCCGCCGCCTCATCCTCGACCTCAGAAATAATCCGGGTGGTATCATGAGTGCTGCTGTCCAGATCGCTGATCAATTTCTTGCTTCCGACCGCGAAATTGTTGAGACGCGAGGGAGATCGCGTGGAAACACTACTACTGATATTGCAACAACTTCAGGACACTTCGAATCAGAACCAGTCATTGTTCTTGTGAACGAATTCTCGGCGTCTGCAAGTGAGATTGTTGCCGGAGCACTTCAGGACAATGACCGTGCGCTGATCGTTGGCCGGCGAACGTTTGGAAAAGCACTTGTCCAACAGGAATTTGAACTACCCGACGGGAGTCTGCTTCATCTGACCGTGTCGAGGTACTACACGCCATCAGGAAGACTGATACAAACACCGTACGAGAACGGTGAACGTGAAGAATACTATGCGGCTAAACGTGACTCGAATGTTGAAATCACATCACTTCCCGATTCCCTGATCTACGAGACAGTCAGTGGCCGAATGGTTGCGGGTGACGGAGGAATTCTGCCCGACGTCGTGATTACGGACAGTCTTTCCCTTTCAGTTTGGCCAAAAGAGGTCACAGAACTGTTCGATACATCTCTGGACATCGAATTTTCGAATACATGGTTCGACCGAAACGAAGTCGATCTACGAAGGGTGTGGGACTCAGATTTCGAGCGATTCAAGTCGGAATACGCGTTTAGCAACCTCTTCTGGGACGAACTGTGGGTGTTTCTGGAACAGACGGGTGACAATCCGTTCCCCTCGAAATCCAGCTACACGAGCGCAAAGAATATTATGCAACCACTGTTTATGGCGCGCCTGGGGCAGCACCTCTTCGGTGTCACCGGATGGTATTACTTCTACTCCCGAATCGATCCGGACATCCAAATTGCGACCAAATACTGGCAAAAAGCGGCTTTCTTCGAGAAAAATGACTCCTAACACAGGATACACTGGAATGCCCTTGCCAACTTCATTCCCGACTGCGTATTATTTAAAGCTAGCTGGTACACCTTGACAGACTGAAATCTGCCGGGCAGACCACCGATACTAACTGCCACTACCTGATCGTTACACTCAGACGTACCAGTCCACGCAATCCTTTCTTGATGCGCTTTTTCCGTTTCAGATTTTGCTACCTGCTTGTAGGCATCCCTTTATGCCTCGTGTGCACCAAATCGCAGGCACAATACTCGAAATCGACGCCGATTGTAAATCGGTCCGCTCCTCTTGCTGGTACTCCTGTTTCAACTGCGCCATACTCGAAATCGCTGGTCCCGCGTTTGAGTATCACATCATCTACCGCATCGTATTCAAAGATGATTTCGTTTGGATGGTCTGTAAGTCGGAAACGCACCGCCTCAGTCAGTGTAGAGAAGCTGAAACTGACGTCGTTCTATTATGAGATGTCGGGCGGACTGAAAGAGAAGCCTGACTGGTATTTCAAATCTCTTCCGCTAACCGTGTCGTTGTATCAGAATCTTGGAAATCCGGACTGGCGAATAACACCTGTTATCGGAGTCGGCACGTCGCTTTATCTGACAAAGACACGGACGAGGATGGAGCCATCTCAGGAATCATTCGAACGCCATCTCGGTGCCGGGATTGGTGCACAGGCGACGCTTGGATTGAAGACAAAAATCACTGATAACACATTCGTGCTTTCTCAGGCAAGATATCGCGTTGTTGATGGTCTCGCCCTTTCGATCCACGATTCGGATTATCGATTCGGACTATTTGACTTTGCGATTGGCTTCGGCGTCGACTTTTAGGTCGCCAGACAATTCCGAAGTAGTTCCGCAGGGTGCAAGGCCTTCCTTCCCGTCAGATCTTTTATTTGCGAGCGACACGAGGTCCCCGCGGCAACGACCAGATCAGTTTCGTTGCCATTTATTTCAGGTACTAACACGCGGTTCGCCATTTTTATAGACACGTCCTGGTGTTCGGCCTCGTATCCGAACGATCCGGCCATCCCGCAGCATCCCGAGTCAAGAATCCGACAGCCGGAGCCTGTAACATGCCGCAGGGCGTCAGACAGGTATCTGGTTTCACCAAGTGCCTTCTGGTGGCAATGTCCATGAACGAGAATTCCCCTCTGTTCGGATCTCCAACCTGCCTTTTCGAACAAACCAAACTGGTCGTTAGCCGCCAACTCCTCAATTCCAAGGCTTGCCCTTGCAACCGTTTTTGCTCGAACTTCTCCGGGCAGCAAACCATCGATATCATCCGTAAACATCGAAAGGCAGCTTGGTTCGAGCATCAGGATCGGTATGTCGGACGAGGCATACTCGTACAATAACTCCACGCTTGCCAGCAACTCGGACTGTGCATGTTCAACAAGACCCTTGGACATATACGTGCGTCCGCAGCACATGCGTTGCTGAGGAACGAATACTGAATAACCAATACTTGAGAGCAGTTCAACCGCTGCATGTCCGATCTCCGGCGAGTTGTAATTCGTAAACGTATCTGCAAAAACGACAATCGGTGGTCCGCTTCTTTCGGACGATGGTTTGAACGTCTCCTGGAATGAGTGTCGTGCGAAAGCGGGTAGCGATCTGTCGGACGCGACACCCAATGCTTTCTTCAGAATCGACCCTGTTATCCTGGAGGATGCAACGCGGTTCGAGACACCGCGCAGTTTTGCGGGAAGTCGCGATGCCACTTTCGGGAATTCGGCAAAGAAACGAACGCGAGACGGCAGCTTGTTAGCCTTCCAGTACTGATTCAACCACTCCGACTTGATACGTGCCATGTCGACGTTTGACGGACATTCAGATTTGCACGCCTTGCACTGGATGCACAGATCCATTACCTGGTACATATCGGCTGACGTTAAAGAGTCTTTCTCAAGATCGCCAGCCAATGCAGATCGCAGTGCGTTTGCTCTTCCGCGCGTCGAATGAATCTCATCCCTGGTGACCATAAAACTCGGACACATTGTGCCGGCCGTCATCTTGCGACACGTTCCGACACCCGAGCACTGCTCTATCGCACCGGCAAATCCGTTATCATCCGAAAAATCAATACTGGTCCTTACGTGGATCGGTTCATATGACTCACCAAGCCGCAAGTTGTCCGTCATTGGCGGCGCGTCGACAATCTTTCCGGGATTCATGATATTGAATGGGTCAAAAAGCCTTTTGACTTTTCGATAAACCTCGTACAGTGAATCCCCAACCAACGACCGGTTAAACTCACTCCGGGCAAGTCCATCGCCGTGTTCAGACGAAACGGCTCCTCCATACTTGCGGACAAGGTCGACACTGGCGGACGCAATGCGGTGCATCTTGTCGATTTCGGATCGGTCCTTCAGGTTGATGAAGGGACGAACATGAAGACATCCCGCCGAGGCATGTGCATAATAGACGACAGGCGTACGTGTCTCTACTAGTACGGCGTCGAGTTCGTCAACGTAGTCCGGCAGATGCTCAACCGGAACCGACGCGTCCTCGACAAAGGCCAGCGGTTTGTAATCTCCGCGAACGCCCATGATGAACCCGAGAGCCTCTTTTCGTATGGCCCAGACACCGGATATCTCTTCAGGGTCTCGAACTATACTTGTTTCGTATCCCTGCCGCATATTGGCTAGCGCGGCATTCAGCCTGACCAGTCCCCGGTCGATGTCTTTGGCACTGGAGCCAGAGTACTCGGTCATCAGGACTGCTCCCGGCTCACCGTGTATGAACGACATTCGCTCTGCAATGCCGGCCATCTTCCGACATTGCTCAATCGTGGCACCATCGAAAAGCTCGATAGCGGACGGAGACGTGGAGAGCACATTTGCGACGGCCTCGAGGGCTTCGCGACGAGTGTGGAAATGAACTAGCGCAAGGCCGGTCTTCTGTGGTTTATCAATGAGACCGACGGTGATCTCGGTTATTATCCCCAGCGTCCCTTCACTCCCGCACATAAGATGAGCCGGGTTGAACCCGTCTTCCTGAATTAATGCCTCTAAACGATACCCACTGTTGCGACGCCAGTGCTTTGACGTTCCGGCCTCAATTACGTCTCGCTCATCTTCCAGAATTTTTTCCAGACCGGCAATGATTGATGATCCGGTATCAGTGCCAGAGCTATGGCGCTGAATCTGTTCTGTCGACAGGTTCTCAAGAACCAGCTCGGAGCCGTCGGCCAGGACAACGTCCATGGAGATCACGTGCCGGATCATGTTGCCATACAAAATCGAATGAGCTCCTGTAGCATTGTTGGCAACCATCCCGCCCAGCGTTGCCCGATTGCTGCTGGCCGGATCAGGACCTACCATTAATCCGGCTGCGGCAACACGACGATTAAGGTCGTCCAGAATAACGCCTGGCTGGACACGCGCCCATCGTTGATCAGTGTCAACCTCAACGATAGTGTCGAGATACTTTGTGAAATCGATAACTATTGCATTGGCAACTGTTTGGCCTGCAAGGGAAGAAGCTGATCCGCGGGCAAGGATAGGAATCCGGCCCTCGGCAGCGATCTTGACTGTCGTGATTACGTCCTGCTTTGATTTTGGAACTACCACTGCGACCGGGAGCATCTGGTACATGCTCGCATCAGTGCTATACAACAGCCGCGTGAGTTTGTCGAAGTACACGTCGCCCTGCAGTTGAGACCGGAGTGCGGTCTCGAGGGCACGGGATCCGGCCGGGTCGATCAGGTTTCGAGCCATGCGCGTTACTAGAAGTGAATGGGTTGCCCGACTGTAGGCAATAAAACCTGCTGATCCGATGTACCCTCCCGAATGCGACCGGCAAGCCACTCACGCGCTTCAAGTTCACCGTGTACAAGAATGGTCTTCAGGGGATCGAGTGACTCTGCGAGTTCCAAAAGATCATCTCTGTGACTGTGACCCGACAAGCGAAACTGACCTATCTCGCACTTGATTTTCTGCGGACCACGTTCTTTGTTCAGGACGACCTTCTTCCCATTTTCTGCCGCTTCGAGGAGTGCTCCTCCCGGAGAATCCTCACGGGCGAAGCCGACAAAGAAAATACCGTTGTTCTCGTTTGACAGCATATACTGCGCCAGCCGATTCGAAAGCGTATTCTGAAACATCATTCCACTGGCTGCAATATGTATGGACGGTTTTCGTACCGACGCGCGGGTTCCCTCCGTGCTTCGCGGATGCCTTTTCTGCTGGACGCCGAAGACTTCGAATTCGGGATCAATCCGCGGCGTAGTTAACCGGGTCCGATCATATAGTCCGGCGATCGCCCGCATGCTTCCCGTGGTATATACCGGAACATCATCAGGGACGAGGCCAGCGCTCTTGTAGCGATCAATAAGGGCGACAACTTCCTGAGCTCTACCCAATGCGAAAGCCGGAATGAGTACAGCACCCCCTCGACTGATCACGCGCTGAATGGCTTTCCCCAACTTTTCTTCTTCAGATGCACGCGTTGTTGTTGTCGCATCATCGTCAGCGCCCATCGTGGACTCCATTATCAACACATCCAGGCCCGGAGCTGGATACTCGCCCCCGGGGATAATTGACTGGTGCCTCAGGTTCGTGTCGCTGGAGTAGAAGATCCGCACGGGTTTGGCCTTGCGCTTCGCGACGATTTCCACTCCCACCGATCCCAGAATGTGACCCGAATTGAAAAACGTTCCGGAGATTTCAGTGTCCCCCGATCCACCGGTAAGATCGAACGGTTGATTCAGCTCGTACGTCGAGTAGATGAAATCGACTACTCGTACTTCCTCCTCGTCGAAAAGAGGAGCATGTGCAGAAGTACCCTCCTGCTGCTTTCTGCGTTGAAGACGGGCAGATGCGGGCAGGAGAATTTCAGCCAGCTCCCGTGTTGCACCCGTCATATGAACGCACAGCCTTGGATATCGCTTGATCAATACGGGAAGACTTCCCAGATGATCGTGATGTGCATGCGTGATGACGACGTGGTCTACTGTCCACCCCGGATTTTCGTCGAGGATTTCGAGGCGGGGTAGACTTGCGAGTCCCTCGGAGTCCGGGTCAACGCCGGCATCCAGTAAAATACCGGTACCGTCAACGTTCAGATAGTGACAGCTGGCGCCAATTGTGTCTGTCGCACCAAGAGGGATGAAGAGCATCTGGAGTTTCCGTGCTATGCTGACACGGACTCCTTGTACTGATCCCAGTCGGCAAGGAATTTCTCCAGTCCAACGTCGGTCAATGGGTGCTTCAGGATTTTTTTAATCACGCTCAGGGGCACAGTAGCAACATCGGCACCCAGTTCGGCACATGCGACAACGTGCATGGGGTGACGGATCGATGCAGCAAGAACTTCGGTATCGAAATTGTAATTCTGGTAGATGGTGACGATCTGGCTGATGAGCTGCAATCCGTCATTCGAAATATCGTCAAGGCGACCGATGAACGGACTGATGTAGTTGGCCCCGGCTTTCGCTGCGATCAGAGCCTGGGGAGCAGAGAAACAAAGCGTGCAGTTTGTCTTGATGCCTTCTGACCTGAAAGCCTTCAGCGCTTTTATCCCTTCTTCGATCAAAGGAACCTTCACGACAACATTCTTGTGGATTCCCGCCAGGGTCCGACCCTCTGACATGATCCCGTCAAAGTCCGTCGCTGTGACTTCAGCGGACACGTCTCCATCAACAATCTCGCATATTCTGAAGATATGCTCGTGAAAATCAGCACCGCCTGCCTTTTTCATCAGTGAAGGGTTGGTTGTAACACCGTCCAGAACGCCCAGATCATTTGCTTCGCGAATTTCGTCGAGGTCGGCGGTGTCGATAAAGAACTTCATGTGATGTAGAACTCCGTGCGTTTAGATCTCAAGATTGGAACTGTTACAAACTAGCGTTTAGAATCGTTACGCCCAAGCTGCCTGCATGGTTCATAGCTTATTTTCATCGAGGTAATAAAAGACCGTGCGCAGCCGATAATCATTAGCGCCGGACGGTCCGTATATTCCCGCACCACCTCACGCCCATTCGCAAGAGTACCACATGAACATCTGCGTTTTTGAGGATGACAAGGTTCATCAGCTGGCACCGATCCTGCTAACCCGACCCGTTTTCGATTTGAGGACCGGACGTCGAACGCAGGGACAGGAGTTGTCGCGGGTTCTGGGCGCGTCCACAACCTATGCACATTGCCGAAAATATCTGCAGGACTGGACCGCAGCAGAGTACAACATCGTTGT
>JABDKO010000220.1 GCA_013002165.1 Rhodothermales bacterium | reverse complement strand
GAGATAACCGTTATCTGATCGTGAGGGCGAAGCACCTCGGCAATCTCCTCCAGATCACGTGGCGTGTATACAACGCCTGTCGGATTCGATGGTGAACAAAGAATTAGTACGCGGGATCGATCAGTAATAGCTGCTTCGAGAATGGCAGGCGTCAGTTTGTACGACTCTTCGACTCCGGTATGTGCTATGACGGGTGTGGCCCCACCAAGCTTCACCATTTCCGGGTAGCTCACCCAGAATGGTGAAGGGATGATTACCTCATCGCCTGAACCGGCAAGACAATAAATTGCCTGCGCCACGGATTGCTTTGCACCGTTCGACGTCAATATCTCATCGGGTTCATATGAAAGGCCCCGATTCTCGCGAAGAGCTTTGCAGATTGCCTCGCGCAGGGGAATTATACCGGCATTCAGGGTATAGTGCGTGAATCCCTCGTCGATTGCCTGCTTCGCAGCTTCAGCAATTGGCTGTGGTGTATTGAAGTCCGGCTCGCCGGCACTGAGTCCGATCACGGGACGCCCTTCGCGCTTGAGCTCCTTCGCCCTCGCAGTCATCGCCAGAGTTGCAGAAGGTTTGATCTCGTCCAGAATTGGATTCAGGGATACTTGATGTGTAAATGTCGCCATTCTGTTACGATTATTATTTCTGCTTACTTCTTTTCTTCTCGAGGAAAGATCTTACACTGCCCGGCACGAAGTGGCCGAAGTCTCCGCCGTGCCGGTAGATGTCACGCACGATAGTAGAGCTGGTAAGAAGATTCTCCAGGTGTGGTGTTAAAAAGACCGTCGGCAAATTCTTCCCGAGCAAGTCATTGGCTATTGCCATACGCTGCTCATATTCGAAGTCCGTCGCCTGTCGAAGTCCTCGCACAATGATTGATGCGTCTTCCTTACCGACGTAGTCTGCGACCAGGCCACTGAACGCACCAACTGACACGTTCTCGAGGTGTGCAACAGCTTCACTAATACATTCAAGGCGCTCATCGATAGACAGTAGTGATTTTTTAGCTGCGTTCCTGCCAATGCTGATATGAACCGCATCGAAAATCCGGGAGGCAGTTTCTACAACGTCAAGATGGCCGTTGGTGAACGGGTCAAATGATCCCGGAAACAGTGCCTTTGTCTTTGCCATTGTGTCGAAGCTATTTCGATGTAAAGAAACTTAATTTAGTGCGTCCGTACTTGCCTGACACGACGAAGTTTGGATGTTCATCGAATTCGAGTGCAGCGTCGTGTTCTAGCACGAAATAGCCACCGTCCGATAATGCGATCACGGAGGCATTAATCAGATCGATAAGATTATTCAGCGCGTAGGGCGGGTCTGCAAGGATGATGTCTGCCGTTCCCGGTAATTGTTGCAGGAACGAAAATACATCTGCTTGCACAACACGGACTGAGTCCTCTTCGCCTACAGCAGTCAGATTCTGCTCAACAGCGTCACATGCAATCCGCGACGAATCAACGAACGTAACCGACCCGGCGCCACGACTGAGAGATTCAATACCGAGTGATCCTGATCCTGCAAAAAGGTCAATCACGGAAGCGCCTTCAATTGTGGTACGGGAAGCAAGCCGATTGAAAAGTGCCTGGCGGCTCATATCGGTCGTCGGGCGAACGTCTGTCCCCCGGGGTATGACCAGGATACGGTTTCTGTGCCGCCCTCCAGTGACTCGCATCTATTCGACCTCAGCTAAAGGACGATCCCGATACAGGAGGCATATGCCGACAGATCAAAATCCGGCCGAATATGTCCGACCGATATGTCTGAATATGCAAACGGGTCGACACGAACCAGTTCTGAACCTGTGCTCAGTCGCAGGTCTTCCAACATCAACGGATCTGTTTCGTCGCCATAGAAATAGATACGGCGAATGGCCGACGGAGAAACGTCTAGCCGCGTCGCTAGGACAATTGCCCAGTACAAGTAATCTTGAGCTGTTGCGGGAGATACCGTATGACCATGCACGATCGTCCCGCGGTGCATCATGGACATCACAACGTGCCCGCGATATTGTCCGACCAGTAAACTGAATGCCGAAGAATGATCAGGTGATGCTTCTACCGAACGCACAAGGTGTTGCACACCCTGTGCACAAGGCAGGTAACTGACGTTGCCATTCGCGATTGATCGTGTTACTGAATCGAGAACGCTCTTGATGGACGACGGAACCAGCGTAACCATATATAAATCGTGCTGAACTTCAAGGCTTTCGTTAATTACATGATGAAGCGACGCCGAAGCGGCGTGAAAGGCATCATGATCATCAAATAGCAACTGTCCTTCATCCTGGAACTGTTTCGCCCGGTCTTCCTCTGCATGGGATTCCGGGGATAGTGTGAAGAACGTGTGGCCGATTGCCGGGTGAATACCAATATTCAGACGCGACGCGCCACTATCTCCCAGAACGTCGTTCACAGCATCGGTCAGCGACTGCTGCTCATCGTGAGATATTCCCGAGTTGAGGGACTCAAGAAGGTCGAAATCGAAATCGCAGCTGCCCAGACGATCCAGTTTGCGCCCTTCGGAGTGATTGACTGCGGTGTATTGTATGCTGCGTTGAGCTACAACGATTCCCGCGACGATTCCAGATTCAGTTCTATTCACAATCGATACTTCTGTATATCACGAGTCACAGAAGGCACTCCGAATGCAAGATCCGCGACTGCTTCTACTCCCAACTGGAGGCGTTCAGCAGCGTAATGTCGCCGAGAAGCGTACCGATTCTATCGTTCGTGTCAGGATCCTCCAGGAGGTAAGTCGACGTTCGAGACGTGTCGTTTACTGATAAAATGAAGCGATTCCCGGTCCGGGGAGAAAAAGGAAGCGAGTCCGGCTGAAAACCCGGCCGAAAGACGCTATCCATTGCTGCGGCATACAGCGAATCCGACTTGACGAAATTGACCAGGGAATCCAGAGTGGTAAGGTACCTATCATTCAATTCTTCGTACCGAATCATCGATTTCCGGATATCACCCATTCTTTGCCTGGTTAACTCTGTAAGTTCTTTCTGTCGCTCTACTACCTTATATGGTTCAGTGATGGACTGGTACAACCAGAATACCAGTAGAACGATTACCACGCTTAGAACAATTCGTACTGCGATTTGCATGCTGCGGCCCTGTGAAGCCCAATAGCTGTCCAGTGAATGTATATTATTAATGTCGGAAACACAGTCCAGATAGACCTGATCCCGACAAAAAACTGATCCGCGAAAATACAAGGCCACCCCTCTAAAAGCAACAAAGCAGCGAATTCACACTTTTGTGGTTGCTCTATCGGTGCCTCAGCCAACCCCTGGCCGGATCTACACACGTTTTTTATGTAGGACACATTAATCTTTTAGAAGTCTCCCTCGTTAATCAGGCATCTCCGAGAACACCCCGACAGATGACGAATCTTCTAGTCAATATCGATCATGTAGCGACCCTCAGAAACGCACGGCGCGAGCTGATGCCGGATCCTGTCCATGCAGCCATGGCGTGCGAAAGCGCTGGAGCAGATGGAGTTGTGTTTCACCTGCGACAGGATCGACGCCACATCACAGACAGGGATGTGCGGCTTCTTAAGGAGGTGGTACATGGCCGATTGGACTTTGAACTATCCACAAATCCCGAAATCATAGCGTTCTGCTGCGAAATCTGTCCGGATGTCGCGACCCTCGTTCCCGAAAATCGCCAGGAAGTAACAACTGAAGGTGGTTTGAACGTCAGAGACAACATTTCGAGGCTGAGTACCGTCGTTGCGGAATTGAAGTCAGCCGGGATCGAACAAGTGTCACTTTTTGTCGACCCGGAGCTTTATCAGATTGAGGCGGCAATCGAAACAGGTGCCAACACGATAGAGTTGCACACCGGCGACTTCGCCAATGCTGTCGGACACGATGCCCAGATCTTCGAGGTCAAGAAACTAGTGCAAAGTGCAGAGCTGGCGCATGAACTAGGCTTGAACGTGCACGCCGGCCACGGCTTTAACCTCACCAACTATCCAATTTTTCGCGACACCGTTCCACACGTGAAGGAGGTATCAATAGGTTTCGCGATAATCGCCCGCTCCGTGTTCGTCGGTCTTCATGTCGCCGTTCAGGAGATGCTGGATGTCATCAAACATTCCGACTAACGAGCCTTCTACCCGCAGTCGTATCCCACAGGACCGTGGCAGTACGACCTGTATACGGTAGTATTCAAAATGCCGACCATCCATTGACAAATCTTATACGTGGAAACACCAGACAAACAATTTAAATCCGGCTACGTGGCCATCGTTGGAAAACCCAACGTTGGCAAGAGCACGCTTATCAACGCTCTTGTAGGAAGAAAACTTTCGATCGTTACAAGGCGGCCGCAGACAACAAGGCATCGTGTCCTCGCCATTCTTACGTCGGAAGATTATCAGGTTATTCTGCTTGACACGCCGGGGGTTATTAAGCCCAGATACCGTCTACACGAATCGATGATGCAAAACGTCGATTCTGCAGTGGCGGATGCAGATTTGGTGCTATTCATGGCCGAGGCTTCGTCAACAGAACCGGATAGCCTTTCACTGGAACGACTCCGGGGCACACGATCCATCCTCGCGATCAACAAAATTGATCTCGTCCGACGCGAAGATGCCTTACCGCTCGCCGAGAAGTATATGGGCCTCGATATCTTCGAGACTGTCGTGCCGATTTCTGCCAAGTCCGGGTATCAGGTCGATGTCTTGCTGGAGGAAATTGTCAGTCGCCTGGCACCGGGACCTCAATTTTATCCCTCTGATGTTCTGAGCGAGCATCCCGAGCGGTTCTTCATTGCCGAACTCGTCCGCGAGCAGGTCTTCAAGCAACTGCGGGAAGAATTGCCCTACTCCACTCAGGTTAACGTGATAAATCTGGAGCCGCGACCCGACGGAAAAGACCTGATCGATGCTGAAATCGTCGTAGATCGTGACTCACAAAAGGGAATTGTGATTGGCAAGGGCGGTCAGCAGTTGAAGAAGATCGGCTCACGCGCAAGAGTGCAGATCGAAGAATTTCTCGGCCGCGAAGTGTTTCTCCGACTTCACGTCAAAGTTCGCCAGGGATGGCGTGATTCTCCAGGCCATCTGAAATCATTCGGATTTTAAGATCTCAACAATGACGTCCAGCTGGCGACGCGTTTCGCGTGATACTGAATTCCATTGATTAGAGAAGGCGTCAAAGGATCGCCTCACCGGATAGTCTTTTCGCAGTCTCGTGAAAATTGATCCGTACTCGGCCTCCGGACCGGAGAGATACGAATCCCTGAATCTCGTATCGTCATCTTTAATAGAATACATCGAGCGAACAACGGTGGCTAGTTCGACCCCGGCCGGAAAAACTTCCGGCAACGCTGGTACGCCCTGATACTGGTCCCAGATAAACGGTGCTTCTTCCGATTCGATAATGTTCGCCAGGGCATCCCGCAGCATTTCCGTGCCTTTTATCTTCCCGTCAAATGAGTACCCGGCAATATGAGGCGTCGCGAGAAATGCTGCCTGAACAATGTGAGGTTCAGGAGTCGGTTCTCCGGGCCAGACATCCAGGACGCAATCCACCTCGCTGTCTTGTAGAGCCATGACGGCCGACCCGGTTACAACTTCTCCTCGAGATGTGTTAATAAAAAGAGATCCAGGACGGATCAAACGTGACCTGTCCGATTCAATCAGGGAGCGCGTGGGCCACCGGCCTGTCGTCGTCAGGGGAACATGAATAGAGATAACGTCCGACATTTCAAGAAGCGACTCGAGATCTGCGACTTGAAACCGTTCCGACAGACGTCCACCTGCATCCAGTAGTGGCGGATCGTTTGCAATAACGGAACAACCAAGTGATGAAAACACCCTTGCAACCCGGTTACCTGTATGTCCGAGACCGACTACACCGACCCGAAGCCCCGCGAGTTGATCGATATTCGGGTACCTCTGTAGGACTGCAGCAAGAACATACTCGGCTACCGACTGGGCATTCGATCCCGGGGCATGCGCAAAGTGTATTTCACGACGCGCTAGAAGCTGAACATCGACATGATCTGTACCTGCTGTTGCCGAACCCACAAACTTGAGTTGCCTGCATTCCGATAATAAATAAGAGTTTACCGGTGTCACCGAACGTACAAGCAGAACGTCAGCCAGTCGCAGATTTGAAGGTTCGATGGCGTTTCCACGAAGAAGGGTGATCGTACCGAACGGTGCAAAAAAGTCTTCTGCAAGTACTATATTTTCATCAGCGACAATGTGAAGACGCGATCCCATTTTGAGAAGTCCTTGTTTACGGCAGCTATTAGATGCCTTCTAATGTTGTTAACCGCTTCTTCACATTACACGCCGCATTGCTATCCGTCACAATAACAGCTAATACGCCATGACTGTTTGAAGGATGGGTAAATAAAAACACCAAAATGCCTTTTAAACAGCGTAACTCGACACAGCTTTTTCGGGTAAACGTGAAATCGAAACATAAGGGTATAACTGTCGTTTGCGCCCGCCGAAAACATACTGGCATCTCCAGTAATCATTTGACTCAATAGCGTAGAAAAACACGCATTTTTAATGCTTTTTAAACACCAATCACATAATAGGCTTCAGGTCAGTGCCGGGATACCGCTGGTATTCGCGCTGATTGTGCTTACGTTTGGTCCGCGTGATTTTGAGTCGAGCCGCTTTGCTAGCACCTCATTTGGAACGGTAAGGCTCGATCAGCCATTGGGCGAGCAGTTTACGCTTCCCTACAGAACCAATGAACTGAGGCCGGTAGGCGAATGGTCATCGATTCCTCGAATCGATGCCAGATCGATCGATAGCGAAACCCTGTGGCTCGCACGATGCATTTTTTCCGAGACTAAAGATCCGAACGAAATGGAGCTTGTCGCATGGGTAGTTCGCAACCGTGTTGAGTCGCGGTACAGAGGTAAGCGAACATTCGAGTCGACGATTCTGGATCCGTTTCAGTTCAGCGCATTCAACCCTTCGACTACGACACGTTACTACTACTCCAGTTTGCGACCTGCGATGAGAATCTGGGGCTGGCAAGAAGCATTGTCGATTGCCTACCTCGTACGAACAGCCGATGTGACGAAGCGTCCGTTCTCCAGGGATACACGACACTTTTACTCGGAAGTGTCTATGGTCGGAACGCGTCATCCGAACTGGTCGCGCGGAGTTGATCCTGTTGACGTGGATCGTCCGTTCGATGTCGATGAGAAAAGATTTCGTTTCTACGAAGACGTCAGATAGTACACGTCGCAGGAGACTGTATCTTCTCCGCGCCTTTCTATCTCTTCCCAGACTGTTGCCGTAAGGCGACCTGTGGCTGACCCTCACGTGCGGTTACGTGGAGGTGCGCTCGCGCGCTCGCAAGACCGGAGGCACACGATAGAGCACTTCCCGCTTGTATGAGCGTCATGGAGCACTTCCTGCCTGTATTCTCCGATCATGCTGCTCGCGTTGGAGCACAAGCGAACTAGAGTCCCAGTCCCAGACGGAGCATATAGTTGTTCACGGTCGATCCGGCAACGGGGGTAAAGTTTGTGTTCCCGATTGAAAAGGGTTCGCTTGCCGGAGTAATCGAGGTGATTCCAAATCCGTAGCGGAATTCTGGAAACAGCTTTATACCCGCGATCTTGAACTCAAACCCTGCGCTCGCATTTGCCGCCACGTAGAGATCATTTATGGCTGTGTCAAAATCCGTATTTGAGCTCGAGCTGAAAGTCACAACTGGACCGGCTGAAACATAAGGAACCAGAAACGACCCGGACGCAAACCTGAACCGGAGATCCAGAGGTACCTCGATCATGTTAAGATCGAAAGACTCCGTCGCTCCTAGAAGTGTAGTTTCAATATTCTGAATATTTCGGAAGTAGACGCCCGGTCTAACAGCAAATGAGCCTGCACCAAGGTCATAGAATACTCCAATGTGATAACCCGTCGCATTGTTAAACGTGGCATTGAAACTGTTCGTCTCGATGTCACTGAATTGCTCGAAATTCATTCCTGCAGACAGGCCAAGCTGGGCGCTGGCGGGCTGCGAAATAATGACCAGGAGTGCCATTAGAGAAATAGTCTTCAAAACTGAACGTACCATGGTGCGTCACCATTAATTCTTCGTATTGTAAGCCGCGGACTGAATCTCCGGGCCGTATAGTTGCGTAGTTCGTGTTTAACCGTAACATATCCGTACACATAAGTACAAAATCGGCGAACGACCCTCTCTTGATAAGATCAACCGCATGAAAATTGGAATTACGTGTTATCCCGTATACGGCGGCTCCGGCGTTGTCGCGACCGAACTTGGAAAGGCCCTCGCCGATAGAGGGCATCAGGTTCATTTTATAGCATATTCCTTGCCATTCAGGCTTGGTTCGGTGCAGGACAATCTTTTGTTCCATGAGGTCAACGTAAATGCCTATCCGCTCTTCGAGTATCCCAACTACTCGCTGAATCTGACCAGTAAAATGGTCGATGTTGTCAAGTATGAGCAACTTGACATCCTGCATGTCCACTACGCAATACCCCATGCCACAAGCGCGGTACTGGCCCGTCAGATACTCGCCCGTGAAGGAATTCATATCCCTGTCGTAACGACGCTGCACGGCACGGATATCACGATCGTCGGTCGAGATCCTTCGTTCAAGCCGGTCGTGAACTACTCAATCAATGAGTCTGATGGTGTGACAGCAGTTTCTGATTACCTGCGACACGAAACGCTCTGCCGATTCGATGTCAGCAATGATATCGAAGTAATACCCAACTTCATTGATACGACGCGTTTTCGAAGATTGAACAAGGAGCATTTCAGACGTGCGCTTTGCCCCAATGAGGAAAAGGTGATAGTCCACATCTCAAATTTCCGTCCTGTGAAGCACGCACCCGATGTGGTCGAAGTATTTCACAGACTTCGGCAGGATAACCTGTCGGTAAAGCTGCTTCTTGTCGGCGACGGCCCTGATCGTGCAGCGGCTGAACATATGGCTCGCGAACTCGGCGTCCATGACGATGTGCGGTTCCTTGGTAAACAGGAACCGGTCGAGGAAATTCTCTCAATTGCCGACGTATTTCTGATGCCGAGTGAGACCGAGACATTCGGGCTGGCTGCGCTTGAAGCTATGTCCTGTGGCGTACCAGTTGTTGCCAGTAATGTCGGCGGTCTACCCGAACTGATCATCGAAGGTGAGACCGGATTCTTGTGCGCACTCAACGACATCGATGCGATGACTGACTGTACCCGCAAAATACTTACCGACGATGACCTGCAGAAGAAAATGGCAGAAAAATCCCGACAACGGGCTGTAGATGAGTTCGACGTTCAGAAGATCGTTCCGTTGTACGAAAAGTACTACCAGAAATTTACCGCTGTGCCGGCGTGAATTTAGCTGACTACCGCTGATCTAAAAGAAAACGAGAGAGCCGCCAGAAGGCAGCTCTCTCGTCTCGGCCAGGCACATCAACTGGTCTTGCAAATCGTAGTCGACTCAACTCGTCTACTGTACCTTCAACACTTCCAGAGTTTCGAGCGTTAGTCCGTAACCCTGAGAGAGGTTATTCTGTCGCTGAAAACTGGCAATTGCAGAGCCGGTACCGCTTCCAAAGACGCCGTCAATCGGACCTCCGTAGTGGCCCGACTTCTTCAGTGCCGACTGAATTGATCGGACCTTGCTGGCGGTGACATTGACTTCGCACAGTACCGGTACCCAATCCACGCTCGCCTCGCTGACAGTGACCCGTTCCGTAACAGTCTCATACTCGGCGGGAATCTCAACCCGGCGGGTGGTCGCTGGTGTTTTCAGAACGCGTTTTGTTATTGTGTCGTACTCAGCAGGGATCGTAACTTTTTGAGTCGTTGGCGGCGTTTTCAGAACCGTCTTTTTGATTGTTTTGTACTCTGCCGGGATAGCAACTTCTCGTGTAGTCGCTTCCTGCTTGAGCATTTTCTTTGTTACGGTCTTGAATTCTGCAGGCTCTTCGACAAGGCAAAGAACTTCACCTGTAGCCGATGGCCGCGTCACCAGTTTCCCTTGATCGTCAGTTACAGCCGTTCCGTAAATCTTGCCGTTGCTTGACTTCCAAACTTTGCGGGCAGCCGTAACCTGAACTCGCTCTCTTACAGTTTCATAAACCGCTGGAACACTTTCCAGGCGGGTGCCGGCTTCTTTCACCATCACTCGCTCTTCGACAGTTCCGTAAACAGCAGGAACTACTTCTAACCGTTCCGATGACTCCTTCGTCATGATACGTTCGGTAGCGTTCTCGTATACCGCGGGGACAGTCTCGATACGAAAGCTCGCATCGGACTTAAGGACACGTCGAGTCGTAGTCTCATATTTCGCCGGGGAATACACCTGCGCATAGCATTCGCCTGCATTTGCATTCGCCAGATCTGTTGGCGTGTTCATTTGCTGATCTTGAGCGCTGGAGCTTGTAGCCAGTGCAAACGAAGCGCAGAACGCCAGTGTTAGTAAACTTTTACTGTGATTCATTTCTATAGGGGATTATCCAAATTGGTCATTACAGTAATCCCCTAGGCAGAATCGTGCCAATCATTAATTCCAGCCGCTGAGGAACGCTCTGGCGTCCAAAACAGGAAGAATTTGATATCTGTTATCAGAACACTGCGTAATAATTGAGCACATCGTCGCATCATGCAACACTGCGCCCAATGACTACTCGATCGCTTTTTCGTTAGCAGGCTCGATCTCCGATGCGGCGTGCATGGCAGGCCTCAATGCAAACGACAGCGATTCATTACCCCTGAAGAAATGGGTTCATGGCTCGTTCGTGACCGATGATAGTATCCGGCCCATGTCCACACAGTACCTTGAATTGGTCACCCAGTGGAATGAGTTTCTGGTAAATACTCTGCATCAGGACAGGCATCGATCCGAAAAGGAGATCGGTTCGGCCAATCGAGCCGTTAAACAGCACGTCTCCGGAGATCACCACCTCGTTCTCCTCGTCAACGAAGCTTACCGAGCCCGGTGAGTGTCCGGGGGTCTCGAGAACGCTCCAGTCTACATCTCCAAAACGTACACTGTCCCCCTCTTTAATCGGAGTTGTCTTTATCTGCCGCGGATCGAACTCGACACCAAACATCCGCGCTTGATCCTGGGCCCGATCGACAAACGGTTTGTCGGCCGGATTCAGCATCCACGGCATTCCATATGTCTCAGTCAGATGCGCACAGCCCATAATGTGATCTATATGCCCGTGCGTCAGCAGAAGTGCTTTAACAGTCAATTTGTTTTCGCTGATGTAGGACTCGATGAGGTCGAATTCTTCTGGCATGTGAGCACTTGCATCGATAAGCACTGCCTCCGAACCACTATGAATGATAAACGTGTTTGTCTGAAATGGGTTAAACGTGTATTTCTGAACTATCACTTCCCGTCCGGATTTTGGCTGTGAATATTGATACGGCACAAAAGCGACCTGCAGTCGTAAATTGATCCGCCCACACATCGACACCTGACACATGAAATCGTTCCGACTGACGCATTTCCATCGCATGATCCTGCGGATGCTGCCCGGACCTATGCTCGGCTGGCTCGGTGTTTTGATGTTCCTTCTCCTGATGCAGTTCTTGATAAAGTACCTACCGGACCTGGTTGGAAAGGGGCTTCCCTTTTTTGCTATCGTGGAACTGGTCATGTACAGTCTTGCATACATGGTCGTCCTGGCAGTGCCAATGGCGGTGCTAATAGCCAGTCTGATGACGTTTAGTCGACTTGCCGAATCGCGTGCCTACGTTGTGATGAAAGGAGCCGGAGCATCCTTCCCGCAAATAGTCTGGCCTGTGTTAATCGTCGGCGTAATCGTCACTGCATTCATGTTTCGGTTCAACAATGTTTTGTTGCCTGAATCCAACTTCAGGGCAAGGAATCTGTGGACAGATATCCGACAGAAGAAACCGGGCTTCGAACTTCAACCCGGGATCTTCTATCAGGGAGTCAGCAGATATAGCATTCTCGTAAAGTCCATAGACCAGGATACGGGTATCGTCGAGGATGTGACCATCTACGATTACTCAGAGGGATCGCGCAAGCGGGTCGATATCAAAGCATCCAGCGGACACATTGAAACAGGACCGGGTGGCTCGACAATAAACATCGTACTCGAAGATGGCGAGCTTCACCGGCGTTCCGACAACTATGAAGGATCCGGTGTTGATCGGTATGAGCGTCTCACATTTGCGCGGCACCGGTTGAGCCTGGATATCTCGGACTTCATCTTCGAACGAAGCAATCCGACTCAGGGCAGAAGATCCGATCGGACCATGCGCACTACCGAGATGGTTCACCTCGTCGATTCCCTCCGTCAGAATGCCACCCGGAAGTCGGAAGAGCTTTACGACATGGTGTCTGACCTCGCGCTTTACCGGACTGAAAACCGGACCGACCGCTCAAGTGTCGAAACGGAATTTCGGGCCGACTCTTCAGACAGTTCTCGTGTTCCGGCAGTAACCCTTTATCCCCACATCCTTGCCGATGCTGGACCAGCCATGGTAGAAGCTTCACTGTTCAGGGCTGCGCAGAACGGCCGTGCCATAAAATCCAAAGCTGAGAACAGTGGCCGAATTGTAAGATCGCAGCTTGAACGCGCAGATCGGTTTTCGGTGGAGATCCAAAAGAAGTATTCGATTGCCCTTGCGTGTTTCGTGTTTATGCTGATAGGTGCCCCGCTCGGTCTTGCTATACGCCGCGGAGGTCTCGGCACCGCCGCAGTTCTAGCCGTCGGAATTTTTCTATTCCACTGGGTTGCGCTAGTCCAGGGGGAAAAGCTCGCCGACAGAGGGCTGCTTGAACCATGGGTCGGTATGTGGATGGCTAACATCGTGACGCTGTTGATTGCACTCTACTTTACAATCCGGGTCTCAACCGATGCTTCAGCCACGGGCCCCGTGTTACGTAATTTCATTTCCCGCGTGTCAGGAAGGTCTTCGTAGATGCTCTACATCGTTCCGACACCCATAGGAAATCTGGGAGACATCACAATACGCGCTCTGGAGATCTTGAAATCCGTCGCGGTAATCGCATGCGAAGATACGCGGACCTCATCGAAGCTGTTGGGACACTATGGGATTGACACGCCGCGCATCAGCTATCACGACCATAATGAAAAGGAACGAACCCGTCAGCTGATTCAGCGCCTTGAACAAGGTGAGGACGTGGCCTTGATCTCTGACGCTGGAATGCCCCTCATCTCGGACCCCGGGTACCGCCTGTTACAGGCAGTGATTGACCAGGAGATCGAATACACGGTGCTGCCGGGTGCGAGTTCGGCCATTACTGCACTGGTTGGTAGTGGACTCGCCATCGACAAATTCCATTTTGATGGTTTCCTTCCGCAAAAGAAAGGCAGGCAGACTCGAATCCGAGCCATGGCTGAGCGCAGGGAGACGACTGTTGCCTTCGAATCTCCGCACCGGATAGTCAAAACCCTGCACAAGCTGTCCGAATACGCAGGCGATGACAGGCGCGTGGTTGTTGCTCGGGAGATCAGCAAGAAATTTGAGGAATATCTTCGAGGCACGATTCGGGACGTCCTGGAGACTCTTGAGTCTCGTCCTCGCGTTAAAGGCGAGATCGTGCTGGTCGTCGAAGGACAGGACCAATAGGTTCAAGACTGCGCAAATACGTTCATACAGAGGGGATTGGAGTATAATTTCTTGCTATTATGTGCGTTTATGCTTCAGATCGGGCAGCAAAAATCGTGTAATTGTGCAAGATCCTGTATTGCCGCCAGGCAATCTGTTCGTGCCGGTATCAAATGTCAACCTTTACAGACTGCGTAAATGAACTGGAATAGAGTCGAGAAAATCGTAGCGGCTGTCGTCTTTGCGTACGCTTTTATCATTTACGCCCTCACCGTCGCTCCCACCACTTCGTTTTGGGACTCGGGTGAATTTATCGCCATCGCGAACAGGCTACAGGTTTCGCACCCGCCCGGGGCACCATTCTATATGCTGATTGGGCGCTTTATATCCATGTTCGTTCCTGCAGCATACGTTGCACTCTCTGTAAACATGGTGTCGGTTCTTGCGAGTGCGATGACCGTCGTTCTCACACATCTCATCATTGTGCAGCTGGTTCGAATCTGGCAAGAGTCTGAGGAAGATCAAGGACAGAACACCGGATCAACTGTTATTGCGCTCATTGGTGGTGTTATCGGGGCGTGCACCTTTACAGTAACTGATTCCTTCTGGTTCAACGCGGTGGAAGCCGAGGTCTACGGCCTGTCGATGCTATTCACGGCGGTTGTTGTGTGGCTCATTCTCAGGTGGCGAGTACTTGCCCGACGCGAAGAAATGCTACTAGCCGGCGGCCATCATCCGTTCGGGCTGACAGCTAACAGGTACCTCGTGCTGATCGCCTATATGTTCGGGCTTGCGATCGGGGTCCACCTGCTCAACCTGCTCGCTGTTTTCTTCATTGCTCTCATTGTCTACTACAACGAGTTTGAAAAAGAAGATCAGGATCTCTCAAAAACGATCACCGGCATAACGCTCACGGGCCTGGTGGCATCTGTCGCCTTTGGAATGGTCTATCCCGGTGTAATCCAGATACTGCCGGACGTTGCCGGAAAGAGCGGCTCACCGCTTCTTTTCGTCTTTGTGATTGTAGGACTCCTCGTTTTTTCGATCTACTACACGCAGCGGCGCAAATTGCCTGCCTTGAACATTATCGCAGTGTGCCTCGCGATGGTACTGATTGGATATTCAACCTACGCATTGATCTTTATCCGCAGTGCGGCCGATCCGCCCATTGACGAAAATGATCCGGAGACTACCGAAGCTATTGTTTCCTACCTGAAACGCGAACAGTACGGCGCCACGCCACTTCTCTCCGGTAATACGTTTGACAACTCGACTGGACAGGTCAATCTTAATGACGAGACTTCCTTTCCGAGAAGACACTCGCAGGACCCGGCGCACTGGCGCGTGTACCGAAATTATGATTCGGACTTGGACTTTTTCTGGCAGTACCAGATTGGCCACATGTACTTCCGTTATTTCGGTTGGAACTTCATCGGGCGGGCCAGTGATGTTCAGGATGCTCCCTCCATTATCGGACTGCCGGGTGAGGCACCATACTTTTTCCAGACGCCGAGCGAAGAGGCCAGCCGGAACGCCTACTACGGGCTTCCACTACTGCTTGGACTGTTTGGATTCCTGTATCATGTCCGCAAGGATTGGCGACGGGCATTCGCCGTTGGCATTTTATTCTTTGTCTCCGGCATTGGGATAATTCTGTACCTGAATCAGACTCCAAACCAGCCGCGCGAGCGCGACTACGCATACGTCGCCAGCTTCTTCGCATTCAGTTTGTGGATCGGCATTGGGGCCAGCGGCATCGCCGAGATGATCTTTGGCGACAAAAGGGACTGGGAGGCTCGCAAGACGGCTGTGATCGCTGCGGCTGCGGCTGCCTTTGTACTCGTTCCCGGTCTGATGCTGGTCGTTAACTACGATGACCACGATCGCTCGGGGCGTTATGTCGCGCCGGACTATGCGTACAATATGCTATCGAGCGTTGCAGAGGACGGCATCCTCTTTACGAATGGCGACAACGATACCTTCCCGCTCTGGTATCTTCAGGAAGTAGAGCAAGTACGTCAGGATGTACGTGTTGCAAACTTGTCGCTGCTCAACACTCCGTGGTATGTCCGCCAGCTGAAGTACCAGGCGTCGAGAGACTCCGAGCCGCTCCCTATCAGTATGCCAGATGATAATATTGAGACGTTATCGATCAGTCGATGGGATCCGAGAGAAATTCAGTTGCCGGTCAATAAGAACAAGATCGTATCAGAGCTGCTGCACACAACCGCGGACTCGTCAAAGATCCTCGACAGAATGGTCTGGCGCCTTGAGGGACGCCCCTACCCTTTCAGTGAGGAATTCAACCTCCTGTACGCCGCCGATCAGGTAGTCCTTGACATCCTGGTGACCAACGCGCGCAATGACTGGGAGCGACCAGTTTACTTTGCCGTCACGGTAAGCCCATCCGGGCAACTGGACACACAGGAGTTTTTCCAGATGGAGGGCCAGGCATTCCGTGTCGTTCCCATCAAGAATGAAGATGGAGGTCTGGGTCGCATCGATCCCGAGCTTGTTGCCAGCCGTCTGCTGAATTTCCGGTTCCGTGGCATTGATGATCCGGATGTGTACTTCGACGACAACATTCGCAACATGCTGGACAATTATCGGAACGTGTACTCCCATGCGGCAACCGTTTCTGCCCGTAAGGGGCGTCCGGACATTGCCCGAGAGCTACTTGACACGATCATGACAAACGTCCCGCTGGAGACCATTCCTGCAGACGAAAGATCGTACCTGCTGCTGTCGCGAGGGTACCAGGAAATTGGCGAGATGGAAACGGCTGTCGAGATAATGAGAAAATCTGAACCGATCGTCATTAATCTCCTTGAAAGTTCTTCTACGCGCAATGAGCTCAATTACGCCATTCCTTTTGCGCAGTACCTGAGGAGTATCTACCTGGAAACTGGTGACTTTGAAGCGGCGGCTGATTTCACGAACAGGTTAGCGGATGTAGTAGACGATCCATCGCTCCGCTCATCAGCTGAAGAAATGAGACAGGAGTACGAAAGGCAGGAGCCACCGGACACTTCGGGATCCGAGTAGAAGTACCGGTCCCCTATTTCACGACTGAAAAAGTTGTCGATATCGACCGTGTTCCGACGATCAGCTTGCCGATATACACTCCGGCAGGAAAGTTCGTGACGTTCACATCGATCGTTTGTCCCGATGCTATTGGTCCGGATGGCGCCTCGTATACAATCTTGCCAAGCAGATCAAATACTTGCAGTCGCGCATCATTCTCCTGACCTGATTCGAATACCAGTGAAACAATCGACGAAGCCGGGTTTGGAAAGGCCTCAAGCCGAGGAGATGAAGCAGGATCATCTTGATCATCGATGCCGGAGGGCTGTGCGAACTGGAGTAACACTTCCGTCTCATAGGTATAGTCGCTTGCCGGCGTAAATCTGCCATCCGCCGCGTTTCCACCAGCGTAGATGGTTACATCTTCCGTCAGCTCGGCGGGGGGCGTCCAGCGGACTGTCCACTGTGCGTTGCTGTTCGCCAGAGTGTGTGTTACATAGTTTGAATTGCCGGTCGCAAACCTCGTGTTTGAATCGATCAGCTCGAACGTTCCGACGTTTTCTGCAGCTGCAGTTTTTATCGTGGTCTGGAACCCGAACCGGAACCGTGAAGTGTCTTCCACTGACACCATGAACTCAAGGGGTACCCCGGCGAGAAACTCTGCAGGTGCATCGATTGTGACAGACCCGATTCCGGAATTGACGGGATACGTGTTGTGACAACCAGCGTCCGCACACGAGCCACTGTTACCCGGTGTTCCATCGCCATCACCCGGAGCTCCGGTTCGCATAGCAGGAGCACCAGCCTGATTCATTAGAAGCGATGCAGGAAAAACAATAAGGCAACCTATAGCAAGCAGGCCGGGTAGTGCTTTTTTTATTGAATGCTGAATAGCCGCAAAAAACATGGAGTTGATGGGATAGATACTGCCGGTGGGAAACCTCGAGTATCGGCGTTTTCAAGAACCGTATAAAATGCGATCTCCGGCTATCCAGATCATCACATTTGTGTCACTGGAATATTGCGATACAGTGTCCAGCCCGGGTAAAAACGTCTGCAATGATGACTTGCAGTCTCAACTTAAGAGTCCAGAGACCGAATCGTGAACGTCCTGACCGCTTCGTTAAGCTTGATTGTATAGTTCCCCGCTGCGTAGTCGCCTTCAAGTTCCATGTAGAATCTGTACGGACGGACGACACTGGCGCAAATGGCCGACCTTGGGCGACGCATGTCAAGAGATATGTTAACGATGTTACCGGAGCGCTCCTGAGTCAAAGCATGCAGACGCGTACATGAATCCGGAAAAGAGCCCTTGATCAATAACTCTACTTTTACAGCAGAATCCTGAGGTGTGTCCATCTCCTGGGGTCGCACGTGGACAGTGTCGAATACCGCAGGATGGATGGCGTACTCCTCGCCCGAATCCGCCTGTAGAATGACATGCGTTTCCCTGCCATCGGGTGATTTACCGTCGTACCGATGGCCATACTGTTCGTCAACTGTTACGGTCGACTCGCGCGAGGCGCTGCATCCAGCGAACAGGAATGCAAACAGGAGCACTGCGTATATGGAACTGTGCATAGTGTTTTCACGGAGCACGTGAGCGCTAATCAATGTTGCTGAATAGTTGGATGTCTGGAGCGACACTGTCGTCGTCGATGTACTCAATATTTGCATCACCCCAGAGTCTCTCGAGTTGATAGTATCCGCGTTTCTCAGGATTCATTATGTGAACAACCACATCCACATAATCCAGTACGACCCATGAGTAATGAGATTCACCTTCCTTCTGCCAGGGAATCTCGCGAAGCGTTTCCTTGGCCTGGTGTCGTATTTCGTCGCAGATTGCACGGATCTGCTGCTCTGAGCCTCCTGTACATATGATGAAGTAGTCAGCGACCCCGCTCACTTCCCGCATCTCCATAATGGCAATATTTGTTGCCTTCTTTTCGAGCGCCGCACTGATGATCAGCCGTGCGAGTTGATCTGTATTTTCGCGCTTTGTGTCTATCGCGCTGTCGACTTCTCGTTGAACATTAATGCCTTTCGTCATTAAACCTCATTATAGTTTCCTGTCAAGCTTATTTGTAGGGACGCATTAATTCGTAATCTCTGCCAATAATAATGCTGGCATCCAGAAAATAATCCTGTCGGATCTCCTGTATGACCCGGTCCTCCGGGAGACCCAGGGCCGCAGCAACTTTTTTCGCTGAAGCCAGATCACCGATTCGGTCTATCACGATTGACTCTTCAACGTCAAAATGAGTGTAGTCGCCTACCTCAACGACGTCGAAGCCTTTTCGACGCAAGAATGAAGTTGCATCCGCGGCCAGACCGGAAATCCCGCAACCATTTCTAACCTCAACCTGAATAATCTTCCCGACTAGTTCAGAAGGACCTGAACGTATCGGATCCGTTTTAGGAGATAGATATCGTGAGGCCAGGGCGTAGAGTAATATTATCGCTCCAATTCCGAAAATGAGAAGCGCAAGATTTACTCCGAGATTGGAGAAGCGTGAACGGTCGGCTGTCATACCTTCAAGCCCCTGCCGGCATCATCAGAGGGTAAGCCCGACCATGAGCTCGACTCAACACATGTCGTCGTCTTCGATAGAGGGTTCGGTGCAGTCGGAATGGGAATCAGAATTCTATCTTGCTTTGCTTCTTAGCGATATCGATAGAGTCCGTATGGGCTGCCGTAATAACCGTAGGGACTATTATTTATCGATACCTGGAAATGGAGGTTTTCTGATGGAGAGTATGCAACCTGAGCATTCCGCAAGAACACCCGTGACCCCGAAGAATAATTCCCAACGCCACCAAAGCCCTGAGGACCATTGGAGAAGGGTGAGTATGCGACACTGATATCAGCCCGTGCTGCAAGCTTGTCCGAAAAATTCCACATGAGTGAGTTGGTGTACATAGCCAGCGAAGAGCTGTACCCGCCACCACCACCAGCTGTAAACTCGAGTGAGTGTCCCATAGAGAAATAACGCGGATTGAAGACCGTGTTCAACAGGACGTTGCCGCCTCCATTGTCGTACAATCGAGCCGGACTTTCTACCGCAGCATCGGTTCGAAGCTGGCCTTCCGCTGGCGTCGAAATACTCAGAAGAGCAACCAGACAGACACTTAGTAATCCTATGCGCATACAATCCTCATGGAAATAATTCCGCCACGACAAGGTACTTTATCGGCGGATGGAATAAAACAGGTTAATATCTGCTTTGTTCTCCCAAAATTGCATATTTCGATGTCTCGAACAAGGCATATTTCAGTGGTTAACGCGATCATCATGGAATTAGTATAGATAATTGGAAACCGGCATCGAACAACGACTGATCCTGGCAATTGAGAGTTCCTGCGACGATATGGCCGTCGCGGTCCTGAGGGGTCGGTCTATTCTGTCAACAGTCGTTGCCTCTCAGACCAGGCATGAGGCATTCGGAGGCGTTGTACCCGAAATAGCTTCCCGGGCACACCTGAGGCTCGTAACGCGAACTGTCGAGACTGCGTTAGCAGAAGCATCGGTCCGTGCAGAAGACCTCGAGGCAATCGCTGTAACGAGAGGCCCTGGCCTTCCCGGTTCACTTATCGTAGGAACCAGCTTCGCCCGGGGATTCGGGGACGCGCTGGGACTGCCGGTCTATGGTGTGAATCACCTCGAGGGTCATCTGTATTCTACGTTTATAGAACAGGCCGGCCCTGAACTACCGTTCCTCAGCCTCATCGTGTCGGGTGGGCACACGCAGCTTGTGCTCGTGCGGAATGCGGGAGACATAAAGATTCTTGGCCGGACGCGTGATGATGCGGCAGGTGAAGCCTTTGACAAAACAGGAAAATTGCTTGGCCTCGGGTACCCCGCCGGCCCGGAAATTGACTCACTTGCCGCGGACGGGGACGCATCATTTCACCGGTTCCCCAGAACGCAACTCGATGGTCTCGACTATTCATTTTCAGGTATCAAAACGTCGGTACTCTATTACCTGAATCGATTCACTGAGTCCGAGCGCGAGAAACTGGTTGCAGACAAATTGAATGACATCTGTGCCTCCTTTCAGGCAGCCGTCGTGGAGATGCTCTTGTCGAAATTCGGTCAGGCAATCGAAAAGTCTGGAGTATCTTCCGCATCAATTGTCGGAGGTGTGTCCGCCAATACCGAGCTGCAGAGACGCGCGCTCGAACTTTGCAAGGAAAAGAATGTGAAACTCTATTTCCCGCCACGGGCATTTTGCACCGACAATGCTGCGATGATCGGAGTTGCCGCACAGATGGGCGCGTTGCAGCTTATTGATTCGCTCGGTACAGAGTTTATTGCTCCAAACTTGAATTTGTAGCTTCGACATGGACAAAGATTTCCGTATTGAGCAAATCGTTGAGCTTCTGTCACAGACTCTCGCGTCAGAGGATGGTAGTTCCGATGAGGAAACGCTTGTGCTGTTACGGAAACAGATTGATCGCCTGGATGTCACGATACTGCATCTGCTTAACAACAGATCCAAATGTGCAAACAAGATCGGGGACCTCAAGAAGAGACTGGGGATGCCGGTTTATGTACCCGAGCGAGAGTCACAGGTACTCAAAAATGTACAGTCGGAAAATCCCGGACCATTACAAGATGACGCGATTCGCCGATTGTTTGAGAGGATCATCGACGAAACACGATCGCTTGAACGAAGGTTGTTTCAGGAAAAAGCGGACCGGACTTCCGGCAAAAAGTAGTTTATGAAAGGTGTACTGTTCAAAATCGGCCTGGGCGCAGCTGTAGCTGTAATGCTTGGTTTCATTGGGCTCTACCTGGTCGTATTTGCATCAAACACGACTGACTTCTCAGATACGAAGAGTATACAGATACCAAAGGGTACTTCATTCGAAAGTACAATCGATAGCTTGTACGCTCAGGACATCGTCGAAAGCACGCGGACGCTTTCCCTGATGGGAAAGTTGACTGGCTGGGGAAATCAGGTAAAAGCCGGTAACTACAATTTCGAACGTGGTCAATCCAATTACGACATACTGCAGACGTTACGGCGTGGTCTGCAAACGCCCGTCCGGGTGGTTATTCCACCGGGTACCAGGAAGGATGTGATTGCTGCTGTCGTTGCAAGTGAGATGGCCTTTGAAAAGGAGGACTTCCTTGCCGCGCTCGCCGACTCCTCCCTCGCTGCCGAACTAGGAACAGATACGCTGCACCTTTTTGCCTATATGATGCCGGAGACGTATTTCTTCTACTGGCTTACCAGTCCCGAGAACGTCGTACGAAAAGTGAAGCAGTCTTTTGACTCGTTCTATGCCGAAAACGCACAAGGTGGCAACGCACAGAACCTTAGCGCTGACGAAATAGTGCGCGTTGCCAGTCTTGTTGAATGGGAGTCTGACCTGGTCAGCGAAAGGCCTACGATAGCCGGTGTGTATCTAAACAGATTGCGCGATGGTTGGAGGCTTGATGCCGATCCGACCGTTCAGTTTGCATTAATCCAGGTTGAGGGTCAAAAGAGGCGGCTGTACTTTCGCGACTACAAGATTGACCACCCGTTCAACACATACTTATTCAGGGGCTTGCCACCCGGACCGGTCACCAACCCGGCACCTACCGCGGTGGCGGCTGCTTTACAGCCCGAAGATCACGGTTACTACTACTTCGTAGCTCGCGGAGACGGCAGCCACACCTTTTCAAGGACGCTTAGAGAGCACAACAGAGCGGCTGCTGATTACCGCCGCCGCCTGCGTGAGAGTGCTTCAAGCAACTGACGTTACAAACTGAATCGGGCTCCGACGCTGAATCGGTTTCTCGCGATCTCTTCCGTTACAACCGGGCCACCTGTAACTTCGTACGGCAGGAATCGATCGTCGAAACGTTCCTGACTCCACGCTATATCCAGTGCAAACTGACTGTTCGGCGCATACGTGACTCCTGCGGAAAAATACGACCGGTCACGATTCAGGGTGCCTAACTCGGGATCGATTTGATTCGGTAAAAGATCGACAGGGTCTTTTTTTGACGCAACTCCAAGACGCGCCCTGAAACTGTCGAACCTGTACTCCAGGCCAGCCGACACATTTACGACGCTTTCAAAATTTTGCCGAATGAACCTGTTCTCATCCGTAAACGAGAACGTTCCGGAGTCGAGTTCCAGAGTTGACCAGTCGACGTACTCTCCGTCCAGCATGACGGTAAGGTCACCAGTCGTAAATCCGACGCCGCCGCTGAAACGCCACGGAGTCAGGATTTCATATTCGAATTCACCTGCACCAACATCTTCCTGAACGCTGTCGCCATATGTATCTACGTATCCGTCATCAAAACCGACCGTCATAATCGTACCGAAAGTTTCGGTGATTGAATAGTACGTCGGTGACTCGATAGAAAGGCCGGCACGCACACCGTTGTCGGGCCTTATTACAGCTCCCACACGGGCGTTTATTCCGACCAGCTCAGACTCTACAAACTGGTCCCATTCGAGAAATTCAAAATCAATGGTTCCGCCTGAGCCGTCGTTGTCATTCTGCAAATCTTCCTCGGAGAGAAACCTGTCAAAGTCCCATTTGCCGTACGGGATATTCACCGAGGCACCCAGGAAGACGTCCTGCGCGGCTTCGTATGCACCGGCCAAATTGAACTCTGTCATGGCTCCACTTTCGGTCACAGAACCCGTTTGCCGTACCGTGCCGGTGGTTACTGCCGGAAAGAACGGAATCGGATCTCCTGAATCATATAGATCAGCATCGAAATCAATTGCAAAGAGCTCGAATGCAATAAATGATAAAGGTCGGGAGAACGATGGGAAGAACACATCATCGTCGGTTCCGAAAATTCCGTCCTGTCCACTGTCGGCGTCGATTTCAAACTCGCCTGGTAGTGGCATGAAGAAATCTGTAGCCGAGTTGTCGCCGTTATCTCCACTATACACGAGTTCACGACTAAACGATTGGACCTGATTAATTCCGATCGCCATGACGAGGCTTCCTCGGGCCGTCGGATATTTGTGTACATACGCGATATGCCCAAGCCGCGTGTCAGATTGGTCGTTTGACAGACTGGTGGAATTCGATCCGACTGTATAGATCGCATCGTCGGTAATCGAGTAGATTCCAAGTGAGCCGCTCAGCGTTGACTTCTTAAAAAGGCCTAGCCCTGCGGGATTAGTGTAAACAGCGGAGTAGTCGGCAATACCTGCTGCACCGACACCACCCATACCGAGGGAGCGAACACCGGAGCCAGGCTGCCGCTCGGAGAAGCGCAGGGCATCAAATGCTGTCTGGGCCAAGGTGGCCCTGGACCCGGCACCGAAGAGTATCAGCGAAGCGATGATAGCCACGCCTGCAATTCGGTTCGATCTCTTGAATATTTTTGTATCTCTTCTCATGACAATCTTGCATCAATCAGTGATGATTGGACATAGGAAAGGCCCGCATGGTGCCCACACGGGCCTTGAAACATTAAAAAATGAACTTATAACGCTGGATTTAATCTTGATTATTCTTGCGCGAACTTCGGGAGCTCGACTTGCCGGAGCTTCGAGACGATCTTGAACTACTCGCGGACGAACCCGACCTGCGGGACGAAGATGTCGTTGCGCGCGACGAACTCCTGCTGCCGCTACTTGATCGTGTTGATGCACCTGACGACGTGCGCGATGAGCCGCTCGAAGAGCGCGTCCTCGTTCCGCTGGATGACCTTGTACTCGAACCTGACGAGCTTCGTGTCGTCGTACCGCGTGTTGAGGATCCGCTTGATGAACGCGTTCGTGTTCCACTCGAAGACCTGGTGCTCGACCCTGACGAGCTTCGTGTAGTCGTACCAGACGATGATCGCGACGATCCGCTGGATGATCGGGTCGACGATCCACTTGAGGATCCTGTCGAGCCTGACGAACTTCGTGTCGTGGTACCTCGCGTTGACGATCCGCGCGTAGTCGATGAGCGCGTGGCATCTGAAGACGACCCACGCGTATATCCGTCAGTACTCCGCGTCCTGTCAGTTCTTCCGCGGTACGTTGACCTGCCGAGTGTTCCTTCAGTATTAGACCCGCCCGAGCGAGTAACGCCCTCGGCTGAACCTGTAGTAGAGCGCCCTGTTCTTGTCGATGTGCCGGATCCCGCTGATGAGCTTCCGCCGCGCACGACTGTTCGCGAAGAAGGGTATACAACATCTCCTGACCCGGCAGTAGCCGAGCTGCCCCCTCGTCCGGAACCCCGAACTGTTGCGCCGCGGGTTATTCCGCCACGACCAATCGATGATCCGCGGGGCTCGTATGTGCCGCGTCGCGCGATTCGACGGTCGGGATGGTAGTCATAGTAGTATGGCGAATAGCCGTATCCGTATCCACCATATCCGCCGTACCCGTGCGTGTAGTAGCGGTTGTTGTAGCCATACCCGTAGCCGTAGCCGTAGTTGTACGGTCGATACCAGTACGGTCTGCCAAATGTAAATCCGAAATAGAGGCTCGAACCGTAGTAATACGGGTCGTAGTGAAATGGATCGTAGAAGTAGGGGTCATAGAAATGATATCGCCCGTAGTACGGATCGGCATATGAGAAATAGAACGGATCGTCGTAGTAAAGACCGAAATATCTGCGGTAACTATACGGGAGTGTTTCCTGGTAGTAGTAGTCATCTTCGTAATAGTCGTCCTCGTAGTACTCGCGCTCTACAATAGTGCCGTCTTCCGTCTCGACTATTTCTACTCGTGTGGGTATCGGCCTGTCGTCAACGACGGCGAGTTGAGTATAGCATCCTGAAAAAACCAGCAAGACCACGGGTATCAGGATCGGTACGAGTTTGCTGTTTCGGGAGTTGTAGCTGTTGGAATTCATTGCTGCCAACCGTGAGTTAAGAGTACCGCTTCAGTAATTCGTCAGACATTCCACGTTGAATGCCCTGTCGCTCGGTATATTTTCGAGCTATCCAGTGGCGAGTGGCACCATATAGCTTCATCCCGCCGACTGCTCTATCTATATACAAATATCGGGCCGACATTGAAAGCGTCGTTTCGTGACCCTTGAAAGCCGTTTTCTGATTTCAGCCCGTCCAACCTGACCCAAAAAGTATACAATGGCTGAAGCCATCACAGCGCGATCGGAGGATTTCTCCAAGTGGTACATCGACATTGTGCGAAAGGCGAAGCTGGCTGATTACTCGCCAGTTCGCGGCAGCATGATCATCCGGCCAAACGGTTATGCCATCTGGGAGAATATGCAGTCTGAGTTGGACCGCATGTTCAAAGAGACTGGTCATGAAAATGCATATTTCCCACTCCTGATTCCCGAGTCATTTCTTGCGAGGGAAGCAGCACACGTCGAGGGGTTTGCCAAAGAGTGTGCGATCGTTACGCACTCGCGCCTTCAGGTCAATGAGGCGGGCAATGGTGTCGAACCCGCTCCGGATTCCAGGCTCGAAGAAAACCTTGTCATCAGACCGACAAGCGAGACAATCATATGGGATTCTTTCTCGAACTGGATACAGTCGTGGCGCGACCTACCCATCCTGCTGAATCAATGGGGGAATGTTGTTCGCTGGGAGATGAGGACACGACTTTTCTTGCGTACATCCGAATTCCTCTGGCAGGAAGGACACACTGCACATGCAACGAGGGAAGAAGCAGTTGCAGAAACGAAGCAAATGCTTGATGTCTACGCAACTTTTGCTGAGGAGTACATGGCGCTGCCTGTAATCAAAGGAGTCAAAACGCCGTCCGAAAGGTTTGCCGGTGCCGTTGATACATATTGCATCGAAGCGCTTATGCAGGATGGCAAAGCTTTGCAAGCCGGGACCAGTCATTTCCTGGGACAAAACTTCGCAAAAGCATTTGATTGTCAGTTCCAGAACAAGAACAATGAACTCGAATATGTCTGGGCGACCTCCTGGGGCGTCTCGACCCGACTCGTTGGTGCCCTCGTAATGGCACACTCCGACGATCAGGGACTTGTAGTCCCTCCGCGTCTGGCTCCAACCCAGGTTGTGATTGTACCTATTTACCGGTCGGAAGAAGACCGCCAGAATGTTCTTACCAGATCTACTGAAATCAAGGAGAGTCTTGGCTCTGCCGGTGTGCGGGTAAAACTTGATGATCGCGAGCAATATCGGCCCGGCTGGAAATTCAACGAGTATGAGTTGCAGGGAGTGCCGCTTCGAATTGCAATTGGTCCAAGGGATCTCGCAAATAACTCGGTGGAACTTGCCAGACGGGATACTCGGGACAAATCGGTTGTCTCCCTGGATGGTATTACTGAACTAATCGTAGGTGAACTCGAAACGATGCAGACGCGGATGTTCGAATCTGCGGTGTCTTTCAGGACGTCGATGACAAGTGATGCGAACGATCAAGCTGAATTTGTCGACATCCTGGAATCCAGAGGTGGCTTCATTCGGGCTCACTGGGACGGAACAGATGAAACCGAGGCCCTTGTAAAAGAGCAAACGGGAGCGACAATCCGTTGTGTTCCGATCGGCGAGCCGATGGAAGAAGGGGTCGATCCTTTTTCAGGAAAACCGTCGGCACAAAAGGTTATCTACGCGAAGGCGTACTAGGACTGTGACGGATTCAGCAGCACCAGATCTTTCAAGTGGCCCCGTTAGTGAACGGCTTGCTTATCTGTTAACGCTTGTGGTGAACCCGCTCATCCTTCCACCAATTACTACGTTTGTGACACTGTCAGCAATGGGGAATCCATTGTCATCGACCATCACGGCAGTCATCGTTGTTACCGTGTGCTTTGCACTGATTCCGTTTGGTGTGATGCTGCTGGTCGTCCAATCGCGAAAAAACGTTACCATTGAACTTCGAGATCGTACGTCCCGCACGATTCCCTTTACTGTATCTGTCATTGCCAACATTGCGGCGTTACTGTTTTTTTTGAGATGGGAGTCAGCACTAAAGCCTCTCATGGTATGCCTGATGATCGTATACCTGATCAACAATATCGGGCTGCTGCTTATCAATCTGCGATTCAAAATATCGCTGCATATGGCATCCATTGCAGGAACAGCCGCTATTCTGTTCTTTATGCGATATGGCGCAATGCCGATATTGACTGGTAAGGGTACCATGCTGCTTTCCATTGCGATCGCATGCGCCCTTTTCATACCTGTTCTGTGGTGGGCACGAACCCGATTGAAAGCGCATACAGAAGTAGAGCTGGCATGGGGCACAGCCTTCGGTCTCGTTCTACCACCGCTTGAGTTGCTGGCATTGTCACCATTATTTACCTGAGGCTGCCGGAACGAGCTACAAAAGTCAGAGTAACAGTCCGCCATCCAATCAATCGCTAACGATTGCCATATCGATAAAAATCGCTACCGAATCATTCTTTAGTTACCGACTAACTCATTCGATGCGGTTTATCCCGTTACTCCTCGTTGTTTTCCTTTTGCCTTCAGTCGCCAGTGCGCAGAGCTGGGGCGAAATTCGCGGAGAGATTCGCGACCAGGCAACCCTTGAAACTATTCCAGGAGTCACGGTAGTTGTAGCCGGGACAAATTACGGGACCGCCTCGCGAGATGATGGTTCGTTCCTGATGCGCATTCCCGCCGGCCGGTACTTAATCCGTTTCAGTGCAGTCGGCTACGAATCTGTAGCGGACTCTGCCATCGTTTTTAGAGACGAGGCTACTGAACAGCTTGTTGTGCTTAGCCCGGCGACTGTAGGTCTGGATGAAATCACCATTGAGGGTTCCAGGCAGGCTATTGCCGCAGGTGTATTTCAGCTAGATGCCGAGACAATTGAATCGATTCCTGCCCCGATGAAGGACGTCCTTCGGTCGCTCAAAGTCATACCGGGTGTTGCGACAAACAATGAATTGTCGAATCAATACTCCGTCCGCGGTGGCGGCTTTAACGAAAATCTCCTCTTTGTAAACGGCTTCGAGGTCTACCTCCCTTTCCGTCCTCGCCAGGGCGAGCAAGAAGGACTCAGTCTGCTTAATCCGGATCTGACGGAGTCGCTTACGTTTTACACGGGCGGGTTTCCTGTTCGCTACGGAGGAAAGTTATCTTCTGCACTGGACGTACAGTACACCGATCCTCAGCCGGGAACCATTTCAGGCAAGGCTTACTCATCCCTCCTTGATGCAGGCGTGGCAATCAAGACGGCGTCCCCGAATGGACGAGTAAGCGTGGTTGGTGGAGCCCGGCGCGCACGGGCGCGACGTTTCTTTGCGACGCAGGAATTAAAAGGAACGTATGATCCGAACTTCACAGATGTTCAGCTTGGTATCAATGTATCGATAACTCGATCGACGCAGCTTGAACTACTGGGTATGTACGCGGAGCACGAGTTCACCCTCGACCCCAACACCAGAAAGACGTTCTTTGGTACCGTCAGTCAGGATCCACGCATCGCACCTTCCAACCTGAAATCACTCTGGACTACGTTTGACCCGGACAATTTCGAAATAGACGGTTATCAAACGTCATTTGCAGGCGCCCGATTGGTAAACACCATCGACGACAGGATTACCGTCACACATGATGTCTCGATATTCGACACCAGTGAGGAAGAGCGGTTTGAAATTAGCGGAACCGCTGTTCTGTTTCAGGTTAATCCGGGCAGTGGCGATCCGGATACCGGAGAAGGGCTGCTTGAGGCAGGCACGTCGTCTCAGGAGGAAACCGCAGATAATCGAATCGATGTTCGATCAACAACGGCCAATGGAGCATACCGCTTGAATCTCGGTCGAACGATACCGGAGGTGGGATGGTATGCCCGCAGGCTCGAGTTCACTGACAGGATTAATGAAAAGTCGGTCGTGACAGGACCGTCGACCGAAGGCGGTACTATTCGAATTGTGGCCGACAGCCTCATTGACAGCGCATCCTTTTCCGAGGAGCAATTTGGTTTTTATCTGCACAACGACTTTGATGCCCTTGCATCAAGTCCCGGGCGGCTCCTGATTTCTGGAGGCCTTCGCGGTGACTACTATTCGTTCAGTAATGAATTTACCGTATCACCTCGTCTGTCGATGCGGTTCCAGCAGTCTTCGGTCACGTCGTTTTTCGGCAGCGCCGGAGTGTATCACCAGACGCCGGTTTACAGAGAGCTACGGGGCAAGCCCGATCCTGGTGAAACTATTCTCGGCAGCCTGAATCGGGACCTGAAATCGCAAAGGTCACTTCAGTTTGTTGCGGGACTTGAACACTTCTTTACAGAGAAGCGGCTCACGTTGCGAACGGAAGCCTATCTGAAAAGGGTTAGCAATCTGATCTCGTACGACATCGACAATGTTCGGGTGGAATATTCAGGAGTGAATGATGCGAAGGGAACGATGTACGGTCTTGACGTGCAGGTCCGCGGTGAGCTTGTACCCGGCCTTGAGAGCTGGATAAATTATGGATACCTGCATGCCACCGAGTCTTTCCTTCCGGGGTTCCAGGACGAGTTCACTACGGGCTCAAATCCGCGACCGACGGATCAGAGGCATACCGTTTCGATCTTCATACAGGACTACATCCCAAACGACCCGAATTGGAAAATCCACATGAGGACGCTCTTCGGTAGTGGTCTTCCGTACACACCACCTGTCCCCGGCGAGCAGGTTGGAAGTCTGCTAACACAAATACCGGGCGACCGGCTTTCGGCTCGTTATCCCGTATATTTCAGATTCGATATCGGTGCCTCGCGTGACGTGACTGTGTTCCAGAATGGTTTCTCGGGCCTCCCCGTTGTTCTTGAACTCACCGGTGAACTGCTCAATGTTTTCGATCAGGTAAATACGATTTCATATTACTGGGTACCGGACAGTCAGGGGCTCTGGAATCGAATACCGACACGACTTACGCCACGAACCATAAATGTCCGTGCAAGTGTTCGCTTTTAGTAGAATTGTCATACTCGTCTTTGTCCTTACCTCGTTCAGCCAGTTCGACGTATCCGCCCAGGCACGGGAGTCGAAGTCTGCCGGGAAGGCAGCCTTGCTGAGTATCGTACTTCCGGGGCTTGGACATCGGTACGTGAACGACTCACGCTGGAACACTCGAGCTTCTTTTCTTGTCATGGCTGACGTCACTACATGGCTTGGAATAACGGAGTCCTCCTGGCGGCGCAACCAGTCTATCGACAGCTACACAGTGCTTGCAGCGTCCAGGGCTGCGGCAGATGTCGAAGGCAAGGACAGGCAATTCTTTCTTAACCTGGCGACATACTCATCGTCGGATTCTTTCCTGGAATCCGCACTGCGGAATCGCGCCTGGGACCAGATCGACTACGTGTCTGACGCATCGTTTCAATGGGCATGGGAGACCGACGAAGATTTCGCCGCGTACAGACGACTTCGAGAGCGGACGGAATCACTCGAGCGGCGGCGCTCGGTGCTTGTAGCTGTTCTGGTTGCAAACCGCGCATTTTCGGGAATCACATCGATGCTTGCAGTCCGCAGGCATAACTCGAATCCTGTATCAATGTCCGCGACGGTACTCGATGGCTCTCCGGCTATCAGGATAGACGCTCGATTCTGATCGCTCCAGTCGGAGCAAACTCAGTCTACCTGACGTGTTATTCCGGCAACGGGTTTCCGTTGTGACGACTGTGGCTCTCCTGCCGGATAGCCGTACCAGAGAAGGCCAACCAGATCCTCTTTCTGCGGATCAACCCCGATCAGCTCGTAAACGTCATCATATCGGGTTACGGCGCCGGTCGTCCATTTTGCCCCGATCCCCTTTGACCAGAGGTACAACGTCAGGTTCTGGATGAAGCAACACGTCGCCGCGTAATCTTCCCTCGTGCGGACCGAGTCATCTGATATCGTGCTGGTGATCGCAATCCAGTTGGGAACGCGTTTCCACCTCTCCCGCTTTGCCTCCGCGGATTTTTTTCCTCGTTTCTCTTTAACCAGCCGGGTGTTCAAATCGACAATCTTCCGTGCCGTAGTGTCGCCAACGAGGATAACTCTCCATGGCTCTGTCAATTTATGGTTTGGTGCCCATCTGGCACATTCTATGGCAGAGTAGACGACCTCGTCAGGGACCTTGTCCGGAGTAAAGGAATGAATCGTCCGTCGCGATCGGATAATGTAGGAAAGGTAGTTCTCGTCCGGGGTCATAGGTCACAGGCTGGCAATACCGAAAACCCGAAGTTAACAAAGATTCGCCGGGGACACCGGGGTTACCTGCACGCTTCGCAGATGATTCTAGAACAGCAGTCCTACCCCGCCCGCGTATACCCCAGGCCGGTCTCCTGCAATGGCTGCAGATCAATCATCAGTAGCGCCGTCATAAGAGTCTGATTTGGAAATGAAGGCATATCCGAGCAGTACACTTCCTGCATTCCGATGGTGGCTTTATAACCGAGCGACATCGCGAAGTTGTAGATCTCCGAACAGATTTCCTCAAGGTCGCTGCCGTTGCGAAAGGCCTGGACGGCGATACCTTCGAGTTGTTTGTCTACAGGAGTCGAGTTAATTGTCAGGAACTGCAACATCGGAGGAAAACGTCGAAGCACAGGTATTGGCGAGCCTAGTCTGGCTTCACCGTTATTACCAGTCTGGTCAGGGGTTTTTATTCCCTGACTTGGATTACCTGAAACAAAGAGGTCGTACGTCATTCTGATGTTCACCTTTAACCGATTATCGGTATCGTCGAGCAGTGTCATCGATTTAAGCTGCTAACACAAAATTTGAATTTGGCGGTAGGAATGAATCTGTTTGCTGTAAAGGGGGTTCAAGAGCGTTCCAAGAGAGTACCCAACTTGGCATTGGCACCTACAAATCGATATATTTGTCGGCCTTTCGGGTCCTTAGCTCAGTTGGCTAGAGCGCTACGTTGACATCGTAGAGGTCAGTGGTTCGAATCCGCTAGGACCCACTCTCACAATTGCGCGCTCCACATAGTTGGGGCGCTCATTGTTTGTAATCACGTTTAAAACTCGCTTGAATTATCGCTAACGAGGAAATACACATCACCTTCCCCGACGGGACGGTCAAGCCATTTCAGTCCGGCATAACGGGTGCCGAAATTGCGTCTTCCATATCGTCCGGACTTGCCCGGATGGCTCTGGCAGTTGACGTTGACGGTGATGTGTGGGATTTATCCAGACCCCTTACCTCAGACGCCTCTGTAAGCATCTTGACCTGGCGTGATGATGCAGGAAAAAATGTCTTCTGGCATTCTACCGCACATGTCATGGCCGAGGCCCTCCAATCGCTTTATCCGGATGTCAAGTTCGGCATCGGCCCCCCGATTGAAACAGGTTTCTACTACGATGTGGATCTTGGAGACGAGAAAATCGGCACGGAGCAACTCGAAGCTATCGAAGCCAGGATGAAGGAGCTTATAAAGGCTAATTCGACTTTCGAAAGAAAGGAGGTGAGTAAGGCCGATGCGACAGACTACTTCAACGAAAAAGGTGATGAATACAAGCTCGAGCTCATTGATGAACTTGAGGACGGGACCATTACGTTCTATACGCAGGGCGACTTCACCGACCTCTGCCGCGGTCCACATGTACCGTCCACCGGCGTTCTCAAGTACCCAAAACTTTTGACCGTTGCGGGCGCCTACTGGCGCGGCGATGAAAAGCGGCCTCAGCTTACACGGATCTACGGTGTCTCTTTTCCGAAGAAGGCCGAACTGGAGGAATACCTTGAAAGAGTGCGCCTGGCCAAAGAGCGCGATCACCGCAAACTGGGCAAAGAACTCGAGTTATTCACTTTCAGCCAGAAAGTGGGACCGGGCTTGCCTCTCTGGTTGCCCAAAGGTACGGTTGTCAGAGACACTCTGGAGAGCTTTCTCAAGCAGGAGCAGCTCAAGCGAGGATATCAACCGGTGATTACACCTCATATTGGCAGGCTCGAGTTATACAAAATAAGCGGACACTATCCGTATTACAGCGATAGCCAGTTCCCGCCCATGATGGAGGATGACGACGAGGACCAGGGGTATCTCCTGAAACCCATGAACTGCCCTCATCATATTCAGATTTATGATGACAAGCCGAGGTCGTACCGCGAGCTTCCGGTCCGACTTGCGGAGTTCGGAAATGTCTACCGTTACGAGCAGTCCGGTGAACTCGGTGGCCTGACCCGCGTGCGTGGCTTCACCGTGGATGACGCACACATCTTTTGCCGACCTGATCAGGTCAAAGCTGAATTCAAGGACGCTATCGAACTTACACTCAAGGTGCTGAAGGCACTCGACTTCGAAGACTATCGTCTGCAAGTTTCCGTCAGGGATCGCAACGACCCGGACAAGTACGTCGGCGACCCGGCAACCTGGGACGAAGCTGAACAATCGATACGCGATTCCGTCCTCGAAATGGGACTTGAGTACACCGAAGTCGAGGGAGAGGCAGCGTTTTACGGCCCGAAGCTCGACTTTATGGTGAGAGACGCACTGGGTCGCGAGTGGCAACTGGGAACGGTCCAGCAGGATTATAATCTTCCCGAGCGTTTTGACCTATGGTACACAGGTGAAGACAACCAGAAACACCGTCCGGTCATGATTCACCGGGCACCGTTCGGGTCGCTTGAAAGATTCATGGGTGTCCTGATTGAGCATTGTGGCGGTCACTTCAAAACCTGGCTTGCACCCGTGCAGGTGGCGATTATTCCAGTTTCCGACTTGTTTCTCGACTACGCCAAAGAGGTAGCAACAGAGCTCAGAGCGAGTGGTTATCGCGTAGAGGTAGATGACAGACGCGAAAAAGTAGGGTACAAGATTCGCGGTGCAGAGACCCAGAAAATTCCATATATGCTCGTTGTCGGGCAGCAAGAGGTTGAAACAAGCACGGTCGCAGTTCGTGAACACCGTAAGGGTGCACAGGAGACTTCTTCTCTGGACGACTTCAAAAAGCGAATTGCTACAGAAATAGAAGCTGCAATCGGCTAAGTCGTCTGATTTTTGCTGGCAATTGTGCTAGCTTGTCCCATATTTGAATTACGAACCAACTACTATTGAATGGCAATTAGCAACAAGAACGCTCGAGTAAGCAAAGTCAGGATTAATAACGAGATTAGAGCGGAGACTGTCCGTGTCGTCGACCCCGAGGGTCAACACGGTATATATCCACTTGAAGAGGCAGTCACCCTCGCAGAAAGCAGGGGGCTTGATCTGGTCGAGATCTCTCCCAACGCAGATCCACCGGTTTGCAAGATTATCGACTACGGAAAGTACCGTTACGAGCTCCAAAAGAAGGAAAAGGAGGCGCGAAAGAAATCGCATACGATCGCTCTCAAAGAGATCAGATTTCGTCCCCACACGGACACGCACGACTTTGACTTCAAAACCAAGCACGCCCGCGAGTTTTTGGAGCATGGCGATAAAGTTCGGGCGTACGTACAGTTCCGGGGTAGAGATATCGTTTACAAGGATCATGGGATGACCCTCCTTGTGCGCTTCATCAAAGAACTGGCAGATGTGGCTAAAATTGATCAGGAGCCCAAAATGGAAGGTCGGCGAATGACGACTATCCTCAGCCCGATCAAAAAGAAAGCCTGACAGAAACCACTTTCACAAAGAATCCAACGAATCGAGCGGTGCGACGCAGCTTTTTCGTTTGATGTTGGAGATTAATCGCTGTATTTTTTCAGGCTTCGTCGGAAAACCGTTTTTCCGTTCGTTGATGGATCAGGTTTGATAGTTTTATGCCAAAAATGAAAACAAATAGTGGAGCGAAGAAGCGCTTCACGACGACGGGTACCGGGAAGATCAAGAGGAAGAAGGCTTTTCACAGCCATATTCTGACGAAGAAGTCCCAGAAGCGCAAACGCAGTTTGCGTGCCGGGACACTTGTTTCCGACGTGGATACCCCTCGAATAAAAAAGCTTATTAGCTCTTAATACCAGGTTTTAGTTATGCCTCGCGCAAAGAATAGAGTCGCATCAAGACGCCGCCGCAAGAAGGTCTTGCAGATGGCTAGCGGGTACTGGGGTCGTCGTGGCACCATCTACACCGTCGCAAAACATGCTGTAGACAAGGCGCTGCAGTATTCCTACCGTGACCGCCGCCAGAAGAAGCGTCAGTTCCGCAAGCTCTGGATCCTCAGGATCAATGCAGCTGCGCGGTTAAATGGAACAACGTATTCCCGGATGATCGGACAGCTTAGAAAGTCAGACATCGAATTAAACCGCAAGGTTCTTGCAGACCTCGCCGTAAATGAGCCCAAGGCTTTTACGGAAGTTGTAAAACAACTTTCTGCGTAGGTGGTACGGCATAGCCGGTTTTAAACTTCTTAGTAATCCCGCCCCTGCACGCAGGCCTGGCGGGATTTTTTTTAACCCTAACATATTGGCCCAATGGTCGATCAGCTTGAAAAAATCAAAGGCGAACTCGAGCAGGCAAACATCCTGACCGGTGAGGAGCTTGAGGAGTTTCGCATTCGATATCTGAGCAAGAAGCAGGGTCGGATAACCGAACTGCTGAAACTCATTCCAACAATAGAGCCCGCTGACCGCAAAGCGTTCGGGCAACAGGTCAATGTTCTCAAAACGATTGCTGAGGGTATGGTCGGCGAAGCTCGAACTCGCCTCGAATCGACACAACGGTCCAGTGACGTACCCAGTGACCTTACTCTTCCGGGCTCAGCCTTTGATACAGGTACTCTTCATGTAATAACCGAGACCCGTAACGAAATTGTAAACATCTTCGAACGTTACGGTTTTACGGTTGCCGATGGCCCGGAGCTGGAAGACGACTGGCATAACTTTACTGCGCTCAACTTTCCGCCTGAACATCCTGCTCGTGATATGCAGGACACCGTTTTCATTGAGCCGCCGGGAGACCAGCACGACGGGATACTGATGCGCACACACACCTCACCTGTGCAGGTCCGTGTGTTGAAAGAACAGAAGCCTCCCGTACGCGTGATCGTTCCCGGCCGGGTCTATCGGAACGAATCTATCTCGTACAAATCGTACTGCCTGTTTCACCAGGTCGAGGGCCTTTACCTCGACGAAGGTGTGTCGATGGCGGACCTGAAACATCTGCTCCACATGTTTTCCAGAACTATTTTTGGAGATGATGTGGTCATGCGCTTTCGTCCGAGCTTCTTTCCGTTTACCGAACCAAGTGCGGAGGTCGACATCTGGTGGAAGGATGATTCACACCCCGAAGGTGGACGCTGGCTGGAGATACTCGGTTCAGGAATGGTAGATCCTAACGTTCTCGATGCACTGGACATCGACTCCGAAAAATACACTGGATATGCGTTTGGAATGGGAATCGAACGTATTGCCATGCTCAAGCATGGCATCCCGGATATTCGCCTGCTTTACGAAAACGACTTGCGATTTCTTTCGCAGTTCTAACCCCCGCCAGACATGAATATTAGCTATAACTGGTTACGGGAATACGTCCCCGTCGATATAACACCGGAAGAGCTTGCCGATCAGTTGACCATGCTGGGACTTGAGGTTGACGGATTGACCTCAATTGGATCAGATTTCGAAGGCATTGTTGTTGGTGAAGTTCTTTCAGTTGAAGCTCATCCCGACGCCGACCGGCTTGTTGTTTGCGAGGTCAACATTGGAGAAGAACAATCGCTTCAAATTGTTTGCGGCGCACCGAACGTCGCCAGTGGTCAGCTGGTCCCGGTCGCTACGGTAGGAACGACGCTCACGTTTCCTGAAGATGAGGATGGTAAGCAGGCGTCAATCAAAATCAAGAAGGCGAAGATACGCGGTGTTGCTTCTGCCGGAATGATCTGCGCCGAGGATGAACTCGGTCTTTCCGAAGATCATTCGGGAATTATGGTGCTTGCCGGCGAAGCCAGTGTTGGCGAACCATTTGCAACCTATCTGGATCGACAGGGACAGCTCTACTCCGATACGGTCTTCGATATTGCGCTTACACCAAACCGTCCGGACGCGATCTGCCATACAGGCGTTGCGCGAGACATTGCCGCGTTGAACAAGCTGGATTTTCGTCTGCCGGGTATAAAAACTCCAGCGGTTGATAACGATGCATCTGCAGTATCGGTGTTCATTGATGACACCGATGGATGCAAACGCTACTCGGCGATAATCGTACGCGATGTATCAATCAAGGACTCCCCTGCATGGCTGGCAAACAGGTTGGCTGCAATCGGGCTTCGACCCCGAAACAACGTTGTCGACATTACAAACTATGTCATGCATGAGCTTGGTCAGCCGTTACATGCGTTTGACCTGGATAAGCTGAACGGTTCCACAGTGGGAGTCCGCGCGACTGCAAAGTCGGAAGAATTTGTCACCCTCGACGGCAAGGAGCGAAAGCTTCCCGCAGGAACGTCAATGATTGTCGACGGAGAGCATATGGTCGCCATAGCCGGAATCATGGGCGGCGAAAACTCGGAAGTTGGCGACAACACAAAGAATATCCTGATCGAAAGTGCCTACTTCGATCCGCCAACGGTTCGGAAAGTGGCAAAACTCCTTGGAATGCAGACGGATGCGTCGTACCGATTCGAGCGCGGAGTAGACCCGGAACGGCAATTTATTGCGGCCGCTCGTGCCGCCGACCTGATTGCTGAACTGGGTGGCGGAAAAATCGACGATGTCGCAGCAGATGTAATAGTCTCGATTCCGGCACCGGTGTCAATAGACGTCCGGCCGGAACGCGTGAATCTGATTGCAGGCACCCAGATTCCTACAGCGGAGATGGTTGACATTCTTGTACGTCTCGGATTTGAGGTCACAGAGTCTGACAAAGTTCTTCGTTGTGATGTCCCGAGCTACCGGCATGACGTAACACGGGAAATTGATGTGGTCGAAGAAATTGCTCGTGTCTTCGGTTACGATAATATAGAAGAGCCAGAGACAACGTCGCTTCGTCACTATCTCCCTCGAACGCAGCCGGAGGCTGAACTGCGTGGACGCGTCGAGTCGATCTTGACCGGTTCGGGGTTCTCTGAAATCTATACCAACAGTCTGATCAGCCCGGACAGTGCCGCTGCTGCCAACGGGCCCGAGCTCTTCGGTAAGAAGTATCAGGGAGAACGCGTAATGACAGCTAATGCTATCTCGTCAGAGATGTCTGCCCTTCGCCCGTCACTGCTTCCGGGAGCACTTGGTGCAGTTTCTCATAACATTAATCACGGCCAGGAAGAGACGCGGTTTTTCGAGTTTGGTCATGTCTTCAGAAAAGGGGATGTGCCGTCGAACGTGATTGATGGATATATCGAGCTGGAGTCTCTTTGCATTGCTATGTGCGGTTCCAGAAGTGCTTCATGGAACAGCAGCGAACATTCGACCGATGTATTCGACGTAAAAGGGATTACGGAAACAATCGTGCGCCTTGTCTGCGATGATGTTGAAGTTGACCCGAACTACACGCCCGGGCACCTGACCTCCTACAGTATCAGGCTCATGCACGAAGCTCAGGTTGTAGCAACGATCGGCTGTGTCGGAGGTGGTTTAGGACAGCAGATTGATCTGGAACAACCGGTTTATTTCGCCGAGATCAACTGGGGGCTGTTGGTTAACCTGTACCGGGCCAAACCTGAGCACCGGTATGCACCTGTAAACAGGTTTCCGGTGGTTTCGAGAGACATCGCCGTGATCGTCGCGGAATCTACCGAAGTCGCGAATGTGGTCAAGACCGTACGGAACTACGGCGGCAAGTTACTTCAATCAGTGAACGTTTTTGATATCTATTCCGGAAAAGGAATCGACGCCGGGAAAAAAAGTGTCGCTCTTAACATCCGGTTTGGTGCAGACCGTACATTAACGGATAAAGAAGTTGACAAAGCGGTTGGAAAGATTGTGAATAGTCTTTCGAGAGATCACGATGCAATACTTCGTCAATAACTGTTATATTACGATCGTATAACTCGACTGACGGGATCGACATGGCACACCAACCGGACGGGCTCGCCCAATTGAAAAAACGGGTTGCGTCTGCAGCGCATGAAATTGACCGACTGAAATCGGATAACCAAAGGATGTCGGATACTATTGATGACGTTTGGGGCGACCGGAAGAGAAAGGGCGACAGTCTCGCAATTGTTGTCGACTCCGATCGGGATGCTCTTCGTGGTCAGCTTGAAGGGTATATCGCCACCATTGATCGATTTCTGGAGGAGAAGTAGCACATGGAAAAGTCAGTCAGTGTCAGAATCCTTGGTAAGGATTATTCACTTCGGGTCAAAGAGTCACAAGTCGACTTCACACTCGAGGTTGCCTCTAATCTTGACACACGCATGAGAGCATTTCAAGCTGCACATCCCAAGGCGCATGAACTGACCACTGCAGTGATAACGGCACTTTCGGTAACGGAAGAACTGTATCAGCTTAAGCAGCACGCGGATGAAACCGATTCTCGAATTACGCGTGAGTTGTTTGCGATGGATACTCTACTTGCTAAAGCACTCGGAGAAGAAGTTAGTAGTAAAATACAACTCGATCTCGAACCTCAGGAAGTGTAATTGAATTTGAATCTTGTAACCACCAAAGTGGTACAAGTAGGTAGTTGCTGCAGCCCTGATCAAGTAAGAACCTAACAGCTATACTTGAGGGAACCATCCTTCGTGCTCGGCCACCAGGCCGCATCTCGAAAGAGTCACCGTATTCTACGGACCGCGGAAGGCGAAAGAGCGCGAGCGGTGCCCACTGTGTCATGAAGGGGTTCTTCATACATGCGGGGTTGTGGCAGCATTTTGACGAATAGCCCCGGCCTGTGATCTTCGATTGCAGGTTCGGGGTTGTTTGTTTCTGGTTCCTAGTTCCTAGTTGCTAGTTCCTAGTTCCTAGTTGCCAGTTCCTAGTTGCTAGTTGCCAGTTCCTGGTTACGCTTGCACTATCGCTTCTCTCGCCAGGGCCCTACCGGCTTCGGTAAGGTTCAGAAGTCCACCGCCTTCGGTTACGAATCCATCATCTTTTGCACGCTCGACGACGGAACCAGCGAACCGCGCGTCCCAGCTGAAGTGTTCCTGCAGGTGGGCGGTTCTGTTTTCGCGCGCTTCATCTACCATACCCTCGTGGTGGTGCAGGTGTATCGCCAACATTTTTTCAGCGAATGTCCACTTCTGGCGATACCTGCGACGCCAGACTGCTGCCACACCTCTACCCGGTGCCAGAAAGAGGACGATGACGAATACCACGCCCACCATCGTTGCCATTGCACCGGCAATCGACGCATCCAGCCAGTGAGCGAACCAGTAACCAAGGATCGCCGATAGCATGCCCAGTAGAATACTGAGTCCAATCATTACGGACAGTCTGTTTGTAAGCAGGTAGGCAGTCGCCGGCGGACCAACAATTAGAGCCACAACAAGAATGGACCCCACAGCATCGAACGCTGCAACCGCTGTTGCAGAAACCAACGTCATCAGTCCGTAGTGTATGCCTGCCGGGACAAATCCCAGTGCCGCCGCCAATCCCGAATCGAAACTGGCAATTTTCAGCTCTTTATAAAATACAGCCACGAAAGCCGCGTTTATAACAACAACAACTATCATCGTCCACATCGCGGCCGGACCGAGATCTCGCCCAAACAGTGAGACACGATTGAATGGTGCGAATGCAAGTTCACCCAACAGTACCGAGTCGACGTCGAGATGTATGTCGCCGGCAAAGCGGGCAATAAGAATTACGCCGATACTGAAGAACACCGGAAACGCCAGTCCAATAGCGGCATCCTCCTTAAGCAATCGCGTTTTGGAGATACTCTCGACAAGAAGTACCGTCAGCAATCCTGTTGCAGTAGCTCCGACAATCAACAACGGCGAATTCAGAGTGCCAGTAAGGAAGAACGCGATGACGAGGCCCGGAAGGATGGAGTGACTGATAGCGTCGGACATCATGGCCATTTTCCGCAAAACCAGAAACACACCTGGAATGGCGCATGCCACTGCCACAAGGATCGCAATCAATTGTATTTCGAACTGGACCGATGTCATCCTGATCCCTCGGCGAAGCGTGACCTGAGAGCGTTAACCGAACCGAACAGGTCCGACACTGGCGAACGGGGCGGTATGACATGCAACATACTATGCACCACTCGTCTCCAGTATACTTCGGACGCGCGCGACACCTGCATCGGTAAGCGCCCACTGGGACGGACCGAGCCTCGTTGCCAGGCCCCGATCCTCCAGAGCTTCCAGCGTCTTCAAAGACCGGCCGGTGATGTTAGTCATCATGTTGATGACGGCCTCATCGTGAGGGTAGTCTGCGCGATGGTGATGGGCAGCCAGCGTGAACAGGTCAACCATTACGGCCTCCATTCTTAATCGCTTACCATTCCGCCACTGACGAATCCACGTCCACACCACTCCTCGTGCCGGAGCAAATAGTATCGAGACGGTGACAATAACACCAGCGCCCAACACGACCACGGGCCCGGTCGGCAGATTGGATTGCACACTACTGATCGTTGCACCAGCCACACCGGCCACGGCACCGAAAAGGGCCGACAGCGCGATCATACCGCTCAGGCGATTTGTCCATTGCCGAGCAGCAGCAGCCGGGGCGATGATCATTGCACTCATAAGGACAACTCCGACTGTTTGCAGGCCTATTACGATCGCTATTACTATGAGGGCAGTCAGTAAAATGTCGGCAAAGCGCATATTGAATCCGAGGCTCTTGCCGAAGTCGGAATCGAACGAGAGCATCTTGAACTCTTTCCAGAATACAATGATTAGTACGATGGATATCCCGCCGACGATGCTCATCGTGATGACGTCGCGATGCACGAGTGCCGCTGCCTGTCCAAAGAGAAATGTATCCAGACCAGCCTGGTTGGCATCGGGTGTTTTCTGCAAAAAGGTCAGGAGCACCAGGCCGAATCCGAAAAATACAGAGAGGACGATCCCGAGGGCCGAGTCATACTTGATTCGGGTATTGGCAACGGTCAGCATGACGAGGCCTGTTGCTACCCAGCCCGCTAACGCGGCGCCGAGGATAAGCACAAGAGGTGCTTTTGAGCCGGTTAACATGTATGCGATGACAACGCCGGGAAGTGCGGCGTGAGACACGGCATCTCCAAGAAGACTCTGCTGACGCAGCAGTGCAAACGACCCGAGCGTACCGGCAACCATCCCAAGTACTGCAGATCCCAGCGCAACATTGCGCAGTGTATAATCCGTTATGAGCTGCTGGAGTAGATCCATCAATTGAATTGGACTTAACCTGGCTTTTGAGATTGCGTAATATCTGCAGAAGCTGTCGGCTTCAAGAAAGCGACTCTACCGCCATACGTAATTCTCAAGTTTTCAGAATTGAATACTTCCGCGACCGGCCCGCTCGCAATCTTTCTGATATTCAGCAGCATCACATAGTCGAAATACTCTTCTACGGTCTGGAGATCATGATGCACTACAACGACTGTTTTGTTGTGCCGACGCAAGTCACGCAGGATTTCGACAATCGCCCGTTCGGTAACCGCATCTACTCCCTGAAACGGTTCGTCCATGAAATACACGTCCGCGTCCTGAACGAGTGCACGTGCGAGAAATACTCGCTGCTGTTGACCTCCAGATAGCTCGCTGATCTGACGTTTTCTGAATTGATCCATCCCGACCTTTTCAAGTGCCTTGACCGCAAGGTCTTTGTCCGTTCGAGAAGGCCTTCGCACCCACCCGATCCGACCGTAGCGTCCCATAGTAACGACGTCCAGGACGCTTGTGGGGAAGTCCCAGTCAACGGATCCACGCTGCGGGACATATGCTACCCGGTTGCGTTGTCGCTTGTACTTGTGGCCGAGAATCGACACCTCCCCGGCCGCGGTTCTAATAAGCCCGAGAATAGCCTTGATAAGGGTTGTCTTTCCGGCACCGTTTGGCCCGACAATGGCCATCAACACGCCAGCTGGAACGTCAAGGTCAATATCCCACAGGACAGGTTTTTCATGGTAAGCGACTGTCAGGTCGCGTACTTCAATGGCGTGCCGTCTTTGATCAGTCAAGGGCATTCAATCGAGTGTCACTCTGTAGCGCTCAGGCCACTAATGATTGTGGTTACGTTGTGCCGAATCATACCAGTATACGTACCTTCGGGAGTTCCTTCTACTCCAAGTGCGTCCGAAAACAGACTTCCTCCGATGGTCACATCAAATCCTTTTGCGCGGACTGCCTGCTGTACAGCCTCGATCCCCCTCCGTGGTACTGACGACTCTACGAACATGGCCGGGATGCGTCTTTCAGCGACCATGGTCGATAGACTTTGTACGTCTGCTGTGCCTGCTTCTGCCACTGTGCTGATGCCCTGAAGCCCATATACTTCGAAATCGTAAGCGCGGCCAAAATAACCGAAAGCATCGTGCGATGTTATGAGAACGCGTTGGCCGGGATCAAGTGTGTTGACCTCTGTTCGTACCCACGTATCCGTTTCAGAAAGTGCCTGCAGGTATGTGTCAAGGTTGGACCGGTACACGGCTTGATTAACACTATTGATGTCGGATAGATACTCCGTGACATACTGTGCGGCATCCTGCCAGAGTGTGACATCAAACCATACATGCGGGTCGTAGTGTCCTCCAAAAACCTCTGACTCGATAAGCTTCTCGCGATCTATTCCATCTGTTACCGCTACGGCTCTCTTCCCTCGCGAGTCCATCTGTTCAAAAATATCGACCATCTTGCCCTCAAGATGGAGGCCGCCATAAAATATCACGTCGGCGCCAGCCATCCTTGCCACGTCACCCTCGCTTGCCTTGTACAGATGTGGATCAATACCGGGGCCCATCAATGAAACAAGATCGACATGGTCGCCTCCGATGGTCCGGACCAGGTCGGCTACCATGTTCGTCGTGGCGACTACTTTCAGGGTTGGCGCAGATGACAGATCTTTCTCACCGCTACCGGCCGGGGCACAGGCGGAGATCAACAAGGTGAATAATGCAACGACAGTAATCTGTTTCGACATGGATCCCGGAGTTTGACAAGATTTTTAGACTCGTCTAACTTTTCAGTCTCTATCAGGTTTCAGCAGGCCTCAGAGTCCAGAAAAGCCGGTTTCATGATCAGAGGGCGGATATTTGCAGTCTGAACGCCAAGCGATTCGGGGCACAAAAACGTGACGAACTAGCCGAATCGCCTTTTTCGGGCGATAGGACCAGCCGCGTCCCGGGTGATCATATTTATTCAGGATCGATTCGGTGACGGCAACGAGGAATCGCTGTTCTCAGTCTGGACAGCGAGACGCGGGTAACCGTGTCTCGACCGAACGTGAGAATGGTGGCTGGCCGGGAAGTGTTGTCTGACCCGGCGACGCAATATTCACCAGGGAATTTATTGACCAGCGATGCTCGGCAAACCCTGGCTACTGGCAGCTGCTATTCTACCCAGTCCGCAACGAACACATTGGTGTCGCGTGTCGGTGTTCTGGAGACATTGCGATTGGACGAGAAGGCGAGCTTCGAGCCGTCATAAGAGAACATGGGGAATGCATCAAACGTCCCCGAGTACGTGATCTGCTCGAGCCCCGTTCCATCCAGATCCATCATGAAGATGTCAAACTGGCGCGGATCAGTATCCATCATATGATGATTCGTCGTGAACAGAATCTTTTCACCGGAAGGATGAAAAAATGGAGCCCAGTTTGCTCCTCCAAGGTTAGTAACCTGACGTGCGTTTGATCCATCGATATCGGCAACAAAAATTTCCAGATCCGAAGGTTCAACGGAGTTTGCTGCCAGGAGAGTCTTGTACTTTTCGGCAGCCTCTCCGGTTGGCCTGCTCGCTCGCCAGACTATTTGCTGTGAGTCGCGTGAGAAGAACGCGCCACCGTCGTAGCCAAGTCCGCTGGTAAGCTGAAGCAGATCTCCGGTTTCGATTTCATAGCGCCACAGTTCCAGATCGCCTGTGCGGGTAGATGTGAAGATGATCCACTTTCCATCCGGGGATACAGTGGCCTCGGCATCGTAGCCCGGCCCGCCGATGAGGAGCTCAGTTTCAGAACCATCAGCGTTCGCGACATAGATGTCATACGAATCGTAGATCGACCAGACATAACTACCTCCCACAACCGGTGCACCCACCGGGCACTCCTGACCACCTTCGTGTGTCGATCCATAAACGACGCGACCATCCGGCAGAAAGTATGAACAGGTCGTGCGGCCATCGCCGGTAGAGACCAACTTGTAGTCCGGCCGGCCGTCTGCGTCGATCGGCATGGTGAAGATTTGATCACATCCCTGGTCATTGATCTCGTCCCAATCGCTTTGAAATACGAGTTCGGTTCCATCAAAACTCCAGTAAGCTTCGGCGTTATTTCCGCCGAACGTCAATTGCTTGATGTTACGCAGGTGCACTTCTCCGTCGAACCGGAGCGAATCACTTGCGGGGTCGTATGATTCGGCGCTTTGTTGAGGAGAACAACCGGAAACAATTACGGCGCTGGAGACTGCAAACGCTAGAATAAGATTTGTGTGCATTGACTCGTAAAATTGTTGAATCCCTGAGAAAATAAAGGTACTGCTGGATGTTATCTGACGTGCAGAATTTCCAAGAAGATGTTATTTCCGCCAGCGAAGAACGCCCTGTCGTAGTTGACTTCTGGGCTCCCTGGTGTGGACCGTGTCGCGTACTCGGACCCACACTGGAAAAGCTGGACAGTGAATCCGGTCCCGAATGGACATTGGTAAAAGTTAATACTGATGAGAATCAAAATCTTGCGGTCGAATACGGAATACGCGGGATTCCAGCTGTAAAAATGTTCTGGAAAGGGCAAATAGTCGGCGAGTTCACAGGAGCTTTACCTGAGCATGCTATTCGCGACTGGCTGGGAACGACACTTCCCTCTGGTGACAAATCGGTGAAAGCCCAGATTCTCGAAGCGATAGAAGCAGGTGACAGTGAACGCGCAGAAAAAATGCTGGAAAAAGCAATCCTTGAAGATCCAGCGGATCCGTTCCTGGCGTACAGCCTGGCAGAGCGACGGGCGATCAGCGATCCTGTCGCCGCTGAAAAAATCATCGCGAACATGGAAGCCAGTGAACCATCGCAGATACAGATTCGGGACAGTATCGAAACCCTGAAGCACATCCATGGGATCGCCTCCGGAGAGCTACAGTTGCCAGAGGGCGATGTCCGCGATTTGTACATGAAAGCGGGGCAAGATGTAGTCGATGGAAAACTGTCCGCTGCGATCAAGAAATATATCGACGTAATCGGGAAAGAGCGCTACTACGATGACGACGGATCGCGAAAGGCATGCATAGCCCTCTTCACTTTGTTGGGACCAGGACATCCCGTTACCAGAGAGCTGCGCCGAACATTCGACATGATCCTGTATTAATCAGCCAGACCCCCAGTTCGTCAGGAAGGACGTCAGGTTATGGCACCGCCGCATCCACTGCCCGCACCTGCGGTGCAGCCGTAGCAATGTCGTTCCGTACGAATCTCATGCGCTAGCCAGTGCTCCAGATCGAAATCCCGAACGTGTGGTCTTGTAGATCCGTTGAGGTGCAAGCTCATTTCAAGCTGCTGATTGAAATCACAATCAAACAGGTAGCCTTCCCAGTTTACAGAAAGTGTATTTCTGCACATCAGTCCCGAGATGGTCGCTGGATTGAATGCGTTCACCAGCTTGATCATGTACGTCTCAAGGTGACCCCTGGAGAGAAGCCACTCGAGGTAACGAGACATCGGCATGTTATTCAGCGCGAGAAGCCGATCGAAAGAAACATCGTGATTCTTTTTCAGCGCCGCCTGCCATTCGGACTCCAGTGAACTCTGACTTCCCGCCAGAAAAGCGCCAACCGGATTTGTCACGAGCGTCAAAATCTTATCCTCGTGCCCCAGTCCGTAACCTGCATCATTCAGGGACCGGAGCGCACGTATCGATTTGTCGTACGTGCCGTCACCCCGCTGGGCATCTGTCCCGGTCCGGCGGTAGTGCGGGAGCGAGCAGACGACTTCAACGCCTCGTTCGGCGAACCACTCCGGCAAGTGCTGGAAACGGTTGACTGTAAGGATTGTCAGATTGCAGCGATCAATTACGTGCAATCCCATATCGATGCAGGCATCGACCAGATATTCGAAATGCGGGTTGAGCTCGGGTGCGCCGCCGGTGAGATCTACAGTGTGCGCACCAGATCTTTTGATGGCGTCGATGCATTCGTCGATGGTCTCCCGATCCATGTTCTCACTGACCCGATCAGGACCGGAGTCAACATGACAATGTGCGCATGTCATGTTGCACAGCTTTCCGACATTAATCTGGAATATGTCCAGTGAACTCGGCCGGAAATCAGACCATCCTGATACTTGAAGATCTTCGTCGAAGTTACCTGTTTGCGAAGGACCAATCTTCAGATGCAACCTATCCAGTTCCCGGAGTTGCTCATCCGGCACAGTCAATGGCGATCGCCGTTCCTGAAGGGATGTTGTACGCCTCGGGCCATCAACATCCAGGGTCGGGATCTCGATCAAATCACTATCCACTCTACTCTTCAGCGCCATTCCACCTCCTACATGGTCATCCGTTTTGTTTGTTCGAGCATTTGCACACCATGTACGAGTGATGCACCACCCCTGATGGCTACGGCAACATGGACCGCTTCCGTCATCTGTTCAAGGTCCGATCCTTTCTCAAGGCAATCGGTTGTGAATGCGTCGATGCAATACGGGCATTGAACCGTATGTGCAACGGCAAGTGCTATTAGGGCCTTCTCGCGTGCACTGAGGGCGCCATCTTCAAATACTTGGCCGTAGTAGGAGAAGAAGGCTTTAGCCAGATCGGGACTACCCTCTGCGATTTCGCCGAACTTACCCAGATCCTCCGGGCGGTAATACGTATCAGGCATATTGATTGTCCTTTACCCTGGAATGATTCAAAAGTGACCATGATACGCATTTGTAGTCATCCAGTGCCAATTGTTACTGCCTCCACGCAAATTCCCCTTTTAAGCGCGATCACCGGTCACTGTTATGCTCAATACGCGTCCTCCAGATTCCAGGAACTCCGCCACAGCTTTCTCATCGTCATCTGTTGCAGTAAAACCATCCAGCTGTATTGTGGAGATTGATCGTATTGCAATGTTGTAGAATCCTGTTTCCAGTAGCATGTTCACGTAGGTTTCAAGACTCACAGCACCCGCAACACATCCAACATAAAGGTTGACCGAGTCTCTCACGGATTGTGGAAGCTCTCCACTGTAAACAATGTCGGATATGCTAAATCGACCACCGGTTTTCAGGACGCGGAATAGCTCGGCAAACGCCTTGCGTTTGTCTGGCACGAGATTGAAAACGCAATTGCTGATGGCTACATCAACTACGTTGGTTTCTACAGGTAGATCTTCAAGCTCTCCGAGACGAAAGTCGACATTGGAATAGCCAAGCTTCGCCTTGTTCTTGTTTGCGAGTTCAATCATTGATGGTGTCATATCGACACCTACAACGCTTCCGGCTTCTCCTACCGCCTTGCGGGATATAAACGCATCCAGACCAGCGCCGGAGCCCAGGTCGAGGACGAACTCGCCATCCTGCAGTTCGGCAAATTGATTTGGAAGACCACAACCGAGACCGAGGTCCGCGTCAATCGCATAGCCATCCATCTGATTGTATTTTGTTGGCGCAATGCTCTTCGAGTCACCACACCCGCATCCGCATCCTGCGCCAGTGGCAGCAGCATCAGCGATGCGTCCGTAGTTCTCTTTCACTGCAATTTTAATATCACTCTCCTGTGCCGTTTCGAGTGATTCAGCTTCAGACGTATCTGAGCAGCAATCATCGCCGCAGCACGCAACGTCTTCTTTTTCAATTTCTATGGTAGTAATCATCGTTGTGCCTCATTAACAGCAGTCCACATCAGCGGTGATCGAATCAAGGATACTGACGAACTCTTTCCTGATACTATTGAATGCTCGTGCATCAATGCAGTAGCATACTGCGGGTCCGTCGATCTCTCCGGTAATCAATCCAGCCTGTTTCAGGGCCTTCAGATGCTGGGAAACCGTCGACTGAGCCAGTGGCAGTTCACTAACCACTTCGCCGCACACACAAGTTTTCTTACGCGCCAGGACCTGTAGTATCTGAATTCGTGCCGGGTGAGCAAGTGCCTTCGCAAATGCTGCAGCCCTCGATACCGTCAATTCGAAAGCGTCTGTTTTTGCCGTTGTCATGGTTATTCTATCGTTTATCGTAAATATACGATGATATAATCAATAGTTGCAGCCCGGAGCTCATTTTTTTGTTACGCTGCCTCCTGCTCCTTGTACTGGAGTTCATACAGCTTCCTGTACAGGCCGTCAATGGCAAGCAGCTGCTGATGGTTCCCCTGTTCGTGGATCTGACCCTTGTGCATGACCAGAATATTGTCAGCATGCTGAATAGTCGACAGTCGGTGCGCAATTACGATTGACGTCCGGCCTTCCAGAAGCTTCTCAAGCGCGCGCTGGATCACTTCTTCCGAAGCCGTGTCAACACTGGACGTAGCCTCGTCGAGAACGAGAATAGAAGGATTGTATACGACTGCCCGAACGAACGATAGGAGTTGTCGCTGCCCGAACGACAAGACCATACCTCGTTCCCGTACATTCTGGTCATAACCATCGGGCAAGCGGTCGATGAAGCGATCCGCCTCAATCAGCCGTGCAGCTTCCACGACCATCTCCCGCGTGATGGACTCGTTGCCGAGTGTAATGTTTTTTTCGATTGATCCAGAAAAGAGAAAGACATCTTGTAGAACCAGACCGATAACGTGTCGCAGGTCCTGGAGGGCATACTCCTTGATATCGATATCGTCAAGCAGGATCTGCCCTTTCTGTATATCATAAAACCGGAGCAAGAGACTGATTATAGTTGTCTTCCCTGCACCCGTCGCACCTACAATTGCACAGCTCTCGCCGGGGTTTACTACGAAAGAGACGTTTTTCAACACCCAGGATTCTTCCCTGTGTTCAGACTCTTCATCCGAGGGTGGCTCGGCGGAATCGTATCGGAACCACACATTCCGGAATTCGATTTTTCCTTTTGCTCGTTCAATTGCAACTGGCGACCCGGATTCCGGCAAAGATTGCTGGTGGTCGAGAAGTCCGAAGATTCGTTCCGCTCCAGCCATAGCACTCTGCAGTGTATTGTACTGATCGCTCAAATTTCTGATTGGCTCGAAGAACTGCCGGGCGTATTGGATAAAGGCGATCAGTACTCCGAGCGTCAATGTTCCACCCAGTGCGCGGAGACCGCCGATCCAGATAACCAGACCGAGCGCAGTAGATGCAACGATGTCGATTGCCGGCCAGAAAAGAGCGAAGTAAAATATAGTCTTGATCTGCGCGGCGCGGTGGTCGTTGTTTATCTCTTCGAACCGGGCCATCTCAGCCTTCTCCCGGCCGAACAGCTGAACAATCTGCATCCCTGTCACGTGCTCCTGGAGAAACGAGTTGAGCCTTGCGACCTGCTTGCGAGTTTCTCGATACTGATCGCGTACCACTGCACGAAACCAGAACGTTACGCGGATCATGATCGGCAGTACTGCCAGTGTAACCAGCGCAAGTACCCAGTTCAGCGTAAACATGAAGTACGCAATGAAGATGAGTTTGAACAGATCACCGAGGATCGTTACGACTCCGGCTGAGAGTACATTGCTCAGCGACTCAACATCGCTTGTTACACGGGTTATTAGTCGACCGATGGGATTCCGATCAAAGAAGCTCAGTGACTGCTTCTGAATGTGGCGATACACCTTGTGTCTCAGGTCGTAAATGGCCTGCTGACCGATCCACTGCGTCAGGTAGGTATTGAAAAACGACAGGACACCCTCGGCGAAGAGGACGATGAACAGCAGGGACACCATCCTCTGAAGACCATCCATATCTCCCTGAACCACGTGCTCATCAATGGCCAGCTGTACCAGCTTGGGGCGCAGTGGACCGAGGAAGGCTGCGGTAATAACTGTGACGAATGCCAGCGCGACCCAGTATTTGTAGGGCAGCAAGAATCGAATGATTCGCCGCAGAAGCTTGCCGTCAAGTCCCTGACTATCTTTTTCCTTGTCGCTCATATTCGTTCAGCAAGTTCCTCGACGGCTTCGGGTGCGAGTTCAACAGCTGCCGACGTATTCGGAAATACTGTCTGGGCTTCGAGAGCAACTATTTCTGCATCCTCATATCGAGCACTGAAATGAGTTAGAAGTAATCGTGCCGCGCGTGCCTGCTTCGCAACCCGGGCCGCATCGAGAGCGGTCGAATGTCCCGTAGCCTCGGCCCGGGATCGCATGTCCTCCATAAACGTGGCCTCGTGCATCAGCAGCTGGGCGTTTCGTCCCAGCATAATTCCATTCTCGCAGGGGCGCGTGTCGCTCACGTACGCGAATACCCTGCCCGGCTTGCCGGGACTGATGACTTCCGATGGGCTGATTTCCTGACCAAGCTTGTTCTCTACCGATTGACCATCCTTTAGGCGTTGGTAGTCCTGAAAATCCACAACTCCGAAGCTCCTCGCCTTGTCCACGTCGAGATTCCCCTCGCCGCCCGGCTCTTCAATTCGATATCCGACGCACGGTACTCCATGGTCAAGCGCTGCCCAGGAAATGCGTATTCCTTTTTTCAGGTTTAGCGAATCCGACGAGTTAGTAGATATGAAATCGATAGGGTATGCCAGCTCATCTTCCTTTAATCCGGGAATCCTTCGCAGCACTCCCTCCAGTTCGTCCGGGCCAACAATCTGCAGACGCCGGGTTCTTCCAGCCAGTGAAAGAGATGCGAGCAGTCCGGGAAGGCCATACCAGTGATCGCCATGGAGATGCGATATCAAGATTGTGGATAGCTTACCGGGCTTGTAGCGAGAGGCAGAAAGTTGAAATTGTGTCGCCTCACCGCAATCGATAAGTAGCTGTGTGGAGCCAACCCTGACAAGTACAGACGATAAATGTCGCCCATGCATCGGAGCTGCTGAACTTGTACCCAGGGGTGTTATATCAAAAACTTGCCTCAATCGTCCTACGCAATCGCCTCGATTTCTTCTTCGAGCTGTTGTTGCCGGTAAAGGTTTGCGTACAGTCCCTCCTCCCTGACAAGGTCATCGTGTGTGCCTCGCTGAACAACGTTGCCATCGTCGAGAACGAGAATCAAGTCTGCATCCTGAACGGCAGAAATTCGATGGCTTACGATCACCAGCGTACGCTCACCTTGCTGCGTTTTGAGGTTGCGGAGAATCCGACGCTCTGTGTCGGTATCCACGGCAGACAGTGCGTCATCAAAGATGAGAATCTCGGGTGCGCGAACAAGTGCTCTGGCAATTGACGTCCTTTGTTTCTGGCCGCCGGAGACAGTAACGCCGCGCTCCCCGACCATTGTCTCAAATTTCTCCGGGAGCTCCATGATATTATCGAAAAGAACGGCATTTCGAGCAGCGGCCTCAACTGTCGACTCCGTGGCCTCGATATCTCCAAATCGAATATTGTTGTCGATGCTTTCGTTGAAAAGGAATACCTCCTGTGGAACGTACCCGATCGCCTTTCTCAGCACTGCGATCGGAATCGTGCGAGCATCTTTACCGCCTATGTAGACGGTCCCGCCAGTCGGATCCATCAGGCGCGGAATCAGGGAGACGAGTGTACTCTTGCCGGCACCGGTTCGACCGACAATGGCCAGCATCTGACCCGCATCGAGTTCGAAACGAATATCGGACAGGACATTCTGGCCATCCTTGTAGCTGAAATTGACATCTGAGAACCGGATTCTACCATCGACGCGATCTATAGAAGTGTCCGTCTGTGAGCCATCTGTGACATCGGGCTCAGAGTCCAGGATCTCCTGCAAACGCGACATGGAAGCCGAGGCTCGCTGCACCATCGTAATCACAAACCCGACGGCCGCGACGGGCCAGGTCATGAGTGCAACATAAATGATGTACTCGGCAATATTACCGATGGAAATGGCACCTTCCATAGCAAGCCGGCCGCCAACCCAGACGACAATGATGGTTGACATGCCTATCAGAAGGATAAAGACAGGACGAAATGCCGCTTCGACTGCCGCGAGGTCGAGCATCCGCCTCCGGTATTCATCACTCTCACGAGAGAAGGACTTCGCCTCGTGCTCCTCCCGGGTGTATGCCTTGACGACCCGGATCCCTGAGAGAGCTTCCTGCACCAGGGTCGTGAGACTGGAGTATTGCTTCTGCAGCTCGTCGCTTCGCTTGTGAACAAGGTGGGCAACGAAGAACACGGCAACAGCAAGGAACGGCATCGGAATTATTGCGAAAAGCGTCAGCCGGGGCGAGATTATAAACATCACCGTGATGGCCGTCACAACAATGACCAGTGCTCGTGTCAGGTACATTATTGCCGGACCAATGTATCGACGTACCTGCTCGATATCGCTCGTCGCGCGCGTAATGATGTCACCGGTGGAATTGTCTATATAGAAACGTCTCGACATTCCCTGGATGTGATCGTAGAGACGGTTTCGCAGATCGTATTCGATGTGCCGTGATGCCACAACGATAGTCTGTCGCATGAGAAACGAAAAAACCCCGGAAAACAGACTCAGAGAAATTATAATCAGTCCGTACAGCAGGAGCGTCGTGAAGAACGAGCCATGAAGCGACTCCGCAACAGACGAATCTGACAACGGTGCGTACACTCGAACAAATATCGGGATATTGTCGACAGCCTGCCGGACAATCATTGGAACCATCAGCGAGAATATCGCTGAGCCGACCGCACACAAGAGACCGGGAATGAAAAGCCACCGGTACTTCCAGTAGAACTTATTGAGATGGGCAAGTGGCCGCATAGGTACAACAGTACGGCTTTCGATCGCAGGTAGTTCTGTTGCTTGTTACAGACTTTTACCCTACCGTAATCGTTTCCAGTAGTATCGCTTCAGAGGACAAGCTCGTATGATACGCATCGCTCGTGTCTTTTATTGCACAGTTTGTGTTATAGTTCTTTTTGCTTTTTCGGAATCTCGTGCAGACGACACAGTAGATATCACGCACTACGCGTTTGACATCACGCTCAGTGACGATTCGGATAGAGTTGAGGTTGCAGCGGCTATCCATCTAATCGTGCTACAGTCGACGTCTTCCGTCACACTTGACCTCGTCGGCACTGGAGCCGACGGAAAAGGGATGGCGATTTCCAGTGTTTCCGTTGATGGATTGAATACATCCTTCATGCACTCTGATGATCGAGTGACTATTGATCTCGTCGCACCGGCGAGCCCTGGTGACGAAGTACTGGTCGAGATCGCGTATTCCGGTATTCCCCGGGATGGGCTGATCATTTCCAGAAACAAGCATGGCGACCGCACTTTTTTCGGAGACAACTGGCCGAATAGAGCCCGGAACTGGCTTTCCGTCGTCGACAAACCGGCCGACAAGGCGACGGTTGCGTTTGCCGTCACGGCTCCTGATCACTACCAGGTTGTAGCAAATGGAAGGCTGAGAGAAGAGAGCCACAACGCAGATGGATCACGCTTGACCCGATGGGAGTCCGGTGTGCCGCTTGCCACCAAGGTTATGGTAATTGGTGTTGCACGCTTTGCTGTAGACCATGTAGGGGTCTTTCACTCTGTGCCGCTGCAAAGCTGGGTGTATCCGCAGGAAAGAGACAAGGGATTTTACGACTACCGTATGGCATGGCCTATCCTAGACTATTTCGTAGACAAGATTGGACCGTTCCCATATGAGAAACTGGCCAATGTCCAGTCCAAGACGATTTACGGTGGCATGGAGAATGCTGGCAGTATCTTCTATCACGAGAACTCTATTGACGGCCGGCGAGGTTCGGAGACATTATTCGCTCATGAAATTGCGCACCAATGGTTTGGCGACTCGGTAACAGAGCAACATTTTCATCACGTGTGGCTCAGTGAGGGCTTTGCTACGTACTTTACGAATCTATACATGGAGCACATGTATGGAACAGCACGGATGAACGAAAGACTGACATCATCGCGTCAGTCCATCAGTAACTATGCCGATGCCAATCCGGACAGTCCGGTGGTCGATACTTCGATAACGGTGCTGACAAACCTGCTCTCAACAAACACTTATCAGAAAGGCGGCTGGGTCCTGCATATGTTGCGGAGGGAAATCGGCGATGAAACATTCTGGGAAGGGATCAGGAACTACTACGCAAAGCATCGCGACTCGAACGCCTTGACGTCGGACTTTGCAGCGGTGATGGAAGATGTGTCAGGCGTAGATCTTGCCTGGTTTTTTGATCAATGGATATTTACACCTTCCATCCCTGCACTGGATGTGTCGTGGAGTTACAACGAATTGGAAAGGCGGGTCATAGTTGATGCTCGTCAATCGCATATCGGAAGGTATGTGTACCAACTCCCCGTACAGCTGAGGTTTGACAATCCTGATGGCAGTCAATCAGAGGTTCATCAGTTCCGGATGTCTGCCGGTAGTGGTCGGTACACATTCCCCGCAGATGTTAAACCTGAACGAGTAGTTGTGGACCCCGATGTCAATCTGCTAGCCAGAATCAGCGTCACACCGCCAACTCAATAATGATGAAATGTATTGCTCTATGTAGCCTTTTGATTCTCGCAGGCTGCGCGACGAAACAGACCGATTCAGATTCGATAGCCAGTCTGCTTGCTAGTGGATCATTTGTAGATCTCACGTACACCTTCAACGAGCAGACTGTTTACTGGCCAACTGCTGAGGGCTTCGAGTTCGAGTTCGGTACGGCCGGAGAAACACCCGGCGGCTTCTATTATGAGGCGCACAGCTATCGTGGAGCAGAACACGGTGGAACTCACCTGGATGCACCGATTCATTTCTTTCGGGACAGACAGACTGTTGACCAGATTCCAGTTGCTAATTTGATCGGAGCTGCTGTTGTGGTAGACGTTTCTACGGATGTATCCGACGATCCGGATTATCAGATTCGTCCCGGTGATCTTCTTGCCTGGGAGGAGATGAACGGGCGGATTCCGGAGGGTAGTATTCTCCTTTTCAGAACCGGTTTTGGACAGTTCTGGCCCGACAGAGCCAGCTATCTCGGAACAGACGAACGCGGGTCCGAGGCGGTCGCAAAACTGCATTTTCCCGGAATTCATCCGGAAGCTGCTCAATGGATAGTGAACAATAGAAAAATCGCAGCTGTGGGAATTGACACTGCCAGCCTTGATCGGGGGCAGTCGACACTATTTGAAAGTCATCAGGTTCTATTTGAGCAGAACATCCCCGGATTTGAGAACGTCGCGAACCTTGAAGCGCTTCCGGCAGCCGGGTCGTTTGTCATGGCGCTGCCTATGAAGATTGACAAAGGCAGTGGAGCCCCATTGCGAATCGTCGCCTGGATTCCAGATACAAACTAGAGCGGAACGGTTCAGCAGGGCCCAACCGCGCATTCACGCGTGTCGGGATTTCTCCCACAGTCAGCACCGCCGGATCCAGACTATCATCGTCGAAAAAGCCCTGAATCCAGACCTGTAGAATTTCGCATAATGGTAGGGTGGCAGGTGTCCATCTATGCATATTTTCTATAATAACCGAGCGAGTTTCGACATGAGATTACAATTTATCTATCCAACCTTGCGTACCACTCATTCTGTCGCTCGTTTTCTGGGCGCCTTCGTGCTGGCAGTTTGTCTGCTGAGTGTATCAGATGGATTCGCGCAGTCCGAAGTGGCCGCTGCTCGTGGAGAGGCCGTTTACGATCAGGTTTGCTCAACCTGTCACAGTGTTGCGAAGCCTGCTGACATGTCCACGAGGCCGATAGCACCGCCGCTACAGATGATCTCTATGCACTACTTCAATAATCTCGACTCAGATGATGCAGTGAGGACGGCCATGACCGAGTGGCTGATCAAGCCAGATTCGGCACGATCTCAGCTTCCGGCAAAGGCGATCGAGCACCATGGCCTGATGCCCGAACAAGCCTTGTCTGAAGAGGATCGCGCAGCGGTGGTTGAGTTTGTGATGTCCCTTAACGCCGGGGACACCTGCAACATGATGGGCGGCGATATGTCAGGAATGAAAGGAGGAATGAAGGAAGGCATGGGAAACGGCCGAATGAAGGAAGGCATGAAAGGAGGAATGAAGGAAGGCATGGGAAACGGCCGAATGAACCATGGCGCTGACAGCACTTCTTCGGCCGGTCACGAATGCTCTATGATGCAGGGTAAATAGCGGCTTTATGAGCTGGGCAGGCTGCCTTCGATCACAAAGAGCAAGGACGCACGCATAATAATACCTTCCGATAACGATCTTGAGATACAGGCTCATCTGTGCTTGTATCTCAAGATTCTGACGTGGCGAAAAATTGGTTCGTTAAAGGCCGAGTTGCTGACGATCGTTTCGTATTATCAGGAATCGCAGTTCAATACCTATCAATCGCGCTTCCGCTATGCATCGTTTCCTGTTTTCTGCCCTCATACTGATACTCGCATCGAGTCCAGCCACTGCTCAGACTAAATTCTCCGACAACACGAGTGCACTGCTTGGTTTCGGCGGAACGATCGCTGTTGCTGATGGAGAAGTTTATATCGGGTCGGCCCCGATAAGCTGGCCATCCGGTTCTGATCCGGCCGGGCAAGTCTACCGTTACGCACGAAACGCCCAGGGGCAATGGGTAGAGACCGGGAGAATCGGTGCCTCTGATGGTGCTCATGGTGATGAATTTGGCCGCTCTCTCCTCGTGCACGGTGATAGAATGATAGTTGGTGCCCCCGGCGTTGAGGCCATCTATCTCTACAAGCACATGGACGGCGAGTGGACCGAACAGGCGAAAGTGAGCCCGGCTGAAGGCCTGGCCGATGGTTTTGAATTCGGAGGTGCCTATGCCCGAGGTGGTTATCGGACTCAGACGATTACCCTGGCCCGGAGCACAGTAATGGTAACCGCCTTCAATGCTGATGATGCAGCGGGATCTGTGCATTACGTTCATGAGATGGACGGCGCGTGGCACGACATGGGACCTGTTATTGATGCTCCAGTCTGGTCACTCGTATCGGAGGACGATTTACTCTTTGCCGGCACGCCCCAATCAAACGATGGCAAGGGAGGTGTACTGGTTTATGATATCTCCAATAATCAGAGTCCCGAGTTGGTCGCAGAGCTGGGCAGCGACGATCTGTCGGACAATGCGCAACTGGGTAGGTCAGTTGTAGTGCACGAGGGACGATTATTTGCAGGAGCGATCGGACACGAGCAGGACGGAGTAGTGATCGTCTATGAGAAAGACGAAAGTGCCACGTGGAATCGCATTGCCATGATCGAGGAGGCAGAACCTGCTGAAGGCGAGAGCAAGTCCGGTCAATTTGGAGGCCGACTCGCAATTTCTGGAAGTGATCTTGTGGTAGGCGCCCGAGGAAGTGTTTTCATCTTTAACACGGACAACCTTGAAGGGCCGTACTCAAAACTCGAAGCTCCTGCAGATCAAAAAGGCCGAGGATTTGGAGTCGGTCTGGCGATCGAAGGCGACATCCTCGCCGTCGGAGCACCCAGTGCCGATTTTGAATCTGGCCGGGCAACGATCTATGAACGTGACGACGCCGGCGAGTGGGCACTCGTGGCTGCCGTCGAGAATGACGTAAACAGATTTGAATCCATGTCAGGTGATATGGTCGAGTGTGAAGACGGTATGGCCAACGACATCTTTCCCTGCGACAACGTCGATCTGCTCTCGATGATCTCGACGGGCGACCTTGCAAATGACCGTGGTGCTACATTGAACGACATCTGGGGATGGGAAGACTCACAGACCGGCAAGGAGTATGTACTCGCCGGCAGAACCGATGGCGTATCATTCATCGATATTAGTAATCCAGGGCAGCCGATGGTGGTTGGCCAGCTAATGAGAACCGCTGGCACTCCGGGCAGCTGGTGGCGCGATATCAAGGTCTACAAGGACCATGCGTTTATCGTCGCAGACGGTGCCCGCGATCACGGGATGCAAATCTTCGATCTTGGTCAACTTCGGGACGTGGATCCGGCAGACATGCCAGTCGACTTTCAGGAGTCGGCTCACTACTCGGGTATTGCCAGCTCCCACAATATCATCATCAATGAAGAATCGGGATTTGCATATGCTATCGGCAGTCGCGCTGGCGGCGAGGGCTGCGGCGGGCAGCTTCATATGATGGATATCCGAGATCCGTTGAATCCAATTTTTGTCGGTTGCTATACACACCCGGACTATGGCGGAACGCATGATGCTCAATGTGTGATGTATCGTGGCCCTGATGCCGACTACACAGGACGCGAGATCTGCCTGAACTCGAACGGGAATGCGTTCATCATCGCCGATGTCACGAATAAGAGTAATCCACAGACAGTCGCAGTCGCTACCTATCCGAAGACAGCATATACACATCAGGGATGGTTGACTGATGATCAGAACTACTTCTACATGAACGACGAACTCGATGAGATGAACAAGATTGTCGACAAGACGCGCACCTTGATATGGGATGTGAGTGATCTGGATGATCCGATCCTTGTGAAGGAGTTTACACACAGCGTGGGTGCGAGCGATCATAACCTGTACATCAAAGGCAATCTGATGTACCAATCGAATTATCAGGCTGGTCTCAGAATTCTCGATATCTCAGATCCCGTCAATCCGGTTGAGTCCGGTCATTTTGATACGGCACCGTTCTCGGATGACACATTTGGATTCGGTGGGTCCTGGAGTAACTATCCCTACTTCAAGAGCGGCGTGATAGCGGTGAGCAGCCAGGCGGAGGGTTTGTTTCTCGTCAGGAAGAGGGACATCGACTTGTAGGATGGGGCTTTTTGTCTGTCACCCTGAGCGCCAGCGAAGGGTATTCAAAGAGATTTGCTGCAATCCTAGAAAAAGATCTAGAGTTTGTCTAGCACTTTGTCATTGGCGGAGTTCGCACTTTTCTGATTAAGTTGCTACCGGGGAGGAGGAGTGGTGGCCCCCTTGCGATTGGCTGGGCACGGTCTCGGTGAGCGTGTCCCTATCGAGTACATGAAACCCCGTTGTGGCCGGCAGCGTGTCCGGACCATTATCCTCGCGAGTGTAGCTCCTTCAAAACTGGCCCGGATCACCGCGGACCGACGACAATTTCACCATCTTTCATGACCAGAACGACGTTTCGGATGTCAGAGATCGCTTCGGCCGGGTTGCCATCGACAATGACGATATCAGCGAGAAAGCCTGTCTGGACTCTACCTACGGCATCTTCCATGTGCATTAGTTTCGCATTCACCGACGTCGCTGCAGTCAGCGCTCCAAGTGGACTTACTCCATAGTCGACCATCAATTCAAGCTCGCGCGGGTTGTCTCCGTGCGAGAAGACACCGACATCACTGCCATTGCACAGGGTTACACCAGCCTCAAGCGCATCCTCGATACTTTGCTTCTTGCGAACGATTCGTTCAGGGTCGGAATCGGTCCCGGGGTCCCATCCTCCATACTGCATAATCGCATGACCCGCTGCAATAGTCGGACACAAAATGACTCCAGCCTCCGCCATCATCTGAAAAACCTCCGGGGTCCCTCCGTCACCATGCTCAATAGATTCCACACCGGCAATCGTTGCCCTTCGCATGGCCTCGGCAGTGCTGGCATGAGCGACCACCGTCCGACCGGATGATCCAGCAGTTGCGACCGCTTGCTGCAGCTCCTCGATCGAGAAAGTCGGACGCGCCTCTCCATTGGGTCCCCAACGATAGTCGGCGTACACCTTGATGAAGTCAGCACCGTTGCCAATCTGATCTCGTACCTCCCGCTGAATACCCTCCAGCCCGTCAGCTTCTTCAGCACCTAGAGGTACATGGACATGTTCTGCAAATCCTTTGGGTCCATAGCTGCCTGTCGCGACGATGGCCTTTCCGGAGACGATCAGTCGCGGTCCGGGGATGACCCCTTTTTCGATGGCCTGTTTGACGCCGACATCTACATAGCCGGCACCTTCCGAGCCAAGATCGCGCAGCGATGTGAATCCAGCTCGCAGCGTATTTCCTGCGTGGACACCAGCTCGTATTGCGCGCTCGGCGAATGACTCCTTAAGAACCTGATCATTCCAGGATGTCTCGTTGTATGGATGGAGCAGAAGGTGTGAGTGAGCATCTATCAGACCGGGCAGCAAAGTTGCTCCCTCAAACCTGAGCATGTCTGCGTCTTCGGGGATACTGACTGAAGACACAGGTCCCGCATCAACAATCCTGTTACCGGATACAACGACGACCCAGTCATCGTACATTTTTAACCCGTCGAAGACTCTATCGGCATGCAGCACGGTTGCCGATATATCCTGCGCCGAAATGCGAGGCGCGGTACATAGTACGACCGTGGCGGCCGCGGCTGCCAGCAATGAAAAACGCTTGACGTACATAATGCTGTTATGTTGACTTAATTTTGACTTTGGGGAGGTGACCAATCAAGGTCTACGCGAGACCAATATCGATAATTCGGGACTCATCTTTCAAATCACAAAGTAACCGCAAAGCAAAGCCCTGATGTTCAGGAAAAAAGAACGCACTACCCGTCAGGATAGTGCGTTCAATACCTGGCACTGGCGTATGGTTGAGAATACTAGTTCTGTCTGGCGTCTGCCTCGGCCTCGGTTGCCACCAGAACTCCCTCATCAAGCTCGAGCACAATTCTATCGACGTCATAGATTTCGTCAAGCGCTTCGCGCATTCCGCGTACATCAACACTCACCGCACGGGCTACTTCAGTCTGGTAAATAAATGCCGAAGGTAGCGACTCAATGTTACCGTCGAAGATCAGGCCGACTACTTCAAGATCCTTATTCAGGAGCGGCGATCCGGAGTTTCCGCCAATAATATCATTTGTCGAAACCAGATTCAGTTTCGTCGACATATCGAAAGTCGCTGGAGGGTTTAACCAGCGTTCCGGCAGGACCCACTCAGCTCCATCCTCTGATGCCATGTGAGCGTGGTATCTGTTATACAGCCCGAAGAATGTTGTAAACGGTGGTGCTTCAGTCCCATTGTACTCGTACGGGCTAACTACGCCGTCAGCGATTCGCAGAGAGAACGTGGCATCCGGTGGACGTTCCGTTCCATAGATCTCGAATCTTGCCCGGCCATGCTGAGCGTTTAGCTCTGTTTCCTGAGCGCCCAGACCTGCGAACGCACTCTGGAATGCTTGAAGTCTGTCCGCAATCATGTTCGCAACTCCCAGTGCGGGATCGTCAGCTGGAATACCATCGTTTTCCATGGCTTCCATAAGTTTCGCGGCGTCGCTGAAAACCGAATTTGACGTGATCGACTCGGCAACCTCGGCGGGAGACATCCCTTTCATGATTCCCTGCACAATAGGGTCATCATCTCCGAAACTTGCCTTGAAATCCGCCAGCCTGTTTGCCAGAAATAGTTTGTCGATCGTCGGATCCTGTGTCATTGATGACATCTGGTCGACATATGGTTGAAGTTGCTCGGCAGTCGCACCGGCATCTTTCTGGTTCAGGTATGCCCGGCCCACTGAGGCACGGCCGAGTGTTGCCGATGACAGGTTGCCCCCTGGCTGCATGGCGATAAACGCAGCGAACTCAGCCGCGAATTCGCGTTTTTGTTCGACGATATTCGCAAGGTCATTGATGACGGTGAGATACGGGACCTGCACGTCGGCATCCATGTTCGCGAACTTTGCATCCATGTCGGAAAGGAACTGGCGCTCCGTATCCGCTCGTTTGGCCATTATGACCATATCGTTCAATCCTTTTACACGTCCCGTATAGAGCTTCTGTGCGTTTCGGAGACCAAAGATCTGATTCAGCAAAGCAGGAGATGGATTATCCTCATAGTAACTCATGAGCGAACCAATCCTGGAGTTTAGAAGATCGACGATTGCTTTCTCCTGGACATCCCGTCTCCACTCCAATTGTGCCATCGTTTCGAGGCGGAGCGTAGAGCCCGGATTACCGATAACGAACACTGCATCTCCCAATGACGCCCCCTCCTTACTCCACTGGAAGAAATACTCAGGCTCGAATGGTTCGTCATTTTCATAGACGCGGAAGTACGTCATGTCGAGGGCATATCGGGGATAGGTAAAGTTGTCGGTATCACCGCCGAAATACCCCAGCTGTAGTTCCGGAGCCATGACCAGGCGAACATCCGAGTATCGCCTGAACGTGTATGCTGAATACCTTCCTCCGTTGTACAGGTTTATTACCTGAGCGACGAAACCGGCATCTGCTCCTCCCGCCGCATCGGTGATTCGATTCGTAATGGCGGCAATAGCCTCCTGACGTGCAGATGCTTTCTCCGCGTCAGTTTCAGCATCCTCTACTGCAGCGAACACCTCGTCCGTTACATCCTGGATTGCCACAAGCTGATCAACATACAGTCCCGGTACAGCACGTTCTTCATCGAGCGACGAGGATACGAAGCCGTCGTTGAGCAAGTCCTCCCCATCCATAGCTACCTGCGCGACAGAACCGCGACCACAGTGATGGTTGGTCATTACCAGACCGTGAGGAGAAACAAATGAGGCTGTACAGTTCGGCAACCGAAGTGAGCCCAGACGTGCCTTTTCAAACCAGCCATTGTCAGGCGTAAATCCGTATGTCTCTGAAATAAATTCTGTGGGCGGATAGTCAAACGTCCACATCTTGCCGTTGTCATATTTCCCGGCTTTTACTGCTGCCTCTTGTGCGGTGCACAGGCCGGCAGATAGCAGGACGATGGGCAGGATGAACGATAGATTCCTAAGAAAGCGACTCATAGTACTTTGCTCGAAAAAATGAAGGGTATGCAGAACTAACAAGATACAAGATTATGGCTGCGATTCAGACGGTTTCGGCTCGGTCATGTATAGTGTCATCGCTATGTGGATTGTGGGTAAAAACACCGCTGCCGACGGGTATTCTGTGAAACACCTGCCGGTGATGTACCGGAGTGGTCATGCGGTTGTTAGAGAACCCGTGAATAGCCGCTCAAAATCAGCATTATTGCCGTCATTTATAGCGATTTTGGCCATTTAAGACTATATTCCAGTCAAGTCTCGATAGTCCCGGTTTCGACCAGACCCACCTATCCATGCGCAGACAATTTTGACGTGATGCGCATGAGCATTTTCCACTGTCAGGCAGGCATAGTATCGCATGGAAGCTGATAATCTCAGGGTAATTCCGATCAACATTGAGGACGAAATGAAGTCCTCGTATATCGACTACTCGATGTCGGTAATTGTTGGCCGGGCCCTTCCCGATGTTCGCGATGGACTGAAGCCGGTCCATCGTCGTGTCTTGTATGGAATGAGCGAGCTCGGTATGACTGCCGGAGCCAGCTACAAAAAGAGTGCTCGAATCGTTGGTGAGGTTCTCGGTAAGTACCACCCACACGGCGATACCGCTGTGTATGATACGATGGTAAGAATGGCGCAGAGTTTCTCAATGCGCTATCCCCTTGTCGACGGCCAGGGAAACTTCGGTTCGGTTGATGGTGACTCGGCGGCCGCAATGCGGTATACAGAGGCACGCATGACCCGGCTTGCCGAGGAAATGCTTCGAGACATCAACAAAGAGACGGTAGACTATCAGGACAATTTCGACGGTTCGCTTCAAGAACCGATCGTGATGCCGTCCGCTTTCCCGAACCTGCTCGTAAACGGCACGGATGGAATCGCCGTGGGGATGGCAACGAAGATTCCGCCTCACAATCTGAAGGAAGTTATCTCGGGTATCCTCGCCTATGTCGATGATCCGGAGATTTCAATTGACGATCTCATCCAGCATATCCCTGCGCCGGACTTTCCGACTGCTGGAATAATATATGGCCACTCGGGCGTCAGGCTCGCGTATCATACCGGCCGCGGACGTGTTGTGATGCGCGCAAAGATCGAGGAAGAGGAGCGAAAGTCAGGTCGCATCGCCTTGATCATAACCGAGATCCCCTACCAGGTAAACAAGAGTTACCTGATAGAAAAGATTGCGCTGCTTGCGCGGGACAAGAAAATTGACGGCATCTCCGACCTTCGGGACGAAAGCGACCGTGACGGAATGCGCATTGTCATCGAGCTGCGACGGGACGCTGTTTCCGCTGTCGTGCAGAATCAGTTGTACAAGTACACTCAGTGCCAGCAGACATTCGGCGTTAACTTCGTTGCCCTCGTAAACGGCCGACCGCGGACGCTGAATCTGAAAGAAGCCGTCCAGTATTACGTCGAGCATCGGCATGAGATCGTAACTCGCCGGACCCAGTATGACCTTCGTAAGGCCGAAGAGCGCGCGCATATCCTCGAGGGTCTGACGATAGCGCTGGATCATCTTGACGCGGTCATTACGATCATCCGCAACTCGCCGGATACAGATTCTGCTAGAGAGAATCTGATGAAGGGAGTCCTCCCAGCCAGGCTCACTGTTGATCAATTGGAGCGTCTTGATTTGCCGACGCATGGCAACTCGATGTTTCAGCTATCAGAAATCCAGGCGAAGGCAATTCTTGACATGCGGTTGAGTCGTCTCACCGGCCTCGAACGGCAAAAGATCGAAGATGAGTACAAGGAAGTAATGGCGCTGATAACGCGACTTCAAGAAATCCTGGGCGATGAGTCTATTCGGATGACCATCATCAAGGATGAACTCATGGAGATCAGTGAGAAGTACGGGGATGAGCGTCGAACGGAAATCGATTACACAGGCGGCGGGGACATCATCTATGAGGATCTGGTCGAAGATGACCATATGGTTGTCACGATAACGCACCAGGGCCTCATCAAGCGTACTGATGTGTCCGAGTACCGCCAGCAAGGACGCGGCGGTAAAGGCTCTCGGGGGACCGGTATGCGCGATGAGGATTACATCGAGCATCTGTTCGCATCGCACAACCATGACTACCTGCTGTTTTTTACAGATAAGGGTAAGTGCTACTGGGTACGCGTGTATGAAATCCCCGAAGGAAGTCGAACCTCCAAGGGTCGTTCCATCCGGAATATTATCCAGATTGGACCGCAAGATCGAGTTCGTGCCGTGCTAGCGGTGGCGAAAGATGATTTCCGCAGTGAGGAGTTTTTGAACAATCACTTCGTGTTCATGTCGACCCGACGTGGACAGGTGAAGAAAACGAGCCTCGAAGCATTCAGCCGCCCACGATCGGACGGTATCATTGCTATATCTGTCAATGATGGAGACGAGTTGTACGAAGCTCATCTGACCAATGGAAGCACGGACATTGTACTGGCATCATCCAGTGGCAAGTCCATTCGTTTCAAGGAAGGTGATGTTCGTTCGATGGGCCGAAATACACAGGGTGTTCGAGGCATCAAGCTTGGCCCGAAGGATGTGGTTGTCGGGATGATAGTTGTAGAGGGAGAGGAGCGCAGCGTGCTTGCCATCAGCTCGAATGGCTACGGGAAGAGGACGGCTTTGGACGACTACCGTGTACAGAGCCGTGGCGGCATGGGTATTATTACGATGAAGACAACGTCGCGCACAGGAGATCTTGTTTCCATCAAAGGGGTCCTTCCCACTGACGACCTCATGATTGTTACCGAAGCGGGGATTCTGATACGGATCAATGTCGGCGGAATCAGCATGCTTGGTCGAAATACCCAGGGTGTGCGACTGATCAAGCTGAAAGGAGATGATGCTATCGCTGATGTAACGCGCGTGGTGGAGGAAAAAGACGACGAGGCGGATGCTGCTATATCATCGGATGGTGCAGCAACTGAGCCGCCTGACGTCTCGCCATCGGCGTAGGTAAGGAGCTCCGTTCTCTTTGGATAGCTACAGGCATGTTCGGCTTAGCGGATAGTCTGAGAGAAGCCTGTCTGCCGTCGATTCAGCGCGGATGAGAAGTGTCGGCCCCAGTTGCCGAATGCCTGACTCGCTGCCGTTGATCCAGGGAATGCGGTACGCGGGGCAGATTCCTAGGGAAATATCTAGAGTTTGTCTAGCACTTTATCATTGGCGCAGTTCGCACTTTTGTGATTAAGTTGAAACCGGGGAGGAGGAGTGGCGGCCCCCACGTGATTACCAGACCGGCGCGGACCCATCAAATTGAAACAGCCCCGCGGCCAAAAGACCGCGGGGCTGTTGTCGTATTCAATACTATCTACTGTTTACTTTAACAGCGACAACGATTGCGAGTCCGTAAAGTCCTCACCAGCTACACGCACAATGTACGTGCCGCTCGAAAGTGTAGAACCATCGATCCGGAATGAATGCCGCTCAAGCGCTGCAAGATTTCCGTTATGCAACACCTGCACCCGCCGACCGCTAACATCGTAAACTTCGATGCGAACCGTCTGCTCATTTCTAAGCAACAGCGAAAACTGCGTTTCGGGGTTGAACGGATTCGGATATGCAGCCGTCAGCTCATAGGTCTCTGGAATTCCGACCGCAGCTTCCACAACATCACTGTATGTGGATCCGCCATTCAGATCCGTCATTTTCAACCTGAACGAATAAACACCTGCTTCCATATCTGTCGCAGCGTATCGGTATTCAGTCGACTGACTGCTGCTACCCTTGCTTGGAACCGTGGCAAGAGCGGCAAATTCAGCCTGATCATCAGTTCTGTACTGAATCACAAAGTCACCATTCTCGGTTTCACTGTCTGTTGACCACAGGAAGGACACTTCCCGCTCGTCTGCGACTACCCGGAAATCAGCTAACTCGACTCTAAGCAGCGTCTCGTTCATGAAGAATCCGATTCCGTGTGTACCGACGATAAGACGTCCATCCTGGGAACGTCCACGGACCATATCGACCACCACATTTCCGATGGCGATATCTCCCTCGTGGGTCCATACCGTTGACGCTCCGGCAAACGCTGTTGTCGAATAAAGCCCGGTACTGGTACCAACATAGTATGGCGTGATGGTCCCCGGTACAATCGTAACTGAACGGATTGACGGAGCTTCTACACCGGCGAGATTCCCCTCGACATCTGTCCACGACGTCCCGCCGTCAGTTGTACGCCAGATACTTGCTATCCCGTAGTTGGAAAAGACAACAATCGCGTGGTCAGAATCCGTTGGATCGACTGCGATATCGCTAACCCACGCTGGCGTGGGAAATGATCCATCAGTGACATTCGTGGCGGAAACACCGGCAGTTGCCGTGTGGACGTCGTCAATTCGAAAGATGTTACCTGATGACGTCCCGTAGTACAACACGTTGGCGGATCCCGCTGCCGATATGCCAACCGCAGTAACCCTCTCAAGGGCAGGATCAATAACTGGCGACGTCGTTGGTGTCAGATTAGTCCAGTTAGTCGACTTTGTCGTTGTGCTTCCATCAAGTGTAATGCCTTCGAGGTCGGAGTTTCTCCAGATCGTCTCGCCCTCCGCAAGCAACATCATCTGCGGATCATCGGGATTCAGTACGAACGGTGGAAGAAAGATGTAATTGCCAGCAGTTCCGCTCGGATCGACGCGAACGTCGGCTACGAAAGTACCACCTGCTGAATACTGACGTCGATAGATTTCCCCAAACTGTGCGCTGACGTATCGGGACGTACTCGTCGCCGGGGACGCATCATCGGTAACCTGACAAAAGCCGCCATCTCCGCCGAGCTCCTCGGACCAGTCCGCAGTGCCCGATGCAGATACCGTTCCCCAGGTACCATTGTCCTGCATACCACCACCGAGAAATGGATCTGAGGTAGTGCTGTTCATACAGACGGCGTAGAACTGGGTCGTGTAATAGCCATTATTAAGATCAACCCAGGCAACTGATCCATCGCCCGCGGCCATATTATTTAACGTGACATGAACCCCACCATCACTCCCTGTAAACATCGTGTCGGGATTCGTAGGATGGAAAGCGATAGCATGTTGATCCGGGTGATGGTCAGTATAGCGCGTGCCATCATTCGATGTCGCATAACCCCCAATCCATGTATCCGTCATGCCCGATACGTCGATTCGCCAGAGATTTCGCCCTCCGACAAACAGTATATCGCTATCGTCGGGATGGACGGCAATTTTCTGATTGTATCCACCCTGCGATTCGTAGTCTCCAAAAGTTCCACCATTCGCGGGAAGAAGCCCCGAAAGATCGGTCCACGTAGTGGTTAACGTGTCGTACTGGAACAGACCATGTTCATTTGTGGCATCAGTACCAAGCCAGGCAAGCAAATAAATCTTGCTTTCGTCTGAAGGATCAATAGCGATTTCGCCTCTTGAAAGCGTGTCGGAAGCGACAGCTGGCGGCGTAATATCAGACCATGAGATACCGTCGTTGCTTCTCCAAACACCTTCAAAGTCACAAAATGAAGGACCCGAGCCAAAGTTACCGGTACCGTATACCACTCCTGACCCAGAAACCGCGACGTCGGAGTAGCAGGAGTTCGACGCAAGAAGCGTGTCCCCAAGTGCAGCTGACCAAGAGCTGCCTGCATCGGTACTGCGAACAATACCGCCTTGTGTAGCGACATACACCTCGTCATCAACCGTATTGGAGGGATCCGTCGCGACTTCCCAAACGAAATCCCAATGCTGATCATTGGCAGCAGGCGTACCTGATACCGTAGACGGGATCTGTGACCATGACGCTCCATTGTCCGTCGATTTATAAACTCCGTCTCCTCTAAAAAATGCGGTGAATTCTGAAGCCGAGTTTCCCCGGGCTTCACCGGTGCCTGCGTACCAGGTGGTAGTCTCGCCCGTTCGTGTATCCTGTGAGATTGACGTCACACTTTTCAGGTCCGCTGCACCAAATGACTGTGACCACGTCGTACCACCGTCGGTCGAACGGAAGATGCCACCGGAAACCCCACCCGCAAGCAGGACGTCCGGATCCGTCACATCAACACCCAATGCACGAGTTCGACCACCAAGATTGAAGGGACCCATGCGGACCCACTCGTCGGCCATCGATTTTCCGAAACTGGAGCGCTGTGGTAGTGTCCGCGCAAATGCTAATTCCTTTCTTCGGATATCAGCAGGTATCGAGTTCGTTGCCGGGTCCTTGAGACGGGCCAATTCCCAGTTATTCCGTGCTCGTGGATCATCAGCCGTACCGGCCGAATATCCCTGTGACGAGATCGACGGGCGGTTCCCATCCTCCGTCACTTCTGACTTCTGACTCTCAATCGCCAGCAAGCCAACCCCGAGGATGACCAGAATAGAAGCAATACCAATTTTTGTAACGTTAATCATGTATCCAACCTGGATAATTGACGATTCGGCTAGCGCCAAACGTTGTGGTTAAAAGAATGCCTGGATGACGTGAAAAGACCGAGTACTCCGAACCGGGCAAAATGTCTCAAAGAGATATCATATTATAAAACGCAAAATCCGATCCGATTCTCAAGCGCAATCCCGATTATTATCGGCAATTAGCGGAAAATATCTACCTGTCGAGCGAAGTGCGAACGTCTGCATATCCCCCACGATAAGCTTAACTGATTCAAGATCAACCAGTTGCTTCAATTATCGCGGATTCAACGATATCGATCCCTTCATCGATCTCTTCGGATTTGATCGTCAACGGTGACCTGAATCGTAACGCCGAGATGCCACAACCAAGAATAATTAATCCTTTCTCCATGCATTTGCCTCTCACACGGTCACGAAGGTCTCTCGTTTCGAGATCGAATGCACACATCAAACCTCTACCACGGGCGTTGGAAATGACATCATGCTTCTGCTCCAGATCCTTCAATCTGTTTAACAGATGATCCCCGGAGAGCTCGGCGTTGGCCACCAGATTGTCTTCTTCGATGACCTCCAGAATCCGATCAAACCGAACCATGTCGACAAGATTGCCGCCCCACGTTGAATTGATTCGACTGGCTGTCTCGAAAACATGGCCGTGGACTTCGTCCAGCTTACGACCAGCGAGGATGCCGCAAACCTGAGTTTTCTTCCCGAACGAAATAATATCGGGTTCAACCCCGATCCCCTGATGCGCCCAGAAACGACCGGTGATTCCGACACCGCTCTGCACCTCGTCAAAAATCAGCAACGTATCATTCTCGTGTGCAAGGTCCTTGAGTTTCTGTAAAAACCCGGGTCGGAAATGGTTGTCTCCACCCTCACCCTGGATAGGCTCAATGATTACGCACGCGATATCGTCAGGATTGTTGTGGAAATGCATCTTGGCCTGCGCCAGAGATTGCTTTTCCCGCTTCTCAAGATCGTCCAGTGACTCATCCGTTAGCGGAAAATGAATCATGGGGTTGAGCACGCGTGGCCAATTAAACTTCGGGAAGTACTGTGTCTTTCTCGGGTCGGACGTATTTGTGAGCGGCAGAGTATATCCGGTCCGACCGTGAAACGCCTGGTCAAAATGCATTACCTGATGACCGCGTTCCGTACGGTACCCTTTCTGAAAATTCTTTCTGACTTTCCAATCAAATGATGCTTTCAATGCATTCTCGACTGCCAGTGCTCCGCCCGATACAAAAAATGCATAGGGGAGATACTCGGGAATACCGACTCTACTGAATGTGTCGACGAAACGCGCGAGGTGCACCGTGTAGACATCAGAGTTGGTAACCTTGTTTAGCGCCGATGACATCAGCCGCGCCTTGAACTCTTCGTCATTGACGAGCTTGGGATGATTCATGCCGAGAGCATTCGACGCAAAAAAACCAAAGAAATCTATGTACTTGCGACCAGTCGCCGCATCAAACAAATTGACACCATCGCTCTTGTCCATATCAAGAACCATTGGAAGGCCATCAGCAAGCATGTGCCTGCCCAGTATGCTGCGGACATTGGAGGCCTGGATCGATTTATTGACAACTATTTCCATACGACGACTTGTTGTGAAATTTGCGCCTGACGAGTAGACTTAAATATAAAGATAACCCGTCGTTTTTAGAGGGCTTTAAAGCGGGATCAATTGACAATTGGACGGGTACGCAAAAACCGATTGATGCAACGGAATATCAATGTCAACGCAAAACAGCGATTCGAATCCTGAAAAAAAGGTATTAAGACCAGGAGAGATACGTTTAAAAAGCGTCCGGGATACCTCAGGTGACGGTGAAGTTTTCGAGGAGCTACCTGTCCTCGGCCAGAATCTTACCACCACTCGCGGAAAGCGCCCGGATTGGCTCCGGGTGAAACTACCGTACGGTGAGACCTACAAGAACCTGGTTGACATCATCGAGTCTCACGACCTGCATACCGTGTGCCAGAGTGCGCGCTGTCCGAATATGGGTGAATGCTGGACTGCCGGCACTGCGACATTTATGATTCTCGGTAATGTGTGCACCCGCTCGTGCGGCTTCTGTGCAGTCTTGACCGGTCGACCGGACGAGGGACTTGACTGGGACGAACCCAGACGAGTCGCTGACGCAGTGCGATTGATGGGTGTCAACCACGCCGTGATTACCAGCGTCAATCGTGACGAAAGGAAGGACGGCGGCGCGCCTATCTTTGCAGAGACTATTAAGGAAATCCGGAAGGTGCGACCGGGTTGTACCATTGAAGTTCTGATCCCCGATTTTCGTGGCCTGTGGGATGCCCTGCAAATTGTCCTCGACGTACGACCGGAGATACTGAACCATAACGTCGAAACAGTTCCAAGGCTGTACCGGCGCGTTCGTCCGCAGGCAAACTACGAGCGATCGTTAGAGGTCCTTCGCATATCCAAGGAACAGGGACTTCGGACGAAGAGCGGCATCATGGTCGGCCTTGGCGAAACTGAAGATGAAGTGGTCGAACTCATGAAAGATTTCGTTGCAAACGGGGTGAATGTAATGACGATCGGCCAGTATTTGCAGCCAACGCGGATGCATCTGCCAGTGGAGGAGTTTATCCATCCTGACACGTTCAGACGATACAAGCAGGTTGGAGAAGACCTGGGCATTGAACACGTCGAAAGCGGACCACTTGTCCGCTCATCATATCACGCCGAAAGACACGTCTAGCAGTTTATTTTCAGGGAGAGTTGGCAATCGACTATATTGAAGCAGTTGATCACTTCCGTAAACGCCGGGACCACTCTTGATTTCGCACGCTGCACGCTACGCAATCCGGTCAATGATTTACCTTGGATCACTTGACTCTAACGATTATGTCGCCGTGCGGACGATCAGTGCCGAGCTGAATATCTCGGCTACGTTTCTCGCCAAGATCCTGAAGAACCTCTTAGCACATGATCTCGTCGACACACACCGTGGGCCGACGGGCGGAGTCCGGCTTGCACGCGCAGCATCTACAATCACAGTTCGACAAGTCGTAGAAGCGGTCGACGGCGATGCGCTCTTTAAAGCCTGTGTCCTCGGACTTCCGAACTGCGGCAACGACGCTCCCTGCCCGATGCATCAGGAATGGGCACAGACACGTCAGCAGATCCAGAAAACGTTCGATTCTTCAACCATATCCAGCCTTGGCGATAGTTACGCGTCCGGTGGTATCCGCCTCAAGGGCGAATGATGAAACAGGCAGGGATGGTATTCTAGAAATCCTGTTTTCGAAACGCCCGGCCGGCAAATCTGTACGGTACGATCGTCCAGATGGCCATTGCCGTGAAAGCGATTCCGGTTCCAACTATCGACCCGAAAAACCTGGTGAAGACAGCGCCCGTGTAGCCCATGAGAGCGCCTGCATCGAACGACATCATTATGATAATTCGTGCGAGGTCAATCGGATTTCCCATCATTAGTGCCAGTAATGGTTTCTCAACCGGATAGGCAGCAAATGTGCTGACAACGACGAGAATCAAACCGTCATAGACTACCGCAAAAGCGAGCCAGACGATAAGGGCCACACCGACCCCTCGAATTCGATCCGTCTGACGAACAGCAATCAGAAAGGCGAGCGCCGTGAAAATCAAAGTCAGTAGTGCTCCCGAACCGATGAGCAGCAACAGGCGCTCCAGTGTAGCACCGGTAATTTTGACGTGGATCGCAAACGGCACTGCCATTCCCAGCGCAAACGTTCCGGCCAGTGGAGCTGCGAGTCCAACAAACAACGCAGTAAACAAGAGCCGCCGTTTTATCGGCTGCGTAAGCATAAGAAGGATAAACGACCTCTCGTTGTAGAGGTGTATGGTCCCGAACATGAGACTGATGAGCGGTGTCAGCAGAAGCACCACGTTGACCATACTCAGCAGTGACTTGTCTGATGAACCTGTCAACACGAGAAGCCCCTCGGCAAGAACGAAGTACAGCAGGCCGTGGAAAAGTACCCATCTACTCCGAAGTGCATTGTTCAATTGGTATCGAACGATCGTCCACAGGTTATTCGATTGTGTTACTTTCATGCTGCCTCCCCTCGTAGCATCTGCGCGATTGCCCGCTCCAGTTTGCTTTCACCGGTCCGCTGACGGATGTCTTGAAGCGATCCGTCGAATCTGATAATCCCGTCAAGGAGAAAGACTACACGATCACTTAACTCCTCAAGATCCGACATTACGTGAGACGTCAGGATCATCGTTGCTCCACGCTTTTTTTCTGCCATAATGTGATCCTTCAATGCCGAACTTGCGATCGGATCAAGCCCAGCGGTAGGCTCGTCGAGAACCAGTATGGGCGGCTTGAACATAAATGCCAGAACAGCACTCAGTTTCTGCCGTGTGCCACCTGACAGAGCCCGCACCGGTTTATCCATCTCGCGATCGAGTTCCATCAATCTCTGGAGACTCAAATCAACGTGTTCGTTTCCGCGCAGCTGTTGCAGTAGATCGATTATTTCACGTGTAGACAGATTGTCGGGGAAATCAGGATGCTGCGGCATGTATCCGATTGCTGATCGGTACGAGACGTCGTCATCGACCTCGCGGCCACCAATCCTTATCACGCCATCGTCGGGATGCGTCAACCCGAGGAGACACTTGATGAGCGTCGTCTTTCCGGCACCGTTGGGACCGACGATTGCGGTCGCCTCACCGTGTTTCAGGGTCAGATCGACACCTCCAAGTACGTGGTTCTGACCGAAGGACTTGTGCAGTCCAATGAGTTCGACAGGAGCAGTTGCTTCAGATACGAGATACATTATGCTGGCCGTCTCATTAAGGGTTCAGCGTCAATCAGTTGGTCTGGAGTCAGTGCCGGAATTATTCTCTCAGCTGCGTCCAGCGCGTCGACCAGAACGCTATGCAGCAAGATGAGGCTGGCCTCATATTTTTCGACAATTACCGAGAACAGTCGCACGGGCCGGAATGGGATATCGCCGACCCCGTCACGATCAAGGTCATACCCGCGATAACGATCCCAGTAGTTTCCGCGAAACGTGCTCGGGGCCGTCAGGCTATTTGTTGAGAGATCAAATGAGTTACCCATAAATGCGTTGCGCGTGAACTCGTTGTCTGTTGAGTTGGCCATCAATTTGATTCCCCAGCCATTGTTCTCAAACGTGTTGCCGTCGAACGACAGTCTGTCCGTCCCCTCCACCAGCAGCGCCACAGAGTTTCCGGTGAATGTATTTCCTCCGACCTCCCCGCCCTTGATCTCTTTCAGAAGGAGACCGTACGATGCTGGTCCCCACGCGTCTGAGAATGTGTTTCCCACCATGCCAATATCATTAGCATACATGACGGCGACACCCGCACCATTGTTGTCAAAGATGTTGTTCTCGTAACGGCAGCGATCAGAAAACATAAAATGTAAACCGTACCGGAGATTTGACGTGGATGTATTATTACGAACCACCGAGTCTTTGGTGAACTCCAGATATATTCCATCACGGTGCCCGACAATTTTATTGTCAGATATCAGGAGCTCCCGGCTATACCAGCTGTGTATCGCATTGCCCCCCTCGCTCTCGCGACGGGCGTATGTACGCATCGTGTTACCTGTTATCTGACACGTGTCGGCATTGGCCAGGTAGACCGCAAAGAATGTGTTGTCAAAAACATTGTCCTCGATGCGGCAGTTGGATGCTGACTCGACCCGAATGGCTGACCGGTCATCGACAAATGTCTTCGGTACATTCCTAAACGTGAGACTGCTGATCTCCACGTCATCTGCATAGATCTCAACGAGTCGCTGCCCGGCGCTGCCATCAAGAGTTGCACCGACCTCACCCGTAAGAACCAGCGCCTTTTCGATCTTCAATACCGGTTGTTGATAAATGCCGGCCGTAAACAAAATTGTGTCGCCCGGAGATGAGTTGTCCACAATGATCTGGATGGAGTCAGCTGGTGACACGGTGTGCACCATCTGCGCCTCAACCGAAAGACAGAGGATACATGAAAACGTTATGATACCAGCTAGCTTCATCGGTGCAGGATAGCTATTGAATCTGCGTTTGTCAGAAGTTCGCTCCAGGTCATGGAGTAGGATTCCGGCTCACGCAGTATCGGAGCAGCGTCCGATGTCACGCGGTACGCGACTAGCCCCGCACCCATCGGGGTGTGAACAGCATTTGTCTTAACAAACGTGGCAGTCTCCGCCTCGATAAGGGTTCCGGGAGCGTTGAAGTCAGTCACCCACACCGAGGCAATCTGATCCGACGAGAGGCTTCCGGAAGAGATATAGTTGGCCAGACATTCGATTGAATCAAACTTGTAGACTTTACCGGTCGTGGTTACGATCTCCGAGCCGAAGCGCTCATCTACAATAGTCATCCGGCAATTCGCTCCCTGATCTTCTCCATAGTGGATGGGTTCCGGACCGCGGGCACAACCGGACGTCACGAACAGTAGTGCTACAGCTGTTCCGATCGCCGCTCCAGTCTTTCGTCCTTTCCTCACATTTATAAACATCAACCACAAGCCGGTTGTGAGCGAAGCGAAGGCAGCCCAGCCGCCGATTCCAGGCCACGAATGAGCGGTGAAATTGAGTAGCTGTTTGGATCCGATCAATGGGGGCTGATAGGACATCCCCGGAACTTTTATTGCCGCCGTTTCGAGGTCCAGATTGTGTCCGTAGTCATATTCCCACAGGTAGAAATCGACAAGTCCAACCAGGGCTAGAATTAGAAAAGTGACTGCCCACGTGTACAGCATCCAGCGCTTTCGGGTGTAGGCAGCAACGAGCCCGAATGCAATGAGTATGCCTATCAGGATCGGCATGATTTTCAACTCAGCGATCGACTCTGGTTCGATTCGCTTCATGCCGATGTAGTGATTCAGATTGTTGATATTCCGAAGGTCGTGCTTACTCTGGCCTTGCACGGTCGAAATCATGATCTCCAGACCAATCCCTTCCGGGTATTGTGGAGCCTCGAGATCGATTGTCCATAGCGGAAAAACGTACATGAGTAGCAGCAACAGGCTGGCGATTCCCAGAATTCGGCTGTCTCTTTTCGCGATTTCCATTGTCTTCTACAGGATTCATGGGTTAAGGAACGACGGGGTGGCGACCGTCCGAAGACGGCCGCCTGACCTGTCATTCACACACTATGAGCCAGTACCAAATGTCAGAGGTGTATTGCTTCCGCGAGGCGACACTCGAACATATCCCTGCATTTCCTGATGCAAAGCAGAACAGAAGTCCGTGCAGTAGAACGGATATACTCCTTCACGTTGTGGATTCCAGATAAGTGTTCGCGTATCCCCAGGCATGATAAGCAACTCCGACGTACGGGCTCCGATCACTGCGAAACCGTGCGGTACATCCCAGTCCTGCTCAAGGTTCGTAACATGAAAGTGAACCTTGTCGCCGACACGAATGCCCTCAATGTTGTCGGGAGCAAAGTGACTCCGGATCGATGACATATAGACGTGAACATCGTTCCCGTCGCGCTCGACACGTGCTTCAGCTTCACTCTTGACACCATACGGATGACTGTTTTCCTCGATCGGAAACATTCTTACTTCATTACTGGCGATAAGGTCAGCTGCAATACCCTGAGCATAGTGTGGCTCACCCATCGTCGGGAAGTCAAGTAGCATTTCCATCTTCTCGCCCGTGATATCAATGAGCTGAGCTGAGTGAGCCAGCTCCGGTCCGGTCGGGAGATAGCGATCCTTCGTCATCTTGTTCATCGCGACCAGGTACTGTCCCCAGGGTTCGCGGCTATCGCCACCGGGTATCATCAGGTGACCGACACTGTAGTATACCGGTATGCGGTCGACGACTTCCCATGTACCCAGTTTCCATTTGACGATCTCGGAAGACAGGAATGCGGTCGTATATGCGTTACCCTTTCCGTCGAACTCTGTATGGAGCGGTCCGAGCCCTGCATTGGCAACCTCACCGGCTATAACAGCATCGTAGTCAAGGACCGGGATACCGTCGACTTCGCTTTCAAAGGCTTCGTCTTCAATTGCCTGCAGCATCTTCGAGAACGAATGGACAGGAAGGACGGTTGCCAACTTGCCGCCGCCCACGATGTATTCGCCTGTCGGGTCAACATCAACTCCGTGAGGTGACTTTGGTGTCGGCAGGAAATATACCAGACCATCGCAATCTTCAGGATAGATCATGGTGGTTCCCGAGCGAGCGTGGGAGACCGCGATCCGGTTTTCACCGACGATGTTATGAACGTATTCACCACCAAACTGGCGACCGACGCCCTCTGCCAGGCACTCTTCACCGCGACGCCAGTTGACGGCTGCTATGAAGTCTTTATCATTCTGGGAGGCATTGACCTCTTTGAGTGTATGAGCCTGCTCTGTGTTATATGTACTGAAGAACGCCCAGCCGTGCGACGGGCCCTTACCTGCATGTGACACGTCGTAGTCGTATCCCGGCAGCATAATCTGGAATTCGACGTCCATATCGCCGACGACGTCGGCTTTAATGAAGGAAATCGTTCCCTTGAACTGCTCCTTGAATTCGTCTATCGACATATCGCGTTGCGGGATCGGCACACTGAAACGCGTGGCGGCAACGAGGTATTCTGAATTCTCGGTAATGAACGGAGAGGCATGGTTACCCGCAGAATTGGGGATCTCCAGAATCTCTTCAGTCTCGAATGTAGCGAGGTCAATGCGAGCAATACGCGGCGTATTGTTTGCATTGATAAACAACCATCGCCCGTCAGGCACACCGTCCGTCTGGGATAGCTGCGGATGATGGCTGTCGTCCCACGGTATGAATCCGTAGGAAGTGTTCAGCATCGCTTTCGTTTCTTCAGAGTAACCCCACCCGTTCTCGGCGTGTTGCGAGAATACTGCTATGTTCTTGAGCAGTCTTCCGGATGGTAGTCCCATTACCGTCACCTGGCCGGAGTATCCTCCGGACATGAATGCATAATAGTCGTCGTAGCTTCCTGGAGGTACATAGACCTTTGAAGCCGCATCGCTTCCACTGATTACACCCCTCTGCGCCTGCTGGCACGAAGTGGCGAGCACTATGACGGCGACGAGCACTCCGGCTACCGCGATCACTGTGTTTCTGTTGTTACGTTTCATGGCTTTGATCTGATAGTGTATGTGTGTAGTTCTAAATTCAAAAAATCATTCGACGACTGGTACTTGCGTTCGCAGGTATTCCAGAAGATGGCGTGCGTCTTCTTCGGTCAGGTTTTGACTCGGCATCGGTGTCATGTAGGTCGCGAACATTTCCTTGCCAGTCGGGTGCTCGCGGATCATCTGATCCGGATTCAGCATCATGTTCATAATGAAGCGAGCCGATCGTCTCTTCGTCACGTCGGCAAGGGGCGGGCCAACATATCGCTTGTCCATCTTGTGGCATGCGGCACATTTCGATGTGAAGATGGCCTCTCCTTTCGCTGCCATGGCTTCGTCAATTGGTCCCAGATTGACTTCCACGGCCGGGCCGATGCCATTTTCGATCTGGTCGGCTGTAAGGGAAGATTGGTCCCCTGCCTGATCTGGTGTTGCCTGCTCAGAGTCGCTCGCGCCACCGCATCCAACGATCAGGAAAAGTACTAGCGTGGCTGTGAGAGCTGGTATGTGAGGTCTATTACGCATGACAGTATATATGATTAGTGCGTCTTTTGTCTTAAATAAAAATCTGAAGAGGTTAGAGCCCCCTCTGAGTTAGCAGACAGAATTCGGATTCGTTCGGCAATCTGGCCAAGTGACCGATTCTCTACAAGGTCCATAATTTGCTGTCGGATCGGACTCCAGTCCTCGTGCAAGGCGCACGGATTTGAAGCTGAACATTTCGCGTTGCCCAGCACACATCCCTCCAGTGCCCCTTTGCCGTCAACAACCGCAATAATATCCTTCAAATAGAGCTTATCGGGGCTTTTTGAGAGGGCTACGCCTCCATTCGGGCCTCTGTAAGAGTGCAGTATACCGGCACCGGCCAGCTGATTCAGCACCTTGGCAACAAAATGATGAGACTCGCCCAGCACCCGCCCTATCTCCTTCGTATTTACGTAGCTGGCACCGGAATGCAGCGCCAGGTAGACGGTAGCTCGAATCGCTATATGACAGGCTCGTGAAAGCATTATCTGATTTATGACTCTTTTGTCTTAATATACTATTCAATCGGATCACTTCAACCGAAGTCTTAGCGCAAACCGCCGTCTTTGCCCGTTCTTCAAAAACATCTGCGGTACGCGGAGACAGGGATCGAGACCATCCGATACTGACCGGAGACCTGTGTATCAAATCATTCATACCTTGGGCATCAAACACGAAAACATCTTGGGATCCCCTTCTATCATCATCGTTGGTGCCGGACCTGCCGGACTGGCCGTTGGTGCCCGTCTGCGGAAGATGGGCATAGACTTCGATATGGTTGAGCAGGGTACATCCGTTGCTCCATCGTGGCACAATCATTATGAGCGACTGCATCTGCATACGGTAAAAGAGTATTCGTCACTGCCGTTCATGCCATTCCCCTCCGGCTATCCGACCTACGTTTCCCGGCAGCAGCTGACTGACTATCTCATTGACTATGCCAGTGAATTCGAAATCAGTCCGCGATTCAACACGCAGGTCCAGTCAGTAGAACGCGCGGCCGATAAATGGATTCTTTCAACAACCGGCGAAAAAATGTCAGCAGATCGGGTAGTGCTGGCAACAGGAATCAATCGTGTTCCGCTTACGCCGAGCTGGCCGGGACTGGACTCGTTCACCGGCACCGTGGTGCACAGCCGAGACTATAGAACTGCAAACCCGTTTGAAAACAAACGGTGCCTTGTTGTCGGGATGGGCAACACCGGCGCTGAAATAGCTCTCGACCTCGCTGAAAGTGGAATCGCCGTGGCAATTTCCGTGCGCGGACCCGTCAATATTGTTCCGAGAGACGCTTTCGGACGACCAACGCAGCAAACCGCCATTCATCTGTCGGGCCTACCGCTCTGGCTGCAGGATGCGCTTGCAAAACTCACCCAGAAGTTGACGATCGGAAACCTTTCAAAATTTGGTTTGCGCACACCTTCTATCGCACCGACTGCCCAGCTTCGACGCTTTGGCAAGACCCCGGTAATTGATCTTGGCACCGTGAAACAGATTCGGGAGGGTAACATCGTGATCCGTCCGGAAATCAAACGGTTCACGCAGGCGGGAGTTGAGTTTGCCGATGGCCGCGTTGATGATTTTGATGCCGTAATCATCTGCACGGGATACAAATCGGGAGTCACGGACATCTTTCCGGCAGTGGCTCCATACACAGATGAGTATGGTAATCCGACAATCGTGATCGGCAAGGAATCCGTCGACGGGGCATATTTCATCGGTTTCGACAACTACCGGGCCGGCGGAGTACTTGGTATTATTAATACGGATTCAAAAATAATAGCGGATCACCTTGGTGGTGTGTAGAGTTACCGGTTACACATATTTTTCCCCGCTGACCCGATGAAGCTCACGCTGATGCACCTGCAAAAGTGTAATCCAGTTGTGGATCGGTGAATACATAGCATTCCAGCCTTCATTCAATTAACAAAAATACATGGCACTCGAACGAACATTAGCGATCCTGAAACCGGATTGTGTACGCAAAAATCTGATCGGCGAAGTAATCAAACGTATTCAGGACGCTGGATTCACCATCCGCGCCATGAAACTCGTTCGTCTTTCGAAATCTGAAGCCGAGGGGTTCTACGCTGTACATAAGGATCGTCCATTTTTTGGAGAGTTGACCACGTTTATGTCGAGCGGCCCGTGTGTTCCGATCGTCCTTGAAAAAGAGAATGCGATCGCTGACTACAGAACGCTGATCGGCGCAACGAACCCGGCAGAGGCTGCAGATGGAACGATCAGAAAGTTGTTTGCTGATTCCGTCGGCGAAAACATTGCGCATGGTTCTGACTCTGTGGAGAATGGCCTCATCGAGTCCGCATATTTCTTCCCGGAGCATGTTGTTGTCGCGAATTCCTAATCACCTGTCGATTCTACTTGCACTCCTCGTTGGAATTAGCTGCCAATCCGGAGACCGCCTGCCGGACCCGGCACCTGTGGTTAAAACAGGTGCGGCGGTACTCGTGGAATCAGATTTTGCGGTACTTGAGGGGAAGCGTGTTGGCCTGATTGCCAACCAGACCACGCGGTATCAGGACCAGCACCTTGTGGATGTACTTCGAGCACACGAGGGTCTCAGTCTGACTGCAATATTTGGACCCGAGCACGGCTACCGGGGTGACGTAGAAGCCGGACAGAAGGTCGATTCTGATTCACTTGATGCAATACCAGTCTATAGCCTGTACGGTGACACTCGCGCGCCAACACCTGACATGCTTGAGAATGTGGACGTGCTCGTCTTCGACATTCAGGACATCGGGGCACGATTCTACACGTACATTTCCGTCCTCGGACTAGCGATGCAGTCTGCGGCCAACGCCGGAATCGAATTTGTTGTCCTGGACAGACCAAATCCCCTGGGGGGCAACTACATCGGGGGACCGCTGGTTGAGTCGGGCAACGAATCGTTCGTTGGTCTGTACCCGATCCCGATTGCTCACGGTTTGACTGTCGGAGAACTCGCGCAAATGATTGCAGGTGAGCGCTGGATTGAAGGCCTGGAAGATCTGCAGTTGACGGTTGTCGAAATCATCGGGTGGCAACGGTCCGACGGATGGCCATTCGATCCACAACACTGGATTCCGACAAGCCCGAATATTCCGACAGTGCAGACAGCTGTTGTGTATTCCGGCATCTGCCTTCTTGAGGCCACGGCGTTGAACGAGGGCCGCGGCACCGATGAGCCATTTCTAATCTTCGGCGCGCCGGAGGTAGACGCGCAGTCGGTAGTTGAGCTGCTGAACGACGCTTCTCTCCCGGGTGCCGAGTTCAGCATGCAAACGTACACTCCGCGATCCATCCCCGGTGTTGCAGCGTCACCAAAGCATCAGGATGTTACGATCAACGGGGTCAGATTGACTCTACTTGATGCAGACATTTACCGCCCCGTTGAAACGGGCGTTCATGTACTAACCGCCATACGGGATGCTAGCCCGGACTCGTACCTCGAGAACACCATCAATGAACGCTGGATGGTTTTGCTGTCAGGGTCCGATGAACTTCGCCGCAGCCTCCTCGCTGGAGAATCCGCCCGCGAAATACTTGCGGGGTGGCAGGACCAGGTCGAGTCATTCCAGACGCAAAGAGAGCCCTATCTGCTCTACCGCTAGAACGGGAGCCCTAGCCCTTGACGATCGCGACGATTGCGTCGAGTGCTGCCGGGTCGTCACTTTGACTCAGCCAGAATATTGCATCCTTGCGAAGGGCAGCGCTGTCGTGCGTACGGGCTATTTGAATCAACATGTCAATACCGGCCTGGTTTTCTTGTTGAGAAAGTGCGAACAAGGCCTGCTTCTTGACTTCGTAATCAGGGTCGTTTTCGACAATCTCCGCAAGACTTTCCGTCGCCCGGTCGGTCGCCTTCTGCCCGAGCCAGAAAATCGACTCATCTTTAATCTCGGATGGTCCGGTACGGGCCAGTCTAATCAGAGCGTCCGTCGCACTCTTTGTTTCAATCTGACTGATTGCAAACACTGCCTGCTCCTGAACATCTTCTGACTGATCGTTCGTCGCTGCCGATACGAGGTCATCAAGAACGACCTCAGTGTCTGATACCTGGCTCATCCAGAACGCCGCCTGCTCGCGTACCTCAGGAACGTCGTCGGCTTTCAGAATAGACCTCAGCATATCGAGGGCTTCGGGCGAATCGTGCATTGAAATTGCAGCTACGAGATCTTCCCGCACATCGCTTTCGGTTGAGTTCCGAAACAGGATTTTTGTATTTGCAAGACTAGCACCCGTGTCGACATTACCCAGCCACAAAATGTCATTGTCAACGTGCACGTCACCGTCGAGCGTTGAAAACAACACATCTTGTATTTTGCCCTGCTTGCTCATAAGGAACATCATTACCATCTCCTTCATGATCATCCTGTCTGACCGGCTATCGAGGCCAGGCGTCCGCTCAGTCTTTATCCCGTAGAGCAGTTCCCCGAATGTTGGATAGTTTTTCCTGCTTGAATACCTGCCCATGTGCGAATCAGCGCGCATCAGGCGTTCAATCGAATAACCGAACCAGATATCTCCCGAGCGCCTATCGAGTTCGTTCTCGGCCCACGTCCATCTGGTTTCCAGTTCTGTTGATGTACCGCCGTACCTGGCTACCTCCTGAGCTATGCCGCTAACAGGTAGCACCAACAGAGCACAAACAAATATTACAGCTTTCATAAAATGGCCTCTTCGGTATTAGTCCCTGCCCCGGATAATCTCGACGAGTGCCTGCCTGGCCCTGTCGCTATCATTTTGTCCGAGATAGAACACAGCGCTCTTGCGAACGTCCGCATTTGGATGATTTTTTGCCAGATCGATTAGTTGGTCGACGCCCTGATCATCAGGCAGTTGACTTAGGGCGAATACTACTTGCTCAATCAGCTCCTTGTTGTCGGAGGTTTCAAGTATGTCATCAAAGACCTCTGTCGCCTGACTCCCTCCGGACTGCCCCAGCCAGAAGATCGACTCTTTGCGTACCTCCGCACTCGGATGAGTACTTGCGAGCGCTCCGAGTCGCTTGAGTCCTTCCTCGCCCATCTGCGAATACGCAAATACGACAGATTCCATAACCTCCTCGGAGGGATTCGACTTTTCGATAGACTCCATGAGGGAAGCTGCTCTCGAGCCTCCGGTCTGGGAGATCCAGAAAATGGCTTCCTTTCTGAGTTCATCATTTTCGTGTGACTGCGCAATTCGTGCAAGACGATTAAGACTCTCTTCTCCGCCCATCTGAGAAAATGCAAAGATCACCTGCTCCATTACCTCGGGGTCTTTCGATGTCGCAAGGAGTTCGTCGAAGAACGATGCCACTTCGGGACCACCTGTTTGACCAAGCCAGAAAATGGCGTCCTTGCGAACTTCTTCGTGGCGCGAGTTGCGAGCAAGCTTGATCAGTGCCGTGACTCCGGCGTCTCCAAGTTGTGAGAAGGCGAACGCTACTTGCTTCTGCACCTCGACTGGTTCGTTGCCGGTAGTTAGTGAGGTCAGAAAATCAATGGACTCACTGTCACGCCTTTCTGCTATCCAGAATATGGCATCCTTCCGGATTTCCGGGTCGTCATCCGCTTTCGCGATCTCCTTTAACTTCGCAGTCGCCCGCGGGGAATCGAACTGTGAGAATGCAAAAATCAGTTTCTTTTTAAAGGCAACGCTCGCATTATCGTCGTAGAGTTCGAGAGCCACATCGAGCGCCCGTTCGTCTCCCATCTGCCACAGAGCGTCCAGAGCGACCAGACGCACTTCCTCCTCCGCGCTTTCACCAATCTGCTCTATGATTGCGGCGTACTCCCTTTTTCCCGAGTTGACGAGGCGATTCCCGACCCTGACCATGCTCGATTCAGCATCATCCGCCCACGAACTACCTTTGTATTCGCCGACAAAATCCTGATAGCAGTCGAAGACATCTTCCAGATCCGACCCTCGTTTTTCCTGAACATGACATTGCCAGTACTGCGCATCGTCTGACCATTTCCCATCCGGGTATCTTGCCAGAAACGAGTCGAATGCACGTTCGGCACCTGCCCAGTTTTCTGCGAGCACCATATCGTAAGCTTGTTTGTACTGATCTGCTTCCTGGGCCGTCGCCGAAATGTTCAGCCCCAGGCACAGAATCGCTATCATTAATCCTGTTTTCACAACTATGTACTCCGTTATCTTATGTGATTGAAGCCGAGCGACGTGTGAGGCTACGAGCCATCACCGCGCTGCGTGCTTCGCATTTCCGAAACATTAATTTTTAGCAGGACGGCACGCTGGTCTACTCCGTCCTTCACCATCTCAATCGCCGGGATGTCAGCGTCCTCTTCAAGGTTTGCAATCTGCAAAAGGATGACCTCGAGATCGTCAATGAGTGTCATCAACCTCTGCTGGTCGGCTTCTTCCAGTTCGCCGCGAAGTGGTCCTGATTCTTTCACAAGCTCGTGCGCAACCAGACGAGTTTGACTCAGATCCACATCGTCGGCTCCTGTCTCGGTCAGGTCCATATTGACCATGCCGAGTAGTATCACTTTGGATCGATCAAGAAATCTATCCGTCCTGTCATCCAGTGATGTCAAATGAACGCC
>JABDKO010000189.1 GCA_013002165.1 Rhodothermales bacterium | reverse complement strand
ACTATACTTTTCTGCGATGACATTCGAACGATACGATGCCATAGTTGTCGGAGCAGGACCAGGCGGCGCTACGGCCGCTACGGTAATGGCGCGCGACAATTTGCGCGTGCTGCTCATCGACAAGGAGAGCTTTCCGCGTGACAAAATATGCGGCGATGCGATCAGCGGGAAAAGTGTAGATGTGTTGCGAGAATTGGGAATGCTCGACGACCTGGTCAGAGATGAGAGTCTCGGGTCGTGGGGCGTTACCTTCTCGGGCCCAATGGGAGACGAGGTTTCGATTCCCTTTACGAAAATGCTTGACCAACCGGTAGCACCCGGTTTCGTCAGTCGTCGGGAAGTGTTTGACCAGCTGGTTTTTCAGAAAGCCGTTGATGCGGGCGCGACCGTGCTCCAGAACACTACAGTAAAAGGACTTCTGTTTGATGATGGCAGGGTCACAGGTGTTCGAGCACGACTTGAAGACAATAGTGAAGTCGAAATCGAATCCTCGGTCGTCGTAGGAGCAGACGGTGCCTACTCCGTTGTGGCGAGAGAACTTGGGATGGAACAACTCGATGAAAAGCACTACTGCGCAGGACTCCGTTCTTACTACAAAGGAGTCACAGGATTTGATGAGCGGAATCACATCGAATTGCATTTCGTGGATGAATCAATCCCGGGGTACTTCTGGATCTTTCCAATGCCTAACGGCATGTCCAATGTCGGTGTCGGTATGCTCAGCTCTGTAGTGAAAAAGCGTTCCGTACAGTTGAAGCCACTCCTCGAAACACTTGTCAATCATCCACGATTCTCTCACAGATTTGCAAACGCGGAACGTGTCGGAAATGTCAAGGGTTGGGGGCTGCCGCTCGGTTCCAAACCCCGTGAAATGGCTGGCGACGGATGGGTTCTGATAGGAGATGCCGCCAGTCTAATCGATCCCTTTACAGGTGAAGGCATCGGCAACGCCATGGTGAGTGGTTGGAAAGCGGCCGACTGGATAGCAAAGGCGAAGGAGGCGGATGACTTCTCCGGTGATTTCCTTCGACAGTTTGAAACTGAGGTTATGGCAAGGTTGAAGAATGAGCTCAAGTTGAGCCATGCCATGCAGAAACTGGGCAACTGGAAATGGTTGCTGAACACAGTTATCAAGAAAGCATCTCGATCTGATGAGCTAGCCGATGCTATCAGTTGTATGTTTGACGATCTTGATGAGCGGCGGAAGCTGGTATCACCTACATTCTATTTTCGTGTACTGACGGCCTAACGACCAGGTCTTTTTCTATGATTAATACTGTCTTACTACTCGTCCAGCCATCAGGAGAAGCGAATCCGCTCACTATGTTCGGCCCGCTGATCCTGATTTTCATCGTTTTCTACTTTTTTATCATCCGCCCGCAAAAAAAGAAGGAAGATGATCGTAAGAAGATGATAGAGGCTGTAAAAAAGGGTGATTCCGTGGTAACTATCGGTGGAATACATGGAAGGGTTCTTAAAGTAGAGGATACGCGTGTTCTTGTTGAAATTGACAGTAATGTCAAAGTCAAAGTCGAGAAGAGCGCAATCTCAGGCTTGACCAACAAGAGCGCAAGCAAGTCTTCAACGAACATCGAGACGATCGAGAACTAGTTCAGAAATCAAGGAACGCTGGTTGGTATAGACGCATGACCGAGAACAAAGAGATCGTCTTTGACAAGATTGAGGATGCGATAGCAGATATCAAGGCAGGCCGCCTTGTTATTTGCGTCGATGATGAGGATCGTGAAAACGAAGGAGACTTCGTCGGAGCAGCAGAGACCATCACTCCGGAACTCGTCAACTTCATGGCAAAATATGGACGCGGATTAATTTGCGTCCCGTTGACGAGAGAACGTGCTTTCGAGCTTGACCTCGACATGATGGTGTCATCGAACTCGTCGCTGTACGATACTCCGTTCACGATATCTGTTGACTACAACGTCGGTACCACGACGGGAATTTCTGCAGCCGACAGATCGAAAACAATTCGCGCCCTGGTAGATACCGAGACGAAACCTGAGCAACTCTCCAAGCCCGGCCACATCTTCCCGCTGCGAGCTCAGAGCGGAGGTGTGCTGCGCAGGGCCGGTCACACCGAGGCAACTGTGGATCTGGCCCGCATGGCCGGAATGAAACCTGCAGGAGTCCTTGTCGAGATTTTGAATGATGACGGTACGATGGCTCGTGTGCCCGCCCTGATGGAAATAGCACGCGAGTTCGATATGAGGATTATTACGATCAAGGATTTGATCGCATACCGGATGCATCATGAGATCCTCGTGCAGCGTGTCGTTGAAGTCGACATGCCGACTCAGTTCGGTCACTTCGAGTTGCTTGCGTACGAGGAACGCCTGAGTGGCAACGTACATATTGTCCTGAAGAAAGGTGACTGGACCGAGAATGAACCCGTACTCGTGCGCGTTCATTCGCAGTGCGTAACAGGAGATATTTTTGGATCGCTTCGATGCGATTGTGGAGATCAGCTTGCTACTGCATTGAAACGCGTTGAAGAAGAGGGACGAGGAGCAGTCCTGTATATGAAACAGGAAGGCCGAGGAATTGGGCTCCTTAACAAACTGCGTGCATACAAGCTTCAGGAAGAGGGCATGGATACCGTTGAGGCGAATGAGGCCCTCGGGTTCAAAATGGATCATCGGGACTATGGTATTGGCTGCCAGATTCTTCGCGACCTCGGGATACGTAAACTGCGACTCATGACCAACAATCCGACCAAGCGAATTGGCCTTGCCGGCTACGGTCTTGAAATAGTAGAACGAATGCCAATAGAGATCGAGCCCAATGAAAACAATCAGGCATATCTGAAAACCAAGCGCGACAGAATGGGGCATTTGATCCTTTCAGATCTGGACGATCATGATTCGGAAGTGCTCCGCAGGATTCTCTAGGGTCACATCGTGAACAAGAAGTTACTTTCGGCTATAGCAGTCGCGATCGTACCTACTGCTGTTTTCTTTGCAGGTCCGAGGCCGAACAAAACTGTAACAACGCAAAGGATTGACGTTCCGGCGAACCTTGATGAGTATCTGCGCCAGCAGGAATCTGCAATCGGAGATGTGTTTGAGGGCTTTCAGAAGCAGATCCATTGGTATTCTTCGAAAGGCGAAAAAACAAAGATTTCGCTCGTATATCTCCACGGCTTCTCGGCATCTCGGCACGAGGTAAGTCCGCTCGTTGAAAGTCTTGGAGACTCGCTCGGAGCAAACATCTTCTTCACCAGACTGAAGGGGCATGGTCGGCCGGGACGCGCAATGGCAGAGGCCACCGTTAACGACTGGATCAACGACGGGCTTGAGGCAATCGAAATCGGACGACGGATCGGAGATCAAGTGGTTATCGTTGCAAATTCAACGGGTGCCACGATTTCGACATGGTTGATGGCGCATCCCGAGTTGTCGGGCGACGTCGCAGCACACGTTATCATGTCGCCCAACTTCGGGCCTAAAGATGGCACGGCACGTGTACTTCTTTGGCCGTGGGGAGGGAAGATTGCCGAGTTTCTGCAGGGCAAGGAACGCTCGTGGGAGCCGCACAACGAGTTACATGGTCGGTACTGGACGACCAGCTACCCAACGTCAACACTGGTAGACATGATGGGTCTAGTTGATCTCGTTGACGAGACTGATCTGTCTCCGATGGAAGTACCGACCCTATCAGTTTACTCACCGAAGGATGCAGTTGTTGATCCGGCACGAATAGAGGAAGCTTTTCTTAAGTTCGGCTCGAGACACAAGATGCTGGTCCCGTTTGACAAGTCGGAGGATCCATCGAGTCACATCCTGGCGGGCGACATCATGTCCGGATCTACGACCGAGGATGTGAAGCAGATTATTCTCAGTTTCTTGGGAGATGTCGGACTCGGAACCTGAGCAAGGGGATATGTCTTCGGCTCATTGCATCCAAAAACGACCCATTCCCCTCAAAACGCGTGGGGGCCACCACTCCTCCTCCCCGGTGACAACTTAATAACAATAGTGCGTCACGCGCCAATGATAAAGTGCTAGAGAAAGCCTGGGTGGTTTCCTAGACAAATGTCTAGAAACGCGAGACGATAGTCAGATTGTGGGTTCACTAACTGGAAAGAGAACAAACGACGCCAGCATGATCCCTACGCCAATCAGGAACGGCCATAGAACGCCCGTCATCAACAGGATAATCGCACCCAGAAATCCAGTGGCCTCACCAAGAGCCCATCCGGCGATTGTCAATTTAGCAGCCGTCTCACCGCTCACCTCAGACATTTTGCGTTGAAGGACTTTCATCGCAAACAAACAGCCGAGAGCAACGATCGCAAAAACTATTCGCAATGCACTATACATGGTAGACTGTTCCGTGCCATCGAGCTGTGGGCCAACCAGGAAAGCAGCCAGCCCGAAGAGCATGACACCAGACAGTAATCCCATCCGGATGATCTGCAAGACATTCGTAGACATAATTAAAGGCGTCGTATTTATTAAGTTCTAGTCATTATTAATCCCCAACTCTTCCATCCACGTAAGAACCTGGCTCACTGCATCAATGGGGTCGGGGACATCAACTACCGCACGCGAATATTTGTGGTCGCTAAGTTCGAAAACGATCGACTCATTGCCCCTTCGCCGTAAGTAAAAGTGCTTCCCACCCCGGGTCAGATATGTACCGGCTCGCAGGTATCCCGGAATGAAGGTCCCGGGCACTCGTAAACCGGACCATATGGAAACACTGTCGTCCAGGTTCACTCGGACCTCGTCGATACACGAGAAGGGAATGTTAACACTGCTCTTCAGTGCCCAGAACTTATTGATTCCGTTTACCGACAGAACAAGTCGCTTCCCCTGTCTTCGAAGAGTGACCATGCTACCTCGGTAGAAAGAGTAAACTGCGAAGTAAAACTTCTACCTCGTCTTCGAGGTCGTCGAATGTTCCATTGTTGTAAACAATATAATCAGCAAGTTCGCGCAATTCTTCTGCAGGCATCTGCTGCTCCATGCGTTTGCGAACGTCACCTTCGGACTTGCCGGCTGCAATCGCACGTGCAAGTCGAATGTCGACGTCTGCATCGACAACAACTACACCGTCAAAAAGCTCGTCAAGATGTGCCTCAAAAATAATTGCCGACTCATGGACGACCAGCTTGCTGTTTGAGTTCTCTTCCACAAAATTGTTGAAAGCTGCGCGCACCCGGGGATGAACGATCTGGTTGAGTCGTCGAAGCCGTTGTTCGTCGTTGAACACCACTGAAGCGAGATACGTTCGATCAAGAACACCTGACTCATCGTAACTGTGATCGCCGAACTCTTCTATCACCTCCTTTATAGCTTCGGGATCTGACTGAAGAATCCGTTTCCCTTCATCATCAGCGTAAAAAACAGGAACACCAAAGGACGCGATTACTTGACAGACCGTAGATTTACCTGATCCGATCCCGCCCGTCACACCAAGAATGAACGGGCGTCGTACGTCGTCTTTCTTTAGAGAATCCATCTGATCGTCATAGTCAGATTCGGAATGGTCGACATTCTGCCGTTTTTAGCCGCCTCCCGGATAACAGAGGCGTTGCCGTCGGGTAACACTCCATAAAGGTTCTGATATACTCGTTGAAAGATAAGCCAACCATCAAGTCGAAGCGAGGACCTGTTATTCATCGGCCACACAAGTGATGCAGTAGGCCCGAGCTGCTCGATGATATTACGGCCCGGTCGGATGATGGTGGCCTTGACAGGGTTGCCCTCAACGTCCACTAACGGTATCCCTGATTCATCAACTGGCTGGTAGGCAACAGACAAGGATTGATTGTAATCACTCCGAATCAATGTTCGAACTCCTACATCCGCGAGGAATGTGCGACCGGCTTGAAGTCGAACCCATGCACGTTTTATCTGAAGAGTATCAAAGGGAATCTCGGCGAAACTATCCTCTAGAAATCGACCGAGGTGCAATGTGCTATATGATGTCGAGACAAGAACAGCAAACTGATCCGCTATTGTCCTTCGGCCATCCAGCTCGTATCGCATTTCTCTTGCGCTCTGATCTCGCGGACGACGACCCGGAAGTGTGAATTGATCAACAGAATACGTCGCTCGAACCTCAGACGACAGACGCACGGTGGTCGCAACCGAAGGATTCCAGACGATCGACGGATTGAAACGGATTGATCGTTGAACATTATTTTCAGCCGATCTTTCAGATTTCAAATACACTGTTTCGTAGCGCGTTCCATAGAAAGTCAGATCGGTTCTCAAGGCATCTGAAACTCTGACTTGCAACCCCGCTCGTGAAGTAAACGATACCTCATCGCGGTCGTCAGGGTTTGTCTCCGGAGTATTATGGTTTAGTATCCGCGCTGTACCCGACATAGTGACCGTGTATCGGCGCCCCATCTGACCGCGGAAGGAGGTCGCAAGTGAGAAGTAGCCCCGGTCGTAGTCGGCCTGCCGGAGTAGATTCGATTTCTGCGTCGCTTGAATCTCAGGAAGCTCGTCACGATTCGTAAGTGACCTCGACTCTTCTTCAACACCTGCCGTGCTGGCTATCTCAATTCTCGAAGCCTGAGTTTCTCGGACTATTGCGCCCTGAAAATCAAACGAACGTCGATCATACTGGGTATCAAAAAAAAGAGTCTCATCCGGAGCGCCGGTATTCTTGATCGTACGGCCGTTTGCAGTTAGATCCCCACTGGCAGAAAGTCGATATGTCCGCCCGATAGGCATGGTAGCATCGACGATTATCCCGAGTGTATCAGATGCGGTTTGTTCGATCGATTCGGAGAAGGAATTTCCGGTGTCGAGGTCTCGGTTCAGAAAGGATACGGCCTGGTAAGTGTCCCGACGAACAGTCGATGCAATAAATCTGGCGCTGAAATTGGCTCCATCCTGTTCCCGTGCGGCGAGTCCTGTTAGACGGTATTGATGTCCTCGTCGCGGACTGATTCTCTGGACGTTTCCCATACCGGAGACATCAAATGAATACGCATTGTTGTCTGCGGATCCTCTATAGCGAGACATCAAACCAATCGCCGGACCGACATCAGCCCGCAGAGGAGCCGCCGTATTGACTTCGGAGACACCCGGTCGCTGGTCAAGCGCAAATCCCAAAAGCGGTGTTACGGCAAAGTTATTATTGACCTTGTAGGAAAACCCTCCCAGGGTACTGTGTATGAAAACGCGACTCAGGCTGAACCAGTCAGAATCTCCTACGACACGCAGAGTAACTCGATCAGACACAGGTCTCGATGCCGACCAGCCGAGCCGATTTTCATCCCTGAGCAGATAGCTATTTGAGAAGAGAACGTAAGCGTCCGACGAAAACGAATCCCGGACCCTGATTTTCCACTGGCCAGCATCGAGATCAGAATCGAATCCTGCGGTCCATCGGTATCGGTTTACATCTCTCTCGAGTCCGATATCGACTGAAGTTTGCGCGAAACTGGTCAGTGGCGTCCATCCTGTCGAAAAAACGATCAGTAGACATGCCGGCACCAGGACACTACCCGACAAACGTCTTAGAAAGTTTCTTACCCGGGTGGCCATTTGAGCTGTCGACCCCCCAGCACATGCAGGTGTAGATGATTAACCGTTTGCTGGCCGTGACGCCCGCAGTTGAACACCGTCCGATATCCGTCAGTCAACTCTTCTTCCATCGCCAATTTCGCCGCAACCGTGAACAGATGGCCAACCAGGTCCTCATCGGCTTTCTCGAGGTGGTTCAAGGTGGGAATCGGTCGTCGCGGAATGACAAGAAAGTGTACCGGTGCCTGCGGATTGATATCCCTTATAGCAAAGCACACGTCATCTTCGTACAACATTTCGGACGGGATATCTCCGTCTGCAATCTTCTGAAATAATGTCTTGTCAGCCATATCGCCACCCTTCATGCTTGTTCGCCCCGTATTGTAACAGCCATAGACAACCCGTGCAAGTATCGCAGAACCATCTGTGCAGATTTCGGTTCATGAGGAAGTCGAAAAGCAAAAGAAGTCATGGCAACAGTTTATGTAACGCGGAGGATGCAGTTCAACGCTGCACACCGGCTGCACAATCCGAATAAGTCGGATGAATGGAATAAAGCGACGTTCGGCAAGTGCAATAGCCCGAATTACCACGGGCATAACTTCATACTCGAAGTTACTGTAGGAGGCGAACCCGATCCGGATACAGGGTATGTTGTGGACCTTGGGATACTGAAAAAGATTCTTGAAGAAAAAGTGATCTCGAAGGTGGATCATGCGAACTTGAATCTGGAGGTCGCCTTTCTGCATGGTGTTTTACCGTCAACAGAAAATTTCGCGATCGGAATCTGGAAGCAAATCGAAAATGAGTTGCCTTCCGGAACATTGCATTCAATCAAGCTGACTGAAACAGAGAACAACTCGGTTGTTTACCGAGGCGAGTAATTCAAGGTAAACTATGTACAAGCGAGAAGACAAATACTGTGAAGACGTAACGGAGAATCTGAAGGGAAAGGTAGAGGAAATCCTTGCCGAGATCGGGGAAGATCCGCAAAGGGAAGGTCTGATAAAAACACCGGAAAGGGTTAGCAAGGCGTGGCAGTTCCTCACCCACGGTTACAACATAGATCCACGAGAGATTCTCACTCAGGCTCTGTTCGAGGAGGATTACTCGGAGATGATCCTCGTCAAGGATATCGAGATTTATAGTCTGTGCGAGCATCATATGCTCCCGTTTTTCGGTAAGGCACATGTCGCCTACATCCCGGATGGAAAGATTGTAGGATTAAGTAAGATTCCACGAGTAGTCGAGGTCTTCGCACGTCGACTTCAGGTTCAGGAACGGTTGACCATTCAGATCCGCGATGCCATCGACGACGTGCTGTCACCGATCGGTGTGGCAGTGGTAATCGAAGCACAACACTTGTGTATGATGATGAGAGGTGCCGAGAAGCAAAATTCCTCAACCACGACAAGCGCCATGAGCGGGCAATTTCTCAATCCGGCAACGCGATCAGAGTTCACGAGGCTTATTAATGGACGCTAAGGGAAACGGTCGACTTGTAGTAATAACGGGTGCAAGTCAAGGGATTGGAGCCGCAACCGCATTAGCGTTTGCAAGGAAAGAGGCCTGCAGAATCGTTCTCATTGCCAGGAATGTTGAAAAGCTGAATGACGTAGCCGCGCAGTGTGCCGCAACAGATGCGGCAACTCACGTTTTTGGATGCGATGTCACCGACACGAACGCCGTCCAAAACGTCACCGGTGAAATCCTGGACAAACTGGGGGCTCCTGATGTCGTAGTGAATAATGCGGGCTCGTTTGCTCCTTCAAGTATTGCCGACATGTCACCTGATATATGGCAGTCGCAGATTGATAGCAATCTTACAAGTTCTTTCCTCGTAACCCGCGCGTTCCTGAACTCTATGATTGCCAGACGGTCCGGTACCTTCGTTTTCATGGGCTCAGTTGCTTCCATAAAAGGCTACCCGGGAGGAGCAGCATACTGCGCTGCCAAGCATGGAGTGTTAGGGCTTGCGCGTTCGCTAAGAGCCGAGTGTATCGAGCATGGAATTCGCGTTATTACCTTTCTTCCTGGCGCAAC
>JABDKO010000184.1 GCA_013002165.1 Rhodothermales bacterium | reverse complement strand
AATTGCGTGAATGTATCAATACGACCTGTATCGGTCAAAGTTTGAGATGTCTTGACTTATTTCTAAGCCTAGTTTGCGCCGTCGCCGGACAGAACCACCGGTACGGTCTTCATAAGGAGAAACAGATCCATCCAGACTGAAACATTACGATTGTATGTCACATCGGTCCAGACGCGTTCCTCAAAACTTAGCCTGTTTCTGCCTGATACTTGCCATAGACCCGAAATTCCGGGTTTTTCACGGAGAATTTCGTCATCCAGATTGAGCATGTCAGTGCGCTCCTGCGGCATGTAAGCCCGCGGCCCCACCAGGCTCATGTCACCCATAATTACATTTACCAACTGAGGCAATTCATCCAGCGAAAACCGACGCAGGACGCGACCCACGTTAGTTATCCTTGGATCATAACGAAGCTTGTGGAACGTTTCGTATTCCTTTTTCAGTCCGGCATCACTTTCAAGCAACTCTGCCAACCGCGCTTCAGCATCCAGTGCCATTGTTCTGAACTTAAACACGTTGAAAGTCTTTCCGTAGTGTCCCAGTCGTTCCTGTCTGAAAATACAGGCGCCCTTTGAATCAAGTCGTACAAGAATGGCGATGATAACCATGATTGGCAACGTAGCCAGTAGCGTTGCTGTAGCAACAACCAGGTCAAAGATTCTTTTGAGGAGGGGACCTACGAACCACGTTTCGGTTCTTCGAACGCCGTAAACCAGCAAGGCGTCGTGGACCGTTTGAGTGGTCCACTGAGTATGCGACGACGGGTTCGGAACCATAATAACTTCACGGAACACCCGGCGTGCTTTTCTTCTCAGGTCCGTCATCTCGTCCAGGTCAAGCTCCGGGCGGGAAAGAAGAACGTAAGAGATCTTCCCATTCTGCGTGATCGATGCATGAGCATTATCTGCATCGTTCAGGACGTTGTCCTCTGTATACAGTGCGACCGGCTTTAAGCCAAGCTCCGGGACTCGTTTCAACGTCTCGAATATTTCTTTGTCTCGCGTAATAATGGCACATGATTCACCCCACCATGCTGACCTACCAAGGCTCAACCGAAGCGTAGCCCGAATTGTCGGCGCCAGAAACGCAAAGCCGATTCCTGTAAAAACGAGCTGACGGTAGCCGTCAATAGTCGAGAAGTTTACGGACAGGGTGCCCGCAAGCAGTACGAAAGTGATCGAGCAGATGATCACAAAGATACGTTTCATCTCCATGGCCGGGTGAACGACGATCTTATTGTACATGCCACCGCACGCAATACCGATAACGGTCAGGACGAAGAAGAAAAGTAGTTTCGAAGCTGAGATCGTGCCCGGGCCCGCCCACAAGTAAGAAAGACCAACAACCGTCAGACCGGAAAACAAGTCAGCAGCAAGAAGCGACAGACGGGTCCACAGCGGCGAAGTTGTTACCAGACCTGAACCTGACATGCCCTGCCGGTAGTCCGGCATGGCAGTCGAATCTCTTCGATTCTTCGGTGAGGATTGTTTGAAGGCGAATGTTTGCAACTGTTATTCGTATCTCAGATTGATCACTGTTGTTTAAAGGAGCGATACTCAGCTTCGAGAGCCAGCATGAACGCCGACCTGAAGTTTTCGATTGAGAACTGCTCAGAGTGTGCTCTAATCGCAGCCGGATCGAATTTACGAGTGTTCTCGCGTAGCAAGTTTACCGCCTCCTTTATGCTTTCAGTTGTTTGTTTCTCAAATAGTATACCAGTCTCACCATGAACCACAGTCTCGGTGGCTCCACCCTTTCCATATGCGATTACAGGAGTCCCGCAAGCCTGGGCTTCGACCGGAACGATTCCAAAATCCTCTTCTGCTGCAAAGACGAAAGATTGAGCACGCCGCATCATGTCAGATACGACCTCGCCTGACTGGTAGACGAGCATTTCGACATTCTCAGTTGCACGAGACTTGATGTCGTCGAACTCGGGCCCGTCCCCGATGACGACCAGTTTTTTGTCGGGCATCTCCGCGAACGCATCGACAATCAGACCAATTCTCTTGTAAGGAACCAGTCGGGAAACCGTGAGAAAGAAATCGTCTTTATTACGTTCAAGCTGGAATCGATCGGTATCCACTGGAGGATAGACAACAGTAGCTTCGCGGCGATAGGTTTTCCAGATCCGACGTGCGACGTGCCGAGAGTTTGCAAGGAAAGCATCCACCCTGTTCGCAGACAGAGTGTCATACATCCGCATGTAGTGTAAAATCCAGCGGGCTACGATACTTCGCAGACCTCTGTCAAACCCTCCCTCGCGAAGGTATTCGAAGTGCAGGTCCCAGGCATACCTGATTGGACTGTGCACGTAACTTACATGGAGCTGGTCGGGTGTAGTCAAAACGCCTTTTGCAACAACATAGTTGGATGAGACCACGATTTCGTATTGCGACAGATCGAATTGCTCAATAGCCACAGGTGTAAATGGCAGGTAAAATCGATACCGCTTTTTAGCAAATGGTAGTCTCTGTATAAACGAAGTATTAACTGTCTTTCCATTAAGAAAGCCGCGTTGATCATCTGGCAAGAAATCAATCAAACTAAACAGGTCGGCGTTTGGCAAGACGCCTATCATTTGCTCCAGTACCCGTTCTGCTCCAGCATAAACCGGCAGCCAGTCGTGCACCAGCGCAGCGTTGGCCGATCCTAGATCGGACATCTCTGCCATGGAGACATGCATTCCCGTATCGGTTATGGACATAATCTGGCTCATCTGAATACCTGAAGTACCTTGCGGGCAGATAAGCCCTGGATCTGTCCTAAACCGTTAGGTCGGCAAGTGAAAGATGGGTTTGGAGCTCCCCTAAAAAATGCCGAACGCAAATGCCCATTATCGTAAACGAGAATATTTTGACTTTTTGCGCTGCACCGGGCTGTCCGCGCCGCTAGTTTCTCGTTCAAAATGGTGGTCTTGGGAAGATACAAATTGTTCAAGTTCTGTACGGACTGGATTTGCCCTGATTTAAAAAAAAGATGTGATTCTTCTACTGTATACCGTTATAAAACAGCGAAGTGGCTCTTAATGCACCCGCCTTTATGAATTGATAACAATATAATAATGGCGCGTTCAGGCTATACGGGTTTCTGGCGACGGTCAGACACGGTTCTGAAGCAAATCCCGAACAGTCAAATACCCATAGCTGTGGACGGATTTCACCTCAGGATTAAGACGTATCATTTCGCTGTCTCCTCGATTGCTGCAGGATTCCGGATTAATTCACTCAAACGGCTATAGTTTGAACATCGAGGAACGAAATTGATATACAAACAACCCCGCTACGGGCAATCCTCTCACCAGTCTACACTCCATGTCTAAGTCGAATAGTGGGTCATTTTCAGCGGTTTTTATGGGTTCTGAATCGCTGCTTATCCGGTGTGCAGGGATACTTTCGTCCAAAGGGCACAAAATTGAAGCAGTAGTATCGGACAACGCGGAGATTTTAGAATGGGCAGAATCGGAGTCAATACGCGCTATTCGGCCGGGTCGCGACCTTCAGTCTGACCTTGATGGATGCTCTTTCGACTACTTCTTCAGCGTAACGAATTTCAGAATTGTACCCGAATCCGTTTTGAAGATGGCGCGTCGGAGCGCAGTCAACTTCCACGACGGGGTATTACCTGACTATGCCGGTCTAAATGTCCCCAGCTGGGCTATTATCAATGGAGAAAGCTCACATGGCATTACCTGGCACGAGATGTCAGATGGAATTGATGAGGGTGCCATACTTGAGCAGGTAACATTTGAGATCGACGCGGGCGACACATCCTTCGAGCTCAACACAAAATGCTACGAGGCGGCAGCAACATCTTTCGAGAATCTTGTCAACAAGCTCGCAGCCGGGGCAGAGACCAGACTGGCGCAGGACCTGTCAAAAAGAGCATATTTTTCGAGAGACAAACGCCCCTTTGCTGGCGGAATTATCGACTGGGGAATCACAACTACAGAGATTTGCAATCTTATTCGAGCGCTCAACTATGGCGCCTATGATAATCCGCTTGGATACCCGAAAGTAATCCACAACGGCAAGGTGTTCTATCCGATTACCGCCGAACACGCGGATGAGTCAGGACAACCTGGCAGCATTCTTGATTCCGGTCCATCTCGGTTAGTTGTAGCATCAGGTGATGGCGCCGTTGCGATCACCGAAATGGTCGATGCCGCTGGCAACCAGATTACAGACTTCGCTGCTGCTGGATTCAGAAAACAGTCTACTATTGACACGCTATCGAAAGAGCGCCTGCTGGAGATCGATGCACAGGTCCAGGCCGCGGCGAAAGCGGAACGAGCCTGGTTACCGATTCTCAGGAACCTGAATCGCTTTGACCTGTCGCTTTTGGGAAACTTCGCGACAGGCGCGCACCCGGCTAAAGATTCGAATTCGTTTACTCTGCCGGGCGGTATTTCCGATAGAGATGCGCTTTCTGCTGCCCTGGTGACACTGGGTAAGATATCCGGCCAATCGGATTTTTCCGTGCAGGTCAAGTTGGATGTCGATAGAGCCGCATTGCCAACTTTCCGAGAAACTGTGCCAGTCGAAGTGGGCTTCAGTGCCGACAGTAGCCTGGCGTCCAGCGTTGAGACCATTAGAGAGGCTGTAGATGCGGCGGTCGACAGGGGCAGTTTTGCGATCGACCTGCCTTTGCGAGATACGCGATTGCGGGACTCGGCCGGGGATCTTTTCCCTCGTGTTCTGGTCGCGACAACCGAGCCGACCAATCAGAATCTTGAGGACTTCAGCATTGTGCTGTTCGCTGCTGACGAGACCCTTTCACTGTTCTATGACTCGGCAGGACTATCTGAAAACGAAGCGAACGTACTCTCGGACCGGTTGTCCGCGGCCCTGGAGTTTTTTGCTGCAGATTCGCAGCGGTCAGTAGCAGATTTACCCGTCGTCACGGAATCGGAAGCGGCGCACCTCGTTACCGAACTAAATAATACTGCCGGAGAGTTTGATAGTGAGTCATGTCTACATCAGATCATAGCTCGCCAGGCTGCAGAATCTCCCGACTCCCCTGCCCTGACATTCAGAGGATCCAGTGTCACCTATCGACAGATGGACGAGCGAGCAAATCAGGTTGCTCACCTGCTGAAAACTCTCGGAGTTGGTCCAGATACACTTGTAGGACTTTGTACTGATCGTTCTCCTGATCTTGTAATCTCTGCTTTGGCCGTGTGGAAAGCCGGTGGAGCGTATGTCCCGCTCGACCCGGACTTCCCTGCCGAGCGACTCGAGCACATGGTGAGAGATTCGGAACTGCGTGTGATCATCACGCAGGCAGCACTGCTTGCCGGTTTGCCGGAGAGTGAGGCCGTGATTGTGGATCTTGATGACGCCTCAAGATTCGATGGCCTGCCGACAACAGCACCTGAAACAGATGTCTCGCCGCAGAACCTCGCATATGCCATTTACACGTCGGGTTCGACAGGCCTTCCAAAAGGTGTCCTCGTAGAACACAGGAATGTATCCAACTTTTTCTCCGGCATGGATGCAGTTATCCAGGTTTCGGAGCGAAAGACGTGGCTCGCCGTGACTAGCCTTTCGTTTGATATCTCTGTTTTAGAGCTGTTCTGGACGCTGTGCCGTGGATTCGAGGTTGTACTCTTTGAAGGAGTCAGCGCCAGCGGTTCAATTGAAGGCGTTTCAAGAAACGCCGCTGAGATGGATTTCAGCCTCTTCTACTTTTCAAGTGATGAGAGTGAACGTCCCGGCGACAAGTACAGACTCTTGATGGAGGGAGCACGCTTCGCTGATGAAAACGGTTTCTACGGTGTCTGGACACCGGAACGCCACTTTCATGCTTTTGGAGGGTTGTATCCCAACCCTGCCGTCACATCGGCAGCGCTGGCGGCGATAACCAGCAACGTCAGATTGTTCGCCGGGAGCTGCGTCTCACCTCTGCACCATTCGATTCGGATTGCTGAAGATTGGTCGGTTGTTGACAATCTATCGAACGGGCGGGTTGCAATAGCATTTGCGTCCGGATGGCAACCCAACGATTTCGTCCTGCAGCCCCAGAATTTTGCAGACAAGAAGAACGTCATGTTCAGGCAGATCGAGGAAGTGCAGAAACTCTGGTCCGGCGAGACTCTCTCCTTTCAAAATCCTGAGGGCAAAGATATTCAAGTTCGGACGTTACCGCGGCCCGTGCAGGATGCGCTGCCCGTCTGGATAACGACTGCAGGAAACCCTGAAACTTTCCGAATGGCTGGTGAACGAGGATACAATATCCTTACCCACATGCTTGGCCAGACAGTGAATGACGTGCGAGATGCGATTCGCATCTATCGCGAGACGTGGGCGGCTGCCGGCCACGAGGGTAATGGACACGTTTCCCTGATGCTTCACACGTTTGTAGGGACAGATTCTGACCGCGTTCGGGAGATTGTCAAGGAGCCGATGAAACAGTATCTGCGCAGCTCGCTCGGGTTGATCCGGGACGCAGCATGGTCTTTCCCGACGTTTCGGCAAAAGACTACTGACGGACAGGGCAAGTTTACGATGGACAACCTGTCTGAGAAAGACACTGACGCGGTAATGGATCTTTCGTTTGAGAGATATTATGCATCGGCCGGCCTCTTCGGAACTGTCGAACAGTGTGTCGAAATCGTAGACGGACTCAAGGACCTTGGAGTTAATGAAGTTGCCTGCCTTGTCGACTTCGGTGTGGAGACAGATCTCGTCCTGGAAAGTCTGCCGCTATTGAAGGAGGTGATGGATGCTTCGAATCGCTCTTCCGAGGATTCGACAGCAACATTGGACGGACTGATTGCCCGACACAACGTGTCGCACATGCAGTGCACACCGTCGATGGCGCGAATGCTGATTTCAGATGCCGAAGGTATGACCGCCGCTTCAAATCTGGACCACTTGATGGTTGGAGGAGAAGCGTTTCCTCCTTCCCTGGCAAGGGACCTTGCCCAGAACGTTCGCGGCCGTGTCACAAACATGTACGGACCGACAGAAACGACGATCTGGTCATCTACATATGACGTCGAAGAGATAATGAACCCGATGCCTATCGGGCGACCAATCCTGAACACGCAACTGTACATCCTGGATGCATCGCTGGGACTCGTCCCGAAAGGCATTCCGGGAGAGTTATACATTGGAGGAGCGGGCGTCACTCGAGGGTATCATAATCGTCCCGAACTGACACAAGAGCGATTTGTTGACGATCCGTTTCAGCACGACGGAGGCCGTATGTACAAGACCGGCGATCTCTGCAAATACCTTCCGGACGGGCGCATTCAATTTCTCGGTCGAAACGACTTTCAGGTAAAGATCAGAGGCTACCGGATCGAGCTTGGCGAGATTGAATCGGTACTTGACTCACACGAGTCTGTTCACGAGTCAGTTGTCATCGTTCGTGAAGATACCGAGGGCGACCAGCGAATTACCGCGTATGTAGTTGGTAGCAAAATCGATACCTCGATTATCACGGCTCACATACGCGGAAAGGTACCTGACTACATGGTTCCAGCGGACATTGTATACCTGGATCAGCTTCCGCTGACACCCAATAAAAAAATCGATCGTAACGCGTTGCCTGCTCCGAAACGCCTCCGGTCGACCAATGGAATTGAGGTAGCGACGCCTGAGAATGACCTTGAGCAGCAGATAGCCGGGATATGGCAGGAAGCCCTGAAGCTGGACCAGATAAGCGTCACGGATAACTTTTTCGATCTTGGTGGTCATTCGCTGCTTGCCGTGCAGGTAAATGACAAGCTTAAAGCAATGCTTTCCAAAGACATATCGCTGGTCGACCTGTTCCGGTATCCAACGATCCGCACTCTCTCTTCCTTCCTTTCGCAGGACAACGGCGAGGGTGCAGAAGCAGCAAAAGAGGCGGGATCATCCCGCGCTGAAGAGCGACGGAAGGCAATGCTGCGACGTCGTCGTGTACGGGGTGCAGGACAATAAAATCGAACGTGTTCGCCATTCGATCGTACACATGGATTACGTAAAGATCACGGATCTTTGGACGATACATGAAGGCGGTGTAAGTCGTTAATAGACTAGTCTTTCGTCGAACTACCTCTACCGTGGCGTATGTATTCCGGAACTGAAATAGCCATTGTTGGACTGTCGGGTAGATTCCCGGGGGCTGGCAATGTTGCGGAATACTGGTCTAACCTCGCGGCAGGCAAAGAGTCAATTCGTTTTTATGACCGTGAGCATCTCCTCAGCGTGGGTGTTGAGCCTGAGACTCTCGACGATCCCGACTACGTCCCGGCAAATGGAGCGCTAGCGGACATCGACATGTTTGATGCGGATTTCTTCGGGTTCAGCCCACGAGATGCCGCAATCATGGATCCACAACACAGGCTGTTTCTGGAGTGTGCCTGGGAAGCTTTGGAGGACTCTGGATACAATCCCGATAAGTATGACGCTTCGATAGGTGTTTTTGCCGGCTCCGGAATGACGGCGTACATGATGTACCACCTCGTCACAAACCCGAAGTTGATGAATTCCGTTGGGGAGTTCTTACTTCGACATACCGGAAACGACAAAGATTTCCTGACGACCCGTGTTTCGTACAATTTCAATCTGCGCGGACCGAGTATAAACGTCCAGACGGCATGTTCGACGTCACTCGTTGCCACTCATCTTGCTGCTCAGAACCTTCTGAATGGTGAGTGTGATATTGCCCTCGCCGGTGGGGTAACTATTTTACTTCAGCAGGATCGTGGATACGTTTATGAGGCAGGAGAAATACTTTCTCCCGACGGCCACTGTCGCCCGTTTGATGTTAACTCACAGGGCACAGTATTTGGCAGCGGCTGTGGTGTTGTCGTCCTGAAGCGATTGGAAGATGCAATCAGCGACCGGGATACGATTCATGCTGTCATTAAAGGATCGGCAATCAACAATGACGGATCACTGAAGGTCAGCTACCTCGCGCCGAGTGTTGACGGACAGGCCCAGGTTGTCGCAGAAGCCCTGGCTATCGCCGAGCTTGATCCGACGGATATCACGTACATCGAAGCTCACGGCACAGGCACTCCTGTCGGTGACCCTATCGAGGTAACCGCCCTGAAGGAAGTCTACGGGACAGGTCCCGAGAAGCACTGCGCCATCGGATCGGTGAAGTCCAACATTGGTCACCTTGATACTGCCGCTGGTGTCGCCAGCCTGATCAAAGTAGTTGGCGCATTAAAACAGAGAGCCATCCCGCCCACTCTGCATTTCACCGAACCGAATCCAAAATTGGGTCTCGACAGCAGCCCGTTTTACATTGCTGACAGTCAGGTGGACTGGAAGGGGGCGAATGGCATTCGGCGCGCTGGTATCAGCTCGCTCGGTGTCGGCGGGACGAATGCGCACCTGATCGTGGAGGAGGCACCTGAGCACAAGGCGTCCCACGCCTCGCACCCATACTATCTCCTTCCCCTATCAGCCCGGACCGAAGGCGCATTGGACGCAATGACATTGCGACTGGCTGATCATCTTGAAGCCAATGCGTCCGCCAGTATCGCCGACGTCGCATACACGCTCTCGCTGGGACGAGAGGAGTTTTCTCACAGACGTGTCCTTGCAGCGCCCGATGCGAAATCAGTCGTAGACATCCTCAGAAACCCGCCGAGAGGTGCGGTCTTCTCGGGCGAGGCTGCGACGTCCCGGTCGCAGGTCATTTTCATGTTCGCCGGTGGCGGGGCGCAGTATTCCGGAATGGGTCGCGACCTTTACGAAAAAGAAGTCGCCTACCGCGAAGCATTTGACGATTGCGCAAGGATTTTGGAGTCACACCATGGTATTGATCTCGTCGATGGTATCATCAATGCAACGATTTCGTCTGATGAACTTGCCCGGCCGTCGCTGGCTCTTCCGGCTCTGTTTGCAACGGAATATTCTGTTGCGCAACTGCTGATCTCCCGCGGGATAGTCCCTGCTGGCATGACTGGTCACAGTATGGGCGAGTATACGGCCGCCTGTCTGGCGGGAGTAATGTCGGTGGCAGATGCTCTGGCACTCGTAGTCGAGAGGGGTCGATTGTTTGAAACGCTCGAGTCGGGTGGAATGCTGAGCGTCGACCTGCCCGAAGATCTTTTACAGAAATACCTACCGAAAAGTCTTTCGATCGCAGCTGTAAATGCACCCGGCCTGTGTGTCGCCTCAGGCCCTACTCAAAGTATTGACGATCTGCAGGCAGCGCTGGAGGCAGACGATATTGATTGCCGCAGAATCAAGATTGATGTCGCGGCACATTCGTCGATGGTCGAGCCAATCCTTGATGCCTTCCGATCGACGATTGGAGGAATCGACCTGCACGAGCCAACGATCCCGTTCATATCCAACGTAACGGGAACCTGGATCACCCCCGCAGAAGCAACAGATCCTGAGTATTGGGTTGGCCACATTCGGAACACTGTCAGGTTTGCAGATGGAATTACGGTATTGCTCAACTCCACGGAGAACGTATTTCTGGAGGTAGGACCGGGACGAACACTTTCGTCGCTCGTTAGAATGCACCCCGAGTTCGACAATCCGGCGAGAGCATTGTCAACACTACGGCATCCACAGGAAGATTTTGATGATGTGGCATTTCTGCTTTCATCTATCGGCCAGTTGTGGATCGCGGGCGTGGAGCTTGACTGGAAGCTCTTTTTTGTCAATGATGAGCCTGGGCGTATTCCCCTTCCGACGTATCCATTCGAGCGCAGCAGGCATTGGATTGACGCTGGCAAAGCGATTTACGAGGAGTCGTCCTCGAGTGACGACGATTCACTAACTCTTTCAAAGATGCCGGACATCAGCGACTGGCTGTACGCACCATCGTTCGCCGATGTTGATATCAGTCCCCAGCCAGACGCAGCAGGCAAGTGGCTCGTTTTTGCAGACGACTCGGAATTCTGCTCGACGCTCGTGAACGAGCTGAAAAGCAGGTCCGGCACAGTCACTCGAGTTGTCCGTGAGACGTCAAGTCCAGCCAGCGAAGACACTGTCATAGTTGACGAGGCCAGTGAATCCGCTATTCCCGATCTACTTCGGAGTCTTGTCGAAAGCAGATCATTTCCGGACCGAATTGTCTATGCATGGTCGGGATCATCCAATGGTCACAACACGGCAACCCGCACATCGTTCACGAATTTGCTTCGCATCGTCCAGCACATTGCTGAAGAAGATCTCAAGGTTGACCTGACCGTTGTTAGTCGCAACCTTTACGATGACTCTCCTGTTCGCGAAACAACTCTCCAGGCCTTAAGCCTCGGACCGGTCCTTGTAGCACCCAACGAAATCGAGGGCATATCGACCAGGTTGATTGATGCTTCGCTTGACGACGCGTCACAGGTCTTGAGGGTTATTGACTGCATCTTGTCCGGACAGGACAACAAGGTCTGGCAGGTGGATACAGATTCGGTCCGTGTTGAACGGATGGAGCGAACCACGCTGCCTTCGGCAGAAGAGGTTCCGTTGCTTCGAACCGGTGGAGTATATCTCGTCACCGGTGGTCTCGGCGGCATCGGATCGGAGATTGCATCTTTCCTTGCATCTGAATATGACGCCAGACTTGTTCTGACCGGAAGGTCGGATCTGCCGGATCGGGAAACATGGTCTGATGTTGCCGCATCGAACTCACCGAAGGCGCAGCGTATCCGAAAACTGATTGAACTCGAGAACAGCGGCGCGGAGGTTCTTTATCTGAAAGCGGATGTCCGACGCGAAAGCGACATGGCCAGGGTTGCCGGGAGTGTGGCTGAGACTTTTGGAAAGCTTGATGGCATTGTACATGCCGCTGGTGTGTTGCGCGATAATCTGATCCAGTTAAAAACGGAAGAAGAGGCTTTGCGGGTTCTCGGACCCAAGGTTTCCGGTACACTCGCCATCGAACAAGCGTTTGATTTTAATGAGCTCGATTTTGTACTGCTCTTCTCCTCTACATCGTCTCGTCTCGGTCTGCCTGGACAGGTGGACTACGCTTCCGCGAACGCATTCCTGAACAGCTTCGCCCGCTATGCTTCCAATTCATACGACACGTATTGCTGTGCTCTGAACTGGGGAATGTGGAGCGAAACGGGAATGACTGCCTCCGGTCAGGATTCGGCTTCGCGTCCTTCAGGCATTGAATCCTCAGTCGATCACCCGATTTTTACCAGCCAGTTTGAGTCTGACGATCGCGTGTCAGGCTTTGCAGTTGATGTGAACAAGAAGACGGACTGGTTTTTTACGGAGCATCGTGTTCGAGACCTTGGCGCCGTGCTCCCCGGTACAATGTACGTCGAACTGGCGCTGGCTGCTGCAGAAGAACTATTTGGACACCGGTCGGTGCGAGTGCGCAACCTGTTCTTCCTTGCTCCATGCACCCTGGGCAGCTTCGACACAGGCCGAATCTACGTCTCTCTCGATCAGATTAGCTCTGGCTACCGGTTTTCGATTTCCAGCATGGCAGGTGGTCGTGGCTCTTTGCATGCGTCCGGAGTTGTCGAGTCGCATGAGGACGTGCCAGTGGCTGAAGCCACTGTTGAGCAGTTGATTGCGCGATGCTCATCCTCGACGCGCGAAATCAACCGAACCGGCAGACTCAAGCAGGAAGATGTACTTGAATTCGGTCCCAGGTGGCGGAACATTGAGACAATCCATGTGGGCGACCACGAGGCCCTGGCCCGACTCGATCTTTCTGAGGAATACCGGTCGGATCTGCAGTCCTACAAATTCCATCCAGCACTGCTGGATATGGCGACCGGCTTTGCTCTTCTTCTGATCGACGGGTTTGAAAATTCGACCGGCGTATATGCGCCTTTGAGTTACAAGGACATTTGTGTCAAGGCACCTATTCCGGCAAGTCTATACAGCTATGCAAAATACAATGGTAATGGCAGCGGCTCAGTTGTTGCTCCGTTCGATATAACCCTGTTCAACGAGGATGGAGATGTCGTCGCCGTCATCAAAGAATTTGTAATGCGACGAACTCAGGGTAATCAGCTTGCCTTGATCGATACCGACGGAGGCGACCTCAAGCAGCGGGAAGAGACCGAACCCGAACTGGTTGTTATCGGTCGTGAGCACGGTATTCGGCCTGATGATGGAATTGATATCGTGAAGAGGATCCTGGCGGCTGCCACCTCTCCAGAACTTGTTGCCACCTCCCTTGACTACGCCGAGCTTGCCGAATTCATAGCACATCTCGGGGACGGTGCTCCGGGAGGAAATTCGAATGTTGTGGATTCTGACTACGTCGAACCACGTGATGATGTGGAGCGGGCACTGTGCCATTTCTGGGAGGACCTGCTGGGCATCGAGAAGATTGGAATTGACCAGGACTTTTTCGCGGCCGGTGGTCACTCATTGATAGCAGTACGACTGTTCACCAGAATCCGCAAAAAGTTTGGTGTTGAGTTGTCCCTTGCGTCGCTATTTACCGCTCCGACAATTCGAGAAAGCGCCAATCTGCTTCGGCAGGAACTGAATCTCCCCGATGTTCTGGTATCTGTAGATACTGGCGCTGGCAGATCCGGAGGCGACGACTCGCAGAACGACACAACAACCAGCCCTGAAGCTAGACAGAACGGACATCAGGCTCTGGTTCCGATCCGAAAAGTCGGTGACCTGCCGACCTTTTTCTGTGTTCACGGCGCTGGTGGAAACGTGATCAATTTCTGGGATATATCACGGCACCTTGGCGACAATCAACCATTCTATGGACTTCAGATGAGAGGTGTCGATGGTAAACATCAACCTCCATCTTCTATCGAGGAAATGGCGACCGAGTACATCGCGGCTATCAAGCAGCATCAGCCTGAAGGCCCGTATTGCATTGGAGGTTATTCAGGTGGTGGAGTCGTTGCTTACGAAATGGCCCGACAGCTGAAAGGTTCAGGCGACAAGGTTGATTTACTCGTCTTCTTTGATACGTTCTGCCCGACCCTGCCTGCGCGACCCGGTAAGGCTACAAGCCAGAAGGTCGCAGGTCACCTTGATGGCCTGAAGGAAAACGGGCTGAAATATCTCAAAGGTTTTGTCATTGACCGATATCGTTTTGAGCGCAATCGGCTGCGGAAGAAAATGATTAACCTTTACTCACGTGTCGGCCTACGCCTTCCGATTGAGCTTCGCGAAATCGTCCTTGTAGAGGCCTACCACCGTGCCCAGGATCGATACGAATTGAAACCGTATGAAGGATCATTGACCCTGTTCACAGCATCCATTCGAGGACACGCCTTTGCCCATGTTGACGACTACCTGGGATGGAACGCGATTGACGGATTGAATATCGATCTGGTCAGAATACCCGGTGATCATGACACCCTTGTCCTGGAACCAAACGTCAACATTCTGTCGTCCCAGCTGCAACAGCGACTACAGGCCGTGCACGATCGCGACCGTGTCAAGCTCAAGTCCGCCGTTTGATATCGTTGAGATTATCTCCCCGAACCATACACATCTGGACCGGTCGCTTTTCATCATTGATAAGCCAGGGAGCATACTGCACGTCAACGCTGTCAAGTGACGAAATCGACCGTGCGTCCAAGTTTGTTTTTGAACGTGACCGGGAAAAATTCGTCGCAGGAAGGTACATCCTTCGAACCCTGTTAGCTTCTTACCTTGGCGAGAATCCGGAGTCCGTACAGTTTGACTATAATGAGTTCGGCAAACCGGTCCTGTCCGGAATCGCCCGATTCATTTTCAACGTCTCGCATGCTGAAGATCTCTTGTGTATTGCCATTGCGCACGCGGACCCGGGCCTTCAGATGCCGAGGATTGGTGTCGACGTAGAGTTCATCGACAGAGACATCCCGTTCAGTGATGTCGCAGAATCGCATTTCTCTCCAGAGGAGGTTCATGTTCTTAGGCAATATGAGGACAAACGCCGACCGTTTTTTCGTTGCTGGACCCGAAAGGAGGCGTATATAAAGGCACACGGTGAGGGTGTTTCATACGGACTCGACGTGTTCGGTGTATCATTAGCTGAAGAGGACAGGTCGGCTGTTGAATTTGACCGCACCAACGACCGCAGAGATTGGTTGATATACTCCTGGGAAGAGTACGATTCTTACTTCGGGGCTCTGGCGGTTGACGGATCGAGGGACAACATTGAACACCGGAAACTGGAGGAGCAAGTTCATCTCCTTGTTTCCTGACTACCGGTTGAGTTGCGGCGTATCCGACACTGCTCGAATTACGGTTGCTACGGATGAGTATAGCACCTTGCCCATCCTGTCGGGCATTGCGAGGCACAGTCGCTGGAACGCAACCTTCGATTTTACCATCCGATTCACCTCGGCTCCAAACCGGTGTAGAAAGTTGCGAGCATCCTGAATATTACCTTCAAGGATGAGCTTTTTAACCGTGATCGCGGTGTACGCCGATATTAGATCCTGTTTGAGCACACCCGATGACGCTGATACAGGAATATTGTGGAGCGCCTCTACCAATCGAGCATATTGACCTCCCGGTTTGCCAATATTGCCGAGGTGATAGCGTATCTCGGTGAGCGTATCGTTGATGAACGCGAACGTCCCGTCCCCTTCCGCCAGCCTCGCAAAGAATTCCGTGTCGGCCCCATACAGATCGTCTATCAAACGTTTCTCACGGAGTACACTCGTACGAATAGCCGCCGAAAATATTGGCACCGAGCAGTTCCATGCTGCTTGCCGCGCATCGGCACCGGTCATGACCCCCGTATGCAGTCTATCGCGAAAATACTTCATCGAATTCCGGCGGGTAAACTCCTTCTGCACGATCCCCTGATGGTCTATGATATTGTGGTTGCCAAACAGAACATCGGGTCGAGAATCCAGGTTGTGCAAGACGAGCTCGATAAAATCTTTCCTGAACCGGTCATCATCACCGACAAATGCTACGTACTCACCTGTAGCCTGGTCGGCGATCGAGTTGATGTTTGAGCTGAGGTTGCAGTTTTCGATATTACGATTGGCTCTGACTGAACTGTGCTCTGCGGACAATTTTGTAATTGCGTTCTGCACCCGTTCATCTGTTTCAGCATCAGGATGGGCATTCTGGCTGATGATGATCTCGTGTGCAGGGACAGATTGTTTTACTGCGGACCGAACAGCCTCGACGAGATACTGTACTCTACCATATGCTGGTATTCCTAACGTGACTGATATGTCAGCAGAGTTGGTCATTCTCCGGCGCAAGATAGTGCCTGCGCAATTCGCCTTTATTGGTTAGAGTTCGAGCACAATTTTCCGGCTATAAAAAGCTTCAGCATAACCCGAAGGGGCAGCACACTGCATCCCGCGTATTGCGGCTATTCCCCTGAATAAACTGTCCCTGAACCAGTGCCGGTTACCCTGCGATGAAAACACATCGAGCAGAGTTTCCAGCTTGTCGTCGAGCTGGCTTTCTGTAAGAGATACGAACACGTTGGGGTTTCCCATGTCACCATCATACTTGGGAATTTCATATTCGAAGATCAGCTGGTTTCGGAAGGTATTCCATGTGAGCTGATTAACAACCTGGTGATCCTGATGCAGATCACCGCGCGTGTGCGTAAAAATAATATCGGGATTGAGGCCTTTTAACTCAGATTCAAAGAATCCTTTGATTGCGGCCTTCTCCGACGGGAAAAATCCGTCAGTAAACGAGCCAAAGCGTACTGCTTTCGAAGATGCTGCGGACAAGAATCGAGAAGCGCTTTTCTCTGCCTCCAGACGGCGACGCTTATTGCTGCTCAGAACAACCCACGTAATTTCAATTTCCGGTCGCTCAGACAGGAGCTTCAGAATCGTTCCACCACAACCAATCTCGATGTCATCCGAATGTGCGCCAATGAACATTATGCGAGTTGGTTCTCCTCTGCTTCCCAGACCCAGTCCGATCATAGAATCCTCTCCTCTGAATGCGATTCATCTCGCAGTTCTCCTCCTTTCCAGACCTCCCACGGTGCCAGCCCTCCATTGTAGAGATCATCGAGGATCTGTTTTTCCTTGAACGTATCCATGCACGCCCAGAATCCTTTATGTGAGTATGCCAGAAGTCGACGATCCTCTATAAGGCGTCGAAATGGTGCCTCGACCAGCTCATCTCCCGGATGCATATAGTCGAAGATCTCCTGCCTTAAAATGAAGTAGCCGCCATTGATTCTCAGATCGGAATCGGTAACAGAGTTGATTCCGGATACCCGTCCATCCGGACTTGTAGACACCACATGAAAACTCTGATTTGGTTTCACCGCGACGAACGACGCGACCGCATCGCTATCCTGAAATGTTGCATGCATTCTAGGCAGGTACAGATCTGTAAGGCCGTCTGCATAGTTGGCCAGGAAGACATCCTCATCGGATAAGTATTCCCTCACCGCCAGCAATCGTTCACCAACTGACGATTTAAGGCCGGTATCAATGAATGTGATATTCCAATCATCGATATCAGTGCCGAGGAGATCTATCTCTTTGCCGCCTCGAGCCAGAACAAAATCATTTGACACCCACTCGTCGTAGTTCAGGAAGTACTCCTTGATGACATTGCCCTGGTGGCCAAGGCACAAAATGAAGTCGTTGTGCCCAAAATGGGCATAGTACTTCATTATATGCCAGAGGATCGGCCTGTAGCCAATCGGCACCATAGGTTTTGGTACTGAGTCCGAGTAGTCTCTCAGACGCATTCCCATACCGCCACAAAACAGAACGACCTTCATTCTTCCCGATAAAAAAATTGTTAATCTAGTGCTGAAATCGTCTAAAATCCGGTCAGGTTAATCTAGACACCCGTTCCGTACTTTCAAGATGAGCACGATACCAGGCGACCGTTTTCTTGATTCCTTCTTCTATAGGTGTTCGCGGTTGCCACCCTGTCAGCGCTTTCAGCCCTGAGTAGTCTGCCACACGCTCGGTCTCGGTGCCCCGCTCCTCACGCGCACCGAAATTAGGTACGAGCGGTGAGTTCATCTCATCAAAAATCATTTGGACTACGTTTCTTACGGTTTCTGATTGACCGGACCCGATATCAAAGACCCGACCGGTTCCGTTTGGATGCGCACCCAGGTCAAGGAGCGCTTCGACAACGTCGTCGATATATATCCAGTCAATGCTACGGTCCCCACCCATATAGTCCGGGCTGGTACCGTTGGACAACTCGGTTATGGTGTGTGGAATCAGTTTGGAGTAGTCCAACTGTCCCGGACCATACACCATGAACAGCCTTGTCATCACGACTTCCAGATCATACTGTTCGATGAACAGCTTGCCAAAGAGTCGGGAAGCATGTTTCGATGCGGCGTACGCGGAATAGGGTGTCTCATCCGGGCTTCCCACCGGTGCTTCCTCCATCGAGCCAATCAGCACGACTTTAGGCTGACCGATCTCTACCGCTGCACGCATTACGTTGATGGCTCCGATCAGATTGACCTGCACGAAGTCGTCGATCATATCGAGTGAGCGATTACCGGACACCAGAGCCGCTACATTGAAAACCAACTGCGGGCGATGTTTGTTCAAGCAGGCATGAACGTCTTCGTAACTTGAAACGTCTACATGACACCAGTGCGCGTCATCGACGTCGGGAACAGTGCCGTCTTTAGCCAGAGCGACTACGTCCGCGCCTGCCTCTCCCAGTCGGGCACACAAATGTCGTCCGATGAAACCTGACGCTCCGGTAACCAGGACCCGAGCGTCCCTGTAAAACGCGCGGTCATACATAGCACAAAGGGTTTAGGAAAACTTTCGAAATACGGGCTGTACAGGACGTCCAACGAGATAGCCATCGATGCCAGATTCAATGGCCTGCTTGTAAACCACCAGGGCCTCCCCTACTGCTCTAATCGTATTATCGACGTCCTCGTCAGAATGTGAATAGCTGGTTACAAACGATGGGGCGAGTATTCCTCTCTTTATCAGTTCCTGCATGAATAGCGTGCGAAATGGTTGTGACATATTACCATCGCCGTCACGTGTGACATAAACCAAATTGCATGGTCGGCCAATAACCTCGAAGTTGGCCTCAAGATTTAATTCCCTGATATGTGCAAGGACACCCGTCCGTAATCTCTCGCCGGAAGAATAGAGATAGTCAATTACCGGCTCAGATTTGTATACCCGAATTGTGGCGAGAGTCGCTGCCAGTGCAGGGACCTCGGCACCGTGCGTTGTCGACAGTAGAAACACGCGCTCATCGGTGTGATTCAACCCGCCAAGCCGCATATACTCTGCCTTTCCGACAAGAGCTGACTGCGCAAATCCGTTTGCCATGCCCTTTCCAAACGCCGACAGGTCGGGATCGAGACCATACGTTTCCTGACCTCCACCGAGTGACCAACGAAATCCGGTTATCATCTCATCCAGAATAAAAAGTACGCCGTTGGACCTGCAGATATCCTGAAGTCTATGCAGAAAGTTGTCCTCTGGCTCTTCGTATTTTGCAGGCTCAAGTATGACACATGCAAGGTCTTCCTTGTGACGGTCGAACATCGATTCGACACTTGCAAAGTCATTGTAGCCAAATGATACCGTCAGCTTTTCACTTCCAGACACGGTACCGCGGTTCATAGGACCTCGCGAGATGAACCAATCATTGTAAGACAAGAATGGATTATCCGAACAGACACCAACCATTTCCCGGCCAGTAGCTGCCCTGGCAAGTTTTACAGCTGCTGTAGTGACTGTGGATCCATCCTTTGCAAATTTGACCATTTCAGCTGAGGGAACCAGAGACAGTAGTTCTTCTGCAAGGTCGATTTCCAATGCTGCGGGGCGAGTAAAGTTGTTACCTCCCGCCAGACTTTCAGCAACGGCATCGACAACGGGCCGAAAAGCATGGCCAAGTGTAACGGCCCGCAAGCCCATCCCATATTCAATAAACTCATTCCCGTCCACATCCCAGACGTGGCACCCTGAACCATGATCGATAAAACCCGGTGCATCGACGGGATACTGGTCGTCGCCTTTCGCATACGTATTGGCACCGCCAGGAATTATCTGATGCGCACGCCGTTGCAGCAGTTTAGATTTCTCATACTTCCCGCCCTTCATTCAGTCAGACCTCATTTTCACCCGCAAGCCAGTCGGTCTTCTCCTCAATCAGACGTGCATCTCTCAGCCTGTTGGCAGCCTGCACAATCGTATCGAAGGCGATGCCCGAACGTACGGAAATATCCATCAGCGATTGGGTCCCATCTGAATAGTTCAAAACCCACAACAGTGCAATCGAATAGTCAGGAGTGGCCGCAAAACCACCCGTCGTCGAGTACAAACCTCGCTTGCCAAGCTGGGGTTCACACTTGGGATTCAGATTCTCGAAAACTGAATTGTGTTCCAGGATATCGACTACCCTTTGCAGAAGTGCAAATGACTCCTTCAATGACTCTTGATTGACAAAATCCAGATTGTCGCGGGAAGTGTGATACTCGCTGAATGTACCATGTATGGATCTGGTGAACGAACCCACTGGAAGGTCAATCCCCGGCGAACAGTACTGGCGTTCATCATAGCCGTAGGGCGAAAAATTTCGAATGCCGTATCTGTGGCCCGAGTCGTTAAGGGCAAGGCTGACCACGTTATCGATAAGAGAGTCGTGCTGTCTAGAGCGCTTGTAATTGAAGTGGCCGGAATCTCCCAGATTGGCCAGAGTTAGTCCACCGGCGATCTGTGGTAACACATCTTCATTCTCGGCTAGCCAGGCAATTGCACCGATCGTGCCCGGGGCAAATATAAAACGGTACGAGAAACGATTTTCCTGATTCGAAAGGTGTCGCGCCAGATGCATTGCCACGGCAATGCCCGAAAGATTATCGTTAGCGAGTGAGGGATGGCAGCAGTGGCAAGAAACGAGGATCTCCTGATCTGTTTTGCCCGGTACCAGAAGCTCGCCGTACGAAAGACTACCCGGTTCTAATGAGCTATCAATCTCGACTGTGTACTGTCCATCTTCAAGGCTTTTTAGAAGATTATGGGAGAGACAGAATCCCCATGTCTGCTTGTAATACGATGTCACATAGGGAATCGCATCAGGTTGATCAGGTATCGTGTGTAGATGTGGTCGTAGTTCATCCAACGAAAAAGAGCCACGGATGGGTTCGCTGTAGTTGACAACATGCAGGTTTGATTCCCTGAAGTCGACAATACGATCCCCTTTATCGTTGCAAATGAAACCGTCGCGGATATTCCACTCATCCGGCACAGTCCAATCAAAGACGGCCGTTCCACTCAGTACTTCGGTGATTTCAATGCCGATGTACTTTTGCACGTACTCCAGGGTAGCTCGAAGACCATCGCCTGTTATACTCCTGCATATCGGGTACAGGTCTTTGATTATCTGATGGGTAGACGGAATCGGGAGAGTATTTTGTTTCGTGCTCAACGGGTTGGAACGTAATCAGGATACGTGGCATCCCTTTCGTTAATGACCTCAATCTTTCGCGGCCACGAGATACCAAAAGCAGGATCATCCCAACGTACTCCAGCGGCAGATTCGCGATGATAGAATTCATCCATCATATAAAGAATTTCCGAATCGTCTGTCTCTGTGATGAATCCGTGAGCACACCCCGCCGGGACAAAGACTGCCTCCGGAGACTCGGCTGTGAGATGTACGCCATCGTACTGAAGATATGTAGGCGAGTCTCGCCGGAGATCCAGGACAACGTCATAAATCTGACCCCGAATGCAGCGAACAAGTTTGTTTTCGCGGTGAGGCGAGTTTTGATAGTGCATTCCCCGCAGTGTTCCGCGGCGGCGGTTAAACGACAGACTTGACTGCACCATATCCGCGGCTATACCTGCCTTTCCAAATTCCTCGTGACACCATACCCGGGCAAAATGACCGCGCTCGTCTTCAAACCGGTTCGACAGGATTCGGTATGCACCGTCAATGGCAAGCGGTTCAAATGTCATTCAAATACCCTGGTCTCGGGAATAGGCACGACGAATTTTCCGCCCCAGGATCGAATATCCTGCATCTGATCCATGATCTCGTCCTTGAAATTCCACGGCAGAATCAATACATAGTCCGGCCTGGTCTCGCGGATCCTATCCGGATCATAAATCGGAATCCGCGAACCCGGCAGATACATGCCCTGCTTGTACGGATTTCGGTCGACTGTGTAATCAATGAAATCCCGACCGATGCCGCAGTAATTGAGCAACGTGTTGCCTTTTCCAGGAGCACCGTACCCGACGATCGATTTCCCTTCTCTGCGCGCTGCGATGAGAAACGACAACAGCTTTCGTTTGGTCTCCCTGACCTGTTCTGCAAAGCCGGCATACGTTTCCATCCGGTCGAACCCACGATTCAATTCGAGTTCAATCAATTCGCTGAGACGTCTTGTCTCTGGCCGAGAGTCTTCATTGTGACATGCGTAGATACGAACCGATCCGCCGTGGGTTGACAATTCCTCGACATCAAACAGACGCAGGCCATGCGCTGCAAAGATATTCTTCGTTGCCAGCAGGGAAAAGTATCCGAAGTGCTCATGGTAGATGGTGTCAAACTGGTTTTCGTCCATGAGTCTCATCAGATGTGGAAACTCCATGGTTATAAAACCGTCGTCTTTCAGGATGATTTTCATCCCGCGAACAAAAGAATTCAGATTCGGAACCTGCGCAAGCACGTTATTACCCAGTACCAGATCTGCTTTCATTCCTTCTCGGGCAAGCACCTGAGCCGTGTCTTCGTTAAAGAATTCAACTCTTGTCGGAACTCCCTTGTCAACCGCTACCTCGGCTACATTTGCCGCCGGTTCGATTCCGAGGCATGGAATTTCATCTTCGACAAAATACTGCAGCAGGTACCCATCGTTGCTTGCAAGCTCGATTACAAAACTGTCGGTATCGATTCCACGCTCGGACTGCATGGCAGTAACGTACTTGCGAGCGTGTGCCAACCACGAGTCAGCGTAGGACGAGAAGTACGCATACTCTGTAAAGATGTGTTCGGGACCAACGTAGTCGTCAAGCTGAACCAGTAGACACCCCTCGCAGACAAACGCGTGCAATGGATAAAACGGTTCCATGCGGTTTAGAGCGTCAGCCTCCAGGTAGCTCTCGCACAGCGGCGTTGTTCCGAGGTCGGCAAAACTGTGTGAGAGTGGGAGACCACAAAATCGACATGAAACGCCAGTCTCGCTAATCCTTTCTGTCAGGTCCACTGCTGTCTTTTCCATCAGATACCAGGTTATAGTTCCGCTTCTACTATATCGGTACGCCGTAGCTCTGACGTAATTTTTCCTTCGGCCAGCAGGTTCTGGATGCTTTTAATTCGACGGTACCGTGGACCTTCAAACTCATCGACAGAAATGGAGCGATCGCGAAGGGCCTCGTACACTTCTTCGACACCCCTCCGGGCTGTCCATTCAGGACTGAACCCCGGCAAGGTCGATTCAATCTTGTCAAATGAAACCTGGTATGATCGCTTGTCCGGTGAAGCACCCTCAGCAAACGCTACTTCGCAATTTGGTACGGTTTCACCCACAATCCGTGCGATGTCTCGAATCTGGTAGTTCTCGCCGGTTGATCCGACGTTGAACGCCTCGTTGTGAATGGTGGCTTTCGGTGCTTCGAGGGCTGCTATAAACGCAGATGTTATATCTCGGATGTGTACCAGAGGTCGCCAGGGACTTCCATCGCTCTTGATCATTATTTTGCCCGTCGCAAGAGCCCACGCTGTGAGATTATTGACGACAAGGTCGAAGCGAAACCGTGGCGAAACTCCATAAGCGGTCGCGTTGCGAAGAAAGATGGGGCTAAATTCGTCTGAAGCCAGAAGAGCAATATCGCGCTCAGCGAGAACCTTCGCTTTCCCGTATGGAGTTACCGGATTAAACTCGGCACTTTCAGTCACGGCGTCGAGGCCTGCAGCACCGTAGAGACTGCACGAACTGGAAAACAGAAAACGCTCTACACCCGCCTTTCGTGCAAACGATGCAAGCTGCACGCTGCCGAGATGATTAATTTCGTAGGTCAGATTCGGATTCAGATTGCCAAGCGGATCGTTTGACAGATTAGCCAGATGTATAACTGCATCAAATCCGCGCATGTCAGAGATGCTGACATCACGAACATCTTTTATTAATTCCGGGACTCGGACAATCGATGTGTCATCAAATGAGCACTCACGAAAAAGATCACTGTCCAACCCGACAACATCATGGCCGCGCTCAATCAACTCGGGTACCATTACAGTCCCGATATATCCCAGATGTCCTGTCACAAGAACCTTCATCACCGCAAAACAGATTTGATTATAAAATGTAGACGAGACGTAATTTGTCTCTTGTTATTCCCCAGTAATTCTCTGGTCCTGGTACGAGAAACTTCCTGATGAATCGTGGTCGGAAGGAGTGGGCAACGACCATTGCCGACGCCTGCAATTTTGTTGGTACTGACAGCCTCGACTTCAGGATTGTCCTGATGTAGTTGAAGGGCCACCTCCACGGCGGCGTTAACAACCCGGGGTGATCCTCGCCATGGACCATAGCAACATACTCCCGCCGAGACCGGTCAATATTCATGTCGTGAATGCGGCGGAAAAAAAGTTGGCGGTCAACAAGCACATATTCACCCTTCAGGGCTAACTCTGACAACAGTAAACGATCTGAGCCTTCTACCTGGTGAAGACCCGTCTCCCGAAGAGCGCTCGACCGGATGAGACTGTATATCACAGTACCTGGATGATCTGTCTGGAGCACCGCTCGAAATCTATCCATAGGATTGACTGAAAACAGCCGCATGTCATAATCAACTACACTGTTTTGGTTGACTATGGCTGACTTCCCCTCTTCCACGCCAGCGTAGACATTCTCAGGATGATTCTCGAATATCCTGGCTTGAGGAACTGCCATGACAGCAGTCGGATTGTCGTCCAGTGCGCCAACGAGATGTTGAATCATCTCTGGATGACATATATCATCACTCGCCGCCCACTTGAAGTATTCACCCGTCGCAATTTCAAAAACCTTGTTGAAATTTGCGATTACTCCAATGTTCTCGGAATTACGGATGTATCGAACACGCGGATCGGTTGACTCATATGAGCGGCAGATCGATTCAGTGGCGTCCGTCGAACAGTTGTCCGTGATTATCAGCTCGAGTTCACCAAAGGATTGGCCAAGGATCGAGTCAATCGCTCGTCCGACAAATGCTTCTCCGTTGTAGACCGGTAAACCAATGGTTACCCGAGGTGAAGTTCGTTGCTCTTGATGCGCAGGAGTCTGCAAGGTTGCCAGCTGTTTGAAAGTTTCTATTACGTTTTATTCGATACTAGTATGCTCCTGTTCCTTTGAAGACTGCTCGTACTGTTCTGACCAGGATTACAAGGTCCAGCCACAGCGACCAGTTGCGGACGTAGTAGGCGTCGTAGCGTTCCAGACCATCATCTCCGGTGTCACTTCGGCCGGAGACCTGCCACATTCCGGTTAGTCCGGGTCGGACGCGTTGTCTAATGTGCGCAATATGATCGTTCAATTGATCGTGATGATACTCTGGCAGCGGCCGCGGCCCGACGAGTGACATGTCTCCCGCCAGGACATTCAGAAGTTGAGGAAGCTCGTCGAGTGACAGCCTGCGCAGCACGTGACCAATCGGAGTGATACGCGGGTCGCTTCGAAGTTTATGGTACAATTCCCACTCGAGACGTAGCGCCTCGTCGCTTTTCAAACTCTGTTGTAGAACCTCTTCTGCATTGACGACCATACTTCGCAGTTTCCACGCCTTGAATTCGCTGCCGTCACGACCCACCCGGACCTGTGCGTAGAATGGATTCTTTCGATCACTGAGCCAGACGAGTGCAGCCAGGAGCACGGTTATCGGAACCCAGAAGATAATAGTCGCGAGGGTGAGACCGAGATCGAAAGCTCTTTTCATGAATTTGAAAAGAGGACTGTACAGGTTACTGGTGATCTCAAGTCCGAGTATGCCACCCAGATCTCTTGCCCTCACCCAGAGTGAAGGCACTTCCTGAAGATTTGGGATGATTAATACTTTGGAATAATGAGAAAGTGGACCGTCAACAAGTTGCGTCAGCTTCCGGGGTGTCAGACTGGGAATCGCGAGGATTGCAACAGGTGCATGCGCAGATACATGTTCGGTTGAACCAAGAACTGGAATTCCGAGAATCAACTCGTCTTTCAGGTTCGGATTGTCGTCAAAAATGCCTACTGGCATATACCCCAGACCCTGTTCCTGAAGGAGCGTTTTTGCCACGTATCTTCCTGCCTCGCCTGCTCCGTAAATGACGGATGGTACTCCCCACGAACTGAGTGCGATAAGTGATCTTTTCAAACGTACTCGCATCAGTGGCACAAGAATCGTTGCAAACGCAAACGTCAGACCGAAAGTCAATCGACTAACATCCTCAGCTACTTTGCTGAAGAACAGGATGACAGCGAGTAGTCCAAAAACGGTAGCAAGCAGTGTAACAATTCGTTTCAGTTCTTCGACTGCTCCGAGCCCCCATCCGGGTAGCAGATTTGCCAGAGTCGCGCCGATCAGCCATGCTGCTACTACAAAGGCTCCCCACTGAAAATCGAATGCCTCACCAAGAATCAAGTAGCGAAGACCCGATGCCAGCACAACCGCCAGGCCCAGAGCGAAAATATCACCGATGGCCAAAACGAGTCCGTTCTGGAACCGATGTCCATATATCTTTAGTGAAGTCGTCGATGTCGCACCATTTGCATACTGATGGACGCCATCGGGTCTCTGACTTTCTCTATCTGACACGGGATCGTGTCGATCTGAGACGTCTGGACTTATTTTCTTGATTACGAGGCTCATAGATCACTACTTGAACGTGATTCTGACACATGCACTATCTGTGCC
>JABDKO010000159.1 GCA_013002165.1 Rhodothermales bacterium | reverse complement strand
GTCGGCGCGGACGAACCGATCTATCAAGCTGCATTGAAAGCAGGTGTTCAGCTACCGATTGGTTGTGATTACGGGGGCTGCATAACCTGTGCGGCTAAGCTCATCACAGGTAAGGTTCGTCAGCCGGGAGCATCTGCCCTGAACCGACGGCAGTCTCAGGCGGGCTATATTCTGCTGTGCGTTGCCCGTCCGAAGAGTGATTGTGTGATCGAGGAAGGCGTCGAATCGCATGATGAGCTGTACGTCAACCCGTTTACAGGGAAGACGACGAAAATCTAGTGCTGGTGCCGGACGGCGACACTCAGTAGTTTATACACCTCAATTATTCTGTGCGTCGTCATCATCATTTATTACGTATTAGTGAATTTCCTTCGACAAATAATCGACCTTGTGTCGACTGGATGAAGCGAACGGAACAATCGTTTGTGTAACATTCTCTCTGCGCTGGATTTGAAGCCATCGCTCAGGTTGTCATCAGCGAACTAACCGCATTAAAATGAGGGCTAACAAGCCTCGTGCGCTTACAGGCAATCTTCGTTCGTCGGTAATGTACGGATGACGATGGCGGTCTCTCTTTGCAGATGGGAGAAATAGTATGGCCAGATCGTCGACTTGCACGTTATCAGGCGCGTTTCTGTGGGGTCTGGTCACTTTCTCTGCCCAGGCTCAAAGTTCGTCTTCCGGCTTGTCCGAAGGCACCGGCAGAGAAATGGTGACGGGCGTCTGCACTGCGTGCCACCAGATCAGTCAGATCACGCGAAGTTCCGGATACACCGTCGAAGGTTGGAAGGAACTCACCAGCACAATGATCGACCTCTCCGCGAATCCGCAGCAACAGCATGAGATCGTGCACTACCTGGCTGAGCATTTGCCTCCAAATGACAAGCGGGCACCGACCCTGATACCCGGCGATGTTGACATCACCTTCAGGGAATGGCAGGTTCCGACACTGGGCCAACGATCGCGTGATCCGATCGAGGCGGCGGACGGTTCGATCTGGTGGGCCGGTCAATGGGGCAATCTGATAGGTCGAATCAATCCCGCGACCGGTAAAATGAAGGAATATACTTTACCGAACAACTCCATGCCGCATTCCGTGACTCTGGATCATGCCGGCAATGTCTGGTTCACGGGAAACAAGAACGGCTCGGTGGGCAAACTTGACGTAGTCACTGAGGAGATCACTGTTTACCCGATGCCGGACCCTGCGGCCAAAGATCCGCATACTGCAATATTCGATAATAGCGGGACACTGTGGTTTACTCTCCAGCACAGCAACATGGTAGGTCGGCTCCACCCTAATAGAGGCGACATCAGACTCGTCACCATGAAGACGCCGAGATCAAGGCCCTATGGCATCAAGGTAGACGCCGAGGGCACTCCCTGGGTTGCTTGCAACGGCAGCAACTGCCTGGTCAAAGTCGACCCGGAGACGATGGCACTCAGCGAAATCAAACTACCGATTGCCGAGACCACAGTCCGGCGCCTTGACATCGCCGGAGACGGCATGATCTGGTACGTCAACTCCTCTCAAGGTCGACTCGGTCGGTTGGATCCGAAAACCGGCGAGATAGAGGAATGGCCCTCGCCGAGCGGACCGAAGTCACACCCTTACGCTTTGGCGGTCGTCGACGGGATCGTCTGGTACAACGAGTCCGGTATGCGCCCGGACGCACTGGTTCGCTTCGACCCAGCGACGGAGAAATTTCAAAGTTGGGCCATTCCGTCGGGCGAAATTCATGCCGGCATTGTCCGGCATATGCGATCAACCCGCGACGGCAATCTTCTGATTCATCAAAGCAGCACCAATCGGATCATCGAGGTCGTGCCCGAACCCACTGCCTCGATGCAGTAGGTGCAAACTGGGTTCAGGTCATATCAAGTCCAGGTATTCTGGAAACACAGGTCAGATGCGTGTCCCGGATGAGTCTCTTCGCCTTGCTGCTCCTTGATCAGACCAGAGCATTGCTGAACCCTAAACGTCAGGATAATTTCACTGGATGTGCCACTGCACTCTTGGCGGGTCTGATAGTTCAAGCAGCATGACTTGACACGTGCGCTGTCCTGTCTTTGGGTGGAAAGGGTCGATCATGGTTAGACCTACATATTCGCGCTTCAGTTCGAGGTAAACCTGGAGGCGCTGCCATCGATCGAGACGAAGTATCAATCTGGCAGCAGGTCGGCAATCCAGCCGATACACAGCTTTTCGTCGTATCGCTTACTCATTGGCCGCGTATCTGTCAGCCGCTACCAGCCGTAGTTCAAACATCTTTCGCAGCATCAGAGACAACTTATTTCGTAGCCCTCCGTGCAAGAACAGTTTTGTCCATCGCTATCAGTCCATGTCTCGGTCGGCGCATAAGCTGCGTCCTCATCAACACACATGAAAACAAGCGATGAAGCGTCTACGCTGCGACTAATAGTATTCTCGGCAACCGCCCATGCCCCGACCTGTTCCGTTGATCCTGCAGACCTGTTGGCGCACGCGGAAGTTAACTCTCCTGCTGTATCTACCGTTACCGAAATACGTCGTGTATTCAGTAAGTTGCCAGTTGTGACGTCAAACTCCGAGGATGCAATTCCTACTGCAAACAAAGTGAAATCGGATGCGGCTTCGGTGCAGGTCGACTTGCCGCGCGAATAGACGGTAATCCGATTGTCCTCTCCGCGGATGACAGATCCACTGACAATAGCAAAAAACACGGGTCGGCCCAGCGTATGACTCACGCTCGCCACACTGATCTCGTTATCTGGAGTCTGATCTATGCGCTGTTCGATTCCGACCAGGCGACGTCCGATGTCTGTGCCACTGCTGGTCGCGATAAAAACACCTGCCGAGTCTTCCAGATCATAATATCCGGAGATGTCTGGTGGCGACAGACCTTGTTCGGTGAGTATGTCGACACCAGCGTCGGATGCCTCACTCAATGCGCGCTGCAATAATGGATCGGATAGAATGGCTTCCGGCGTCGAGAAATCACCCGGTATCGTGTTGTCTAATGGAGCTGCATCATTGGCATCAGCGAATCCGTCGCCATCATCATCATCGTCGCAAGCGTCACCGAGTCCATCAGCGTCAGTATCGAGCTGTGAAGGATTGTCAACACCCGGACAGTTGTCATTTACCCCATCTGGCGGATCCATCGGATCGTCCGAAGCCACGGGCGCGGGCGGATTGCTGCTGCTATTACACCCGGTCACTGTTGCCATATAAAACAGACAGAGCATCACCGGTAGGTAGATTCGGCGCAGGTGACGAACAATTGAATCAATCATGGCAGCCTCCAGACGAGTTTCAGGTCTTGAGCAACGAATACCTATCTCATGTAAACAGATAATCAGGGGATCTGCCAATGAACTTAGGTATAGCCAGTGCACGCCCCAGTAGTCAGTTCTCAGAGGTATGCAAATCTGCGCCACCTGCAATCTCGGCTTTTCGCCGCCCGCGCCTGGCGTTAATCGCCTGGCGTATTTCTGGCGATTTGTCATGGAAATGGACAGACCACTTGTAAGAGAATCTGTTCCGTCTGTGTACCTCACGTCGTGCGCGTTGCATCAGTTGCCATGCCGAGCAGCTTGTGGATTTGTGTGTAAGGATTGAGGCTTCTATCCGGAACGCCAAGTCCCAGATATGGCGCCTGTGGTATGGGTCGAAAGCTGCTGCACTGAGGCCGATTCAGTCGGGTGCGATGCGCTCGACCGCAAGGCCTTGAGAGACGCGCTTCGCAACCACGTTGTCCGGCGCCAATGCCGCCGTGAAGGGATTTACACACCCGAAGGAGATCGCTTTGAGGCTCCCAGCCGCTTGATCAACTGGAATCGGCGACGCTGACTTGTGCCCCTCGGGATTCGGCCACCCTGCAGCCGACAGCGTTACTTCTGAATATCCGTCCTCGCGGTCGATCAAGATTCATCAATATGTGCCGACAACAGATTGGAAGTGCTGGATCTGCTTAACTGTGAGCCAAGTCACAAAAGCTTTATCTTGCGATACGAAAACTCAATCGGATTCTGTCGTCAGTCATCACACCTGTCCTCATATCGTTTATCGACACACATATAAAAAGGAACAAAATTGCATTCCAGGGATCATGGCAAACCAACTAACACAGATTCAAAATAAAACAAACAGCGCACAGGGATTTCATGCCTGCTGTGTTAGCGATGTGAGTGTAAAGCAATGAGTATCGTCCTGGTGAGCAATAGTGATACCAGTCGAGTTGGGCTTCAAAAGCTGCTCGAGTCTAGTGGGTATAACGTTGTTGCGGTGTCTGAATCAGAGAAAAGAAATAATGCCTCTTTTGATAATACGCCAGACTGCATCATTCTGGATATTGATGAGGACAGTGACACTTGTTTCAATCTGCTCCTTGAATTGCGACTTCAGGATCCCCTGAATAAAGTTCCGATAGTGGTATTGACAGTTGCTGGGAAACCCGAACAGAGTGCAAAGGCTCTATGTCTAGGAGCAAGTGACGTCTTGTCAAAACCGGTGGACTGCAATGAATTGTTTCTGCGCATTCGCAATACACTATTGGCCAGCAAATATTTATGTCAACTGGACTACGTAGACAACCTGACCGGACTTGCCAATCGTCGATGTTTTCTTGATCGCGTGGGATGGATGCTACCTGTTCTCGCGCACCAAAACATTAAAAGTGCGGCATTCGTCATAGGCGTCGGTAGCGTCAGTGAAGTCAATGAAGGGCTGGGACAGATCTCAGGCGATGAGCTATTGATTGCTATTTCTGATCGTCTAAAACAAACCGCAAATGCCTACTCGCATCACAACCCGTCGGGTGCGCCTCCCTTTCCAGCTTGTCTTGCACGAGTGGGTACAGACGAGTTCGGTTTATGGTTAGTTACTGAAGCAGGCGCTGAGGGTGCAGAATGTATCGCCCGAGAGCTGTTGCGCGCGCTTACCGATTCATTTTTCATCAGGGGCAAGGAAGTACTGATTACTGTGAGCATTGGGATTGCGGTTTTCCCAATCCGCTCTACGACGACTAAATCACCATTATCATTTGCAACGACAGCGATGTCACAGGCGAGAATAGCCGGAAGAAATAAATTATGTGTGTATACACCCGACCTTGACAGGAAGTCACCTCAGAAGCTTGAGCTGGAAGGTGAGCTTCGGGCTGCCATAAAGCGGGAAGAATTTTTTCTTGCCTATCAGCCAAAGGTTGATGTTCGCACTGGATACATCGTTGGTGCGGAAACTCTGGTGCGCTGGAGACATCCGGAAAGAGGAACCCTACCACCTTCAGAGTTTTTACTGATGGTGGAAGACATCGAACTGGCTGGGGAACTGGGAAATTGGGTACTGAAAAGAGCCTGCGCACAGAACGTTGCCTGGCGGAAGGCTGGTTTTAAAGATTTGCAGTTGGGAGTCAACGTGTTTGCCTATCAACTCATGAATAGCGACTTTGTGCGAAATGTGCGCAATGCCCTAACAGAATCGACCTTGAATCCGCGCAATTTGACGCTAGAGATTGCTGAGAGCGTAGTAGTTGAAAATGCCAAGAATAATATTGATGTGTTACACGCGCTCAAAGATTTAGGCTTGAGACTGTCAGTGGATGATTTTGACACAGGTTATTCATCACTTAGCTACCTGGAACAGTTTCCATTGGATGAGCTCAAGGTCGGTCAGGCCTTCATCAGTCAAATAAATTCGGCAAATGCTGAAGCGCCTATTGTCAGTGCAATTATTGCCATGGCCAGAAGCCTGGATTTCATGGTAGTTGCAGAAGGCGTTGAAACTGAGCAGCAGCTTGAGTTTTTACGTGAGCATGAATGCGATCAGTATCAGGGGTTTCTATTCAGTAAAGCGCTACCCCCGGAAGACTTTGAAATGTTACTGAAGCAGTGGCAACCGCCGAAGTATCAAACAGTCTAGTTGAGATCGTTTCATGACCACTTCCATCAGAATGAAAGACCGAGGTACAATTCTTGTCGTTGACGACGAGCAAGTCGTTTTCGATTCCCTGGAATTGTTTCTCGAAGGCCGACACGATCTACTGTATGCAAGTAATGCAGCTCAGGGGATGCAGATAGCACGATCACAGCGTTTAGACCTGATTCTGCTAGATATTGGCATGCCTGATATTAACGGTTACAAGGTCTGCCGAATGCTGAAGCATGAGCCGGAAACCACGGATATCCCGGTAATCTTCCTAACCGCGTTCGCATCTCCCAATGATGAGGTAACGGGCCTGGAGGCGGGTGCGGTTGACTATATTGTTAAACCCATTAATCCTGCAATTTTACGTGCCCGAGTGCACACGCATATTTCCTTAAAAATCCAAAGAGACTATCTGGAACTCCTGGTACGACAGGATTCACTGACCTCATTGATCAATCGACGGGGATTTGATGAATTGCTGAATCGTGAGTGGTGCAGGGCTGCGAGAGGTCACAGTCCACTGACCGTAGTCATAATCGATGTTGATTCATTTAAAGCGTATAACGATACGTATGGCCATATTGCCGGGGATGTGTGCTTGCAGCGGGTGAGTTCAAGCCTCACTTCCGTATTGCACCGGGCAGGTGATTACTTGTTTCGCTATGGCGGAGAAGAATTTGCCGCATTGCTGGCAGACACCCCTTTCGAATTTGTACCCATGATGGCTGAGCGTTTGCGCTTGGCAGTGCAGAATGCGCAAATACCGCATGCGCAGGCAACTACTGGCGACGTGCTCACAATCAGTGTGGGTGCTGCAACCATCATTCCAAACTATCATGACAATTCAATGACCTTGGTCGAAGCTGCAGATCGCATGCTTTATCAGGCCAAAGAATCTGGTCGTAACTGCGTACAAGTAGTGGATTTGGGAGAATCGGGTGACGCCATAAAACCGGCAGCCTGAGTTCGGCACTGAGCGAGATTTGCGCAAGTTATCAAAACTGCATTTCAGCCACTTTTGCTCAGTAATTATTGAAACAGTTCGGCCCAGCACTTGCATTTGAACGCGTGTTATCCGATAGCAACGCGTATCCCGTGTGGTTT
>JABDKO010000154.1 GCA_013002165.1 Rhodothermales bacterium | reverse complement strand
CAGATATGCGCCCTCTCAGCCTCCGGAAAATTATGACGGCGGAAAAGCTGGATCCAGAAAAAACCGAGTACACCGTTGTCATCGACCACGAAGAAATATACTCGATCTGGTTGACCGATCGCGAAATTCCAGACTACTGGAAGACTGTCGGCTTTGAAGGCACCAAGCAGGAGTGTCAGGACTACATCGAAGAGGTGTGGACGGACATGCGGCCATTGAGTCTTCGAACGAGACTCGAAGAGGCGGACAAGCAGTGAAACATGGCGTCCAGCGAGGCTACGCCGCGATAGTACGCCATAGTACACGCTGACACTCTTCTCATAGCGACAAGCCAACAAAAAAAGACCGATGCCAGAAGGCATCAGTCTTTTTTGCGCGCCCGGGATGATTCGAACACCCGACCTTCTGATCCGTAGTCAGACGCTCTATCCAGCTGAGCTACGGGCGCGTTTCCTTTGCAGGACCACAAATATACGTATCAATGCTGATCCACCGCCACCCTTGACCGAAAGTTCGAGCGGCGAGACAATAGAGATAAGAAATAAGGGAAAGGAGATGAGAGATAAGAGATATGGGGATTGCGATTGCCTAGTTCCTGGTTCCCCAGTTCCCAGTTTCGAGTTCCCTATCTAACCTGCGACGCCAGTGTGTCGTTGTGCCCGACAATAAACTGGCGCAGGAAGAAACCGATATCAGATCGCGATGCAAATCCGGCATCGGTAGCCGCCTTATGATAGACTTCATCCGGTAGATCCGGGTCCGTAGCGTATGTAACCATATCCGGATAAAAACCGATGGTGAAATTATCAACGTCACTGCCGAATCGTGTTACGAATATGGCGTTCCCGTTCCGGCCAGTCGCCTCCAGATATTCGTTCTCCATTTCACGTTCGCGCAGGAGTGCATTCTCGAGGCCTGCCGCTGCCTGAAACATCTCAATATGAAAGAGTCCCGCCGACGCTGCCGCTTCTTTGATGCGCTGCCAGTTCCAGTCAGACGACGCGATCAGATCATCTTGAAACGAAACCCGCCAGTCACGGCGATTCAGAATGTTATTGTCAAAAGGCTCAAGAAACATGAGGTCCCAGTGATCACCCTGACTGTGACGCATGATCACCACGTTGCCGTCCATAGACTGTTTGTATGATCTTGATTCATCAACGAGTGTCGCCAGACCTCCCGGGGCTGCGCGAAGAAGCGTAACTCGATAAAGGTGTTCTGAGTAATCACCTCGCGGGTTCATGTCCTGACCGAAGCACATTGTCGGGAGGATCAAAAACGCGACGAGAATGGGAAAGTGCTTATGCATGGTGTGAGTATTGTTTGGGCTACACGAAGATACATCTTTCCTGAGATTCTTGGTCATCCCGAGCCCTTCGGCACCTTGTCATCCCGAGCGTTAGCCGAGGGATCCCGCTCAGGGCAGGCGTTAGCCGAGGGATCTCACTCAGGGCAGGCGTTAGCCGAGGGATCTCACTCAGGGCAGGCGTTAGCCGAGGGATCCCGCTCAGGGCAGGCGTTGGCCGAGGAGTCTCTAGACCTCTCGACTGACGCTCGAGGTGACATTGGGCACCTTGTCACCCTGCCCCCCCACTTGTCACCCTGACCCCACCCCCTACGTGTCATCCTGAGCCAGAGCGAAGGATCTACCTTGTCCCGCAAGCAACTCGGCACGTAGCGATAATGCCAAGCGAAGGACCTGCATGCCGACACCAAACATGACAACGCCGGCATCCCCTGCATTCATTAGTAGACGGCATACATCCGAATCGGATAGCAATTTGGCGGTACTAGCCACCTCAATGCCGTTTGGCACACCTCTTGCATAGTTTGGATATGTCTCCGGATTAGCCTCCTTACCAACCCGGAGACGGGTGCTGACTGGCACCGCGGAAGGCCTCCGCTTTGGCCGGGTGGGCGTGTTTGGGTGAGCACGCCTACCTGGCTTTCTTTTTGATATTGGAATAGGTATATCTGTTTCAACAGCAACAGGAATAACCTCGTCTGAGGAATGCGACCAGTAAATTCGACGACATACCGGGTGTCCGTGGCAGCAGTATTTGCAGTTCTCGTACTGACGGGCTGTTCCCCGTCACTATCCCCGTTGTACAGGGATTTTGAACACAACGCAGACACAGACGACGTTCGTGAACGCGTCGAGCGCGCGCTCACGGATGCAAACTGGCAGATTGACAGTAGTGTTGACCAGACCCTGATTACGACAGAGTCGCGAACGTTCAAGCATTGGCTCCTGTATCGTGTCGAAGCATCATTGCAGGTAACAGAAGTTGATGGCGACTATGTCCGAGTCCTGATCAACCCGTACCGTGTTTACTTTACGGGTCGTCGCAGCAAGGTCCCCTATCTCAAGAAGAGGCTGGGCAGATCAGTGATGAGAGATTTTCAGCGTGAGCTCGACCAGGAAGGTCTGGTTGCCATTGGAACAGTGGTCGAAAGAGACAAGGAAGACACGGACGATTCTTGATCCGGAACCAGCACCGGACGATACTGGTTCATAGGGTATGTTCTTTTACAGATTGGGGATGTTTTGGCTTCGACGGGTGTATCGCGCTTCAGGTCGCGTGTCGAGCGTCTTGGTGAGCTCGTAAATCCTGCCTTGAAACACGTAAATGCGAATGATTATTCATACGCGATGGCCGCTTAATTAGTCCTAGTAACTAGTTAAGCCTTGCTATCTGTCGACCTGAGTGCCTGTCTATCGGCGCTCAGACTCGGCATCGACTGATGATAGAATAGCAGACAAATTGCCGACTGAGGTTTGTCTGTAAAATTTTCCAGTCTTGGTTGCAGCGGTGCCATGTAGACCGGCTTTCCTCTGCAGCGACACTCGAATAGGTCGACTACACATGTAGACGCCTGCTTGTTCGGACATTCGGACCCGGGTTCGATTCCCGGCATCTCCACTACGTACAGGAAACCGGTGCTTTCAATTGAGGGCACCGGTTTTTTGTTTGCCAACTCCAAATGGGAATCCCGGGCGATCAGACATGCAGCCGCAAAAAGAAGGAATTGTTACGAAAGGCCTAATCGCTGCGGGGTAACCTGACCTCGATCGGCCCACGAACATCCATGTGAACGTCTCGTTGGGGGAATGCGACTACAATGTTATTCTCTTCGAGCATTCGACTCATTCTCATACGCACCGCGCTTCTGATAACTCGCAGTGATCGTTCACCCGAGACATCACACCAAAAATAGGAGTCGAATACCAGCGCGTTGTCACCAAAATCTTCAAAGATGACGGTAGGCGGTGGCTCCTTCTTGACTTCAGGCTGGTCCGTTGTCGCTTTGAGAAGTATCTCTGCGACACGTTGAGGTGACGATCCGTATGCAACGCCAACCCGAATAACCGTACGGATCTCTTGATCAAGAAGGGTCCAGTTTATTACGGTGCGCTCAAGAAGTAAACTATTGGGAACGAGAAGATGTACTCCATCGGACCGACGTATTCGTGTCGATCGATTGCCAATTTGTTCAACGACACCTTCCCCACTTTCGAGTTCAATAAAATCGCCGACTCGAATTGGACGCTCAGCCATCAAAATCCAGCCACTGATGAAGTTGTTTATGATGTTCTGAGCACCGAATCCAACCCCGATAGCAATGGCACCGCTGATAAATGCAAATGCACCCAGGGGTACGTTGAGTAGTGACAGAGCCATCATGAAGACGCCCACCAGCAACGCATAGAAGAGTACTCTTTTCAGCGTGTGCACGGCGTCCGGACGCAGTCGTGAGTCGGCGAGTCGGCGTCCAATTACGTATTCGATTAGACGGCTGACGAGATACCCGACCACAAGGACGACCACCACGAGTACAAGCTGGCCAACCGTAACTGCGCCGCCATCGGGTACCGAGAAAAGAGAGAAATGCCAGATCTCGGTTATGATTTCGAGGAAACTATTCATTGTCAGCGCGTGCGAATGTTGAGTAGGATATACTGTCGCATAAACCGACGCATATTCGATGTGACGCCCGATCCACGTGACCGATCATCAAGTGGGTACACACAACAATATATCACTTATCGGACTTCGCATGCTGAGGGTATTTGTTCAGACGTCTACTCCTCTTCCCAGATCTCGTCTGCTTCGTCGTCGGCCTGAAGTTCCGGGTCCGTCAGAATCTCCTTAGCCCTCCGGGCGCCGGCACGACGGTCATGGATGACTTTTTCTCTCCAGGTACGAATTTCTCTGGTGAGCGTGTGTTTCATTTCGACTATCGCCCGGGGTAGTTCGGGTGCCGATTCCTCGACTCTGATCAGTCGTCCCGGAATCGAAACATTTGCCTCCGCTCGATACAGCTGCTGATCGTCCTTTTCATTGTGATACCGTCGTGTCGTCCTCTCGAGTTCGATGTCGACGATAATGGGATCCTGCTTCATTTCACGCAGCGGGCGGAAACAGTCCTCAAGTTTGTCGTCGACCAATGCTCTCAACTCGTCGGTCAGGTCCAGATTGGTACCCTGTAGTGTAACGGTCATCAATCCCTCCACAGTCACATTTGTTTAGGCTCAGCACACATAGTGTACTGCTAATTTCTACCCTAATCTATCAAAAAAGTGATTATCCGTCTCGCTTAATCTGCCTGTAGACAAGAACCGGATTATGAGCTGTTCTGACTACTCGTTCGGTGGTTGATCCCAGCAGAAATCGGCTCGCCCCGGAACGACCATGAGGCGAGATGACTATCATATCGGCATCAGTTTCGCGAGCGTAGTCAACAACCGATCCAGCCGAGTGGCCTTCTTTGACTACCATCTTCGGAGTGATCGAATCAGTCCCGTACTCGTTCCAGATTTCGCGGATATCAGTTGCCGCACGTTTTGAGAGTGTTGGTACGAGGTCGCCGGCAGTCATTATTCCGGCGAGTGCATTCAGGTATGGCAGAGATTCGACAACATGAATGACATCGACATCTGCAGAATACGCTTCGGCAAGATCACCTGCTGCCCGAATCAAGCCTCGAGAAAAATCACTCAGATCTACAGGAACAAGAATTCTGTCGATCTTGAAATTCTTGAGATCACCTTTCGAGGCGATCCAGTCGGCATTGACCGCGATGACAGAACACGGTGCATTCTGGATGACTTTAAGAGCAGTGCTCCCTATCACCATACGCTGGAGTCCCGAGCGCCCGAAGGTTCCAAGAACGATAAGGTCCATGCCTTCATCGACGGCATAGCGTACCAGCATCCTGGCTGGATTCCCGTGGAGTCGGACGGTATCGGTCGTCAGACCGGTGGTATCCACACGATTCATCTCTTTGTCGAGGAACTCCTGTACAAGCGTATCAGGTGTCTCGCCTGTCGCATGAGTTTCAGGTATGTATCGGAGCGGGCTCCACGCATCACCCTCCACCGATCCAATCACATGCATCAATTGAAGTGAGGCACCACTGACTCTCGCGATAGCAAGCGCATATTCAAGGGCTCCATTCGAACACGGTGAAAAATCCGTTGCAACGAGAATCTTCTTGAATTGAGTAGTTGTCTGCAGAATGGTAGTTTCGTCAACATGTGTGTTGTTCGTCATCGCGTACCTCCCGTCCAAGGATTGAAGATTCACTGAAGGGATAGCAACGTACCCCATATATCAGAAGTACGGTTCCAGCACGGTAATTGATGTCAATAAAATGCTCCTTGTTATGTAGGGGAAACACAACAATTCAGGCACTATCCGGGTCAGCGAGCGGCAGGCAGATGCAGACACTGGTACCTGCACCTTTCGTTGCATCAATTCTGAACTCGCCACCGTGCCGGGCAACTATCTGCGATACCAGGGCGAGACCAAGACCACTCCCTTCGGTTTCGCCGAGGTTTGATTGTGCCCGAAAGAATCGATCGGTCACACGAGAGACCTCCATGGACGTCATGCCTATTCCAGTGTCCTTGACGACGATTTGAGCTTTACCCTCTTCGACTGAAACGCGCACGTCTAATGTACCTGCGGGTGTGTACTTGATAGCATTGTCCAGCAGGTTGCTTACAACCTCACGAAGCAGCTCCGGCTGCCCGGAAACATGAACATCCTCGGTCACACCTAAATTCAGGTTCAGTTTCTTCTCGGCAACGACCTCTTGCATGCGTTGAACCTCTCTTGTCACGAGATCTCCAAGGTCGATGATTTCTCCGGGAAGTGGTTCCGACGCTCTGTCAAGCCGCGCCAGCGCGAGCAATGACCTGACTGTTTTCGTCAGACTATCTATTTCCTGACCCACAAACACAAGAGTCTCGCGATACTTCTCCGCTGTTCTCGGTCGCCGCAGAGCAACATCGACATGGCCGCGCAGTATGGTCAGCGGTGTCTGTAACTGGTGCGCCGCGTTGGCAGTGAACCGATACATTTCTTCAAACGACGATTCAAGCATTTCAAGTTGGCTGTTCATGGTACGGGCGAGCTGGACTGTCTCGCGATCTGCACCGGCGGGTATCGGAATTCGGTTGTTCAGCTGCCGGGGTAATATTGTCTCTGTCGCCCTGGTGATTTGTCCCAGGGGCCTTAATACGCGCACGGCTTGCCACCATATCAATAGTCCTAGCACAAGCATAACCAGAACTGTGCCTGCCGTCAGGATCAGCCCGATCCGGCGCATCGTGGTCGAGATGCCTGGATTCTCCCGGGCCACCTGGAGATATCCGAGCAGCGTTCCGTCTTCGTTCCGCAGAGGCATCGTAACATAGTACAGGTCTAAATCATTTACGACGATCGTACGTAGCTCGGACAGCCAGCCGCGTTGAGACGAGTCGTCTGCCAGCAGACGATCCGGATAATCAGACGACAAAAGAAGTACGTTTGCGGACTCCCTGATCAGTCGGCGGTCGGTTCCAAAAACCTGAACAAAAAAGGGATCGACAAACGGGCCGATAAAGCGGTGATGTGGCTCGTCCCAGTCGTACACGTTGACATCAAGTGTAGATCGGTCCGTGGCAATTTCGACTGCAATTTCGTTCGTTTCTACTTCCAGCACTCCGAACGCGTTTGAAATCATCACTGCCCGAATGCTGATCCAGATTAACACGGACAGGGCTACGAGAGCAATGCCCATAACAACACCTATCGTATATAGCAGGCGATTAGTGAATGACGGCGCCTTATTGTACTGCTGACTGGTTGTCATTTCATCAGTAGATGAGGTCATGAATCGATCTTAAACGTCAGTGGAATCAGAATTTGTGTTCGACTCATCTGCGGCGCGGGAAACGTATCGGTAACCGATACTACGTACGGCGTCTATCTGAGAAGTGCATCCGGCGTCGGCCAGTTTCGATCGGATGTAGCCCACGTAAACATCAATCAGATTAGTACCCCTGTCAAAACGATTACCCCATACGTCCCGGTGAATGTCTTCGCGACGCAACGCCTTTCCCTGTCGGGCTAGAAAATACGCCAGCAAATCAAACTCCTTTGGTGTCAACGGAACAGGATTGCCATCAAACGTACTCGACCGCGCCACGGGGTCGAGGGTAAGAAGACCGTCGCTGTAGGCGATCCCCTCATCGTGCAATCGTGACCTTCGCAGGAGGGCATCGATACGTGCAATCAGTTCATCGAAAGCGAAAGGTTTGGGAAGATAGTCGTCGGCGCCGGCGCGGAGGCCTGAGACGCGATCCTCTATGGCATCGAGAGCTGTCAGCATCATTATGGGACTGACAACGCCATGCAATCTCATCCGGTGACAGATCTCCACACCCGAGATGTCTGGCAGACGGACATCCAGAAGAATCAAATCATAGGAATTTCGAAGCGTTCGCTCGAGTGCGTCTGTGCCGTCGGGCGCCCAGTCTACAAGAAATCCCTCCTCTTCCAGACCAGTTCGCACGAAAGCCGCGACCTTTCTTTCGTCCTCGACCAGTAGTATTCGAACCATCGTACTCACCCTGGAAATTACATCATCTGGCAGTCATAAGTGTAGCCGCGATGCCATTAGAAGTCTTGAACGGGAGGAGGTTCTACGCGCCTGAAAGATTCTCATCAACCAGCTGCGCCATTCTAATCGTTCTCTCATAACTCTCATCTCGGGTCGGTGTAACTAGTGCCACAGAGCCTGAGATCATGGTTCCAAAACGGAAAAACTATGCGTAAATACTGCCTCAAGCCGAGCCTCCTGATTGGTATCTCAGCCTTGCTCCTGTCGTCCCTCAGTGCCTGTTCTGATGAAACTGTAGAACAGCCAGCACCTGAGCAGCGAATTACACCCGCATCTGAATTAGCCGAACCGCCAGTCATCCGACTCACTCCCTCCCAGGTTGAGGACCTGGATATTCAAACTGTTACCGTGACGAAAGGCCGCGCGGTCTTCACGCTATCCCTGCCGGGACAGGTGTTTCCTGCCCCCGACAGATTCGCTCAGGTCAGTGCTCCAATTGGCGGACGGGTCGTCCAAATTTATGCCCATGAAGGCGAGCACGTAAACAAAAATCGAACCCTGCTTGCCATCGAGAGTCTCGAATTCGCGAATCTTGCGGCCGAGTACCTTCAGGCTGTAGCAGAAGAAGCTTACCAGCAGATACAGGTCGAACGGCTCCAGACACTGGTCGACAAAAAGATCGCACCACGCAGTCGGCTCGACCGGGCCAATGCTGACCTGAATCGTTCCCGTGCGGGTGTCAGCGCATCCTATGCAAGACTTAAAGCACTGGGCATTACCGATGCCGAGCTTGATGGTTGGAATACCGAGTCGCGCGAAAGGCCGCTTCTGAAAATATACGCGCCGATCGCTGGCACCATCGACTTGCATCGCATCGATATCGGGCAGAGTGTGTCGGCATACCAGGAAATGATGACTATTGTCGGTTCTGATAAGGTTCTTATCCGCGGATTTGTTTCGCCTGAAGATGCCGCGACCGTAAAGCCAGGTGATCCGGTTACAATCACGGTCAAAGCAAGCCCCGAGCGAGCACTCGTCTCGACCATCGCAACGGTCAATCCTTCGGTCGACCAGGACAACAGATCGGTTGCAGTGAACATTCTTGCCATGACGAACGAGCGCTGGCCCATGCCCGGACAGAGCGTCCGGCTTGAGATCCAGGCAAGCAACGCCATGCCGGTTATCTCTATTCCCCTCTCCGCTGTTCAGTTTGAAGGACAACAGCCAACAGTTTTTGTCAGACGGGATAGCCTGACATACGAAAAGAGACAAATCGTGATTGACCGGATGGATGCAGAAACGGTCGTAGTGGCCTCAGGCCTAGCCAGTGAGGAGGAGGTCGCCGTCACCGACGTCTTCAGTTTAAAGGCACTTGGCAGGTATGCACTTTATGCTGAATAAGTTTATGTACGCACAACGGCAAACATCATGTTGAAAACGATTATTGATTTCAGCCTGCGACAGAAGTTTGTCGCGCTGTCCCTGGTCGTACTGATGGCCCTGGCCGGTGTGCGCTCCCTGACACAACTGCCCATAAACTCGCTGCCTGACGTAACTCCCGTCCAGGTTCTCGTGATTACGAAAGCCGGGCGATATTCACCGTACGATGTTGAACGGCTGGTCTCGTTTCCGATCGAAACAACGATGAATGGGATTCCCGAAGTCAAGGAGGTGCGTTCGATCTCACAATTCGGACTATCTGCCGTAACCATTGAGTTCGAGGAAGACACGGACATCTACTTTGCACGGCAGATGGTCAGTCAACGAATACAAAGTGTTGCTGGTGACCTTCCGGAGGGAGCTTCGCTCCCGCAACTTGGTCCTATTTCTACAGCGCTCGGAGAGATTTATCAGTACGTCGTTCGTGGAGAAAACCGCAGCCTGACAGAACTGCGTGAAATTCAGGACTGGCTCGTAGCCCCGCAGCTCAAGACGGTGAAGGGTGTCACGGAAATCAATTCTTTCGGTGGCTTCGTCCGACAATTCGATGTAAACGTTCCGCCAGGAAAGCTTCGAACGTTTGGCATCGGACTGAATGAAATCATCACAGCCATAGAGGAAAACAATAGCATCTCGGGCGGAAACTACCTGGAACACAACCGCGAACAATATATCATCAGAGGCTTCGGGCTGATTCGCGGAATCGCGGACATCGAGAATGTCATCGTCACGAAACTTGGTGACAGGCCGGTTTATGTAAAGGATGTCGCGGAGGTCACGGAGGGCCGCCAGCTACGCCAGGGCGGTGTCACGCAAGATGGGAAAGGAGAAATTGTAACGGGTATAGTGATGATGCTTCGCGGTGGCAACGGTCGGAAAGTCATCAGCGATATTGAAGCCAGAATTGATCAGGTCAATGCCAGCCTCCCGGAAGGTGTCTACATAGAAAAGTTCTACGACCAGTCCGACCTCGTCGAACGAACCACCAATACGATCAGCACAAACCTGCTTGAGGGTGGCTTTTTCGTAGTAGCTGTTCTGTTGTTGCTGCTCGGCGAAATCCGGGGAGCGCTAATCGTCGCGTCCGTTATTCCGCTGTCAATGCTATTCGCCTTTATCGGTATGCGCGAGTTTGGACTGGCGGCGAACCTCATGAGTCTGGGCGCCATCGACTTCGGAATGGTTGTCGATGGATCAGTCGTGATGATCGAAAACATTGTTCACCGTCTCGAGCACGATACCAAACGTAGCAAGCTCGCCGTAATGCGCGACGCTGCACACGAGGTTGCCCGACCTATTTTCTTTGGCGTACTAATCATCCTGATGGTATACGTACCCATTGCGACGTTCAGCGGCATGGAAGGAATTCTGTTCCGCCCGATGGCCATCACAGTTGCGACAGCCGTCTTCGGCTCTCTGATTCTGGCGTTGGTCTACGTCCCTGCACTGGCAGCCCTCATCTTTCGGCGTGGAGTGCGTGTCCGGCGCAACTATCTCATGGAATGGATGAGACCACAATACAGACGATTCCTTGAAAAAAATATTGACAGGAGATGGCGAACTTTTGCCGTCGCCGCGGTCATCTTCGGCATGTCACTCGCGTTGATTCCATTCCTGGGCACTGAATTTCTACCTGAGCTGGACGAGGGCTCAATCCTGATTGAGCAGATTCGGATGCCCAGCGTTACGCTCCAGGAATCTATGGCAAACGCTGACGAGCTCGCCGGAATTCTGGTAAAAGACATCCCTGAAATTAAAACCGTCGTGCCGAAGACAGGCAGATCGGATCTGGCCAATGACTGGATGGGCGTGCACCAGACGGACATGTGGGTGATTCTCAAACCCGAGAAAGAGTGGCGCAGGGGCATGTCAAAGAACGATATCGCGGACATGATCGAACCCTACCTGCAGCACGAACCAGGATTAGCGTACAATTTTACCCAGCCGATCGCCATGCGTGTCGATGAGCTTACAAGCGGTGTCAAGAGTGACGTCGCTGTGAAAATATTTGGCGAACATCTGGATGTGCTGAACAACGTCGCAGAACAGATAGCTAACATATTGCCGAACCTCGAAGGAACTGATAATTTCTTCGTCGAGCAGACCGTCGGGCAGCCATACGTGAACATCGAGATCGACCGGCAGGCGATCGCAGCGATGGGTCTTAATGTTCGAGAGGCTCAACGCGTAATCGAAGCCGGCATTGGCGGGCAGTCAACAGGTCAGGTATACGAGGGACAGCGAAGGTTCGACATCGTCGTACGCTTTCCGGAAAACGTGCGGTCGGACTTCAGCAGCCTGATGGAAGTACCGATTCAACTTCCCGGCGGCGACTATATCCCGCTAAAACGCATCGCCGATATCTCCGCCGAAGAGGGACCAAGAGAAATTGCACGAGAAAACGGTTGGCGACGTGTCATCGTTGGCATCAATCTGACGGCCATCGATATCGGATCGTACGTTTCAAACCTTCAGTCAGCCATCAGCACAGATCTGAATGTCCCGGCTGGAAACTTCATTGTGTATGGAGGAGCATTTGAGGACCAGCAGCGGGCTATGCGCCATCTGTATTTCGTCGTTCCTCTCGCACTGTTCATCATACTGGGTCTCCTGTACATGATGTTCGGAGAAATCCGCTATGCTCTTATGATCTTCCTTGCTCTACCATTTGCACTCTCTGGCGGCATTTTCCTGCTGTGGATCCGTGGACTCTACTTGTCGGTCTCGGCGAGCATCGGTTTCGTAGCCCTCTTTGGGGTGGCCGTCCTGAACGGCATTGTTCTCGTTTCCCATCTCAACGAATTACGTCGGCAGGGTCATTCCGTACGTGAGGCTACGTTACAGGGATCGGAAGATCGACTACGTCCGGTTCTCATGACCGCTCTTGTAGCAAGTCTCGGTTTCATCCCGATGGCTTTCAACACCGGCCCAGGATCCGAGGTACAGCGCCCTCTGGCGACAGTAGTGATCGGGGGACTCATCACCGCTACCATTTTGACATTGCGGGTCCTGCCTACGGTCTACAATTGGCTTGAAAAAGACCGACACATTCCAGGCTCGAACGACAACTGGGACGAGACGATCGAGCTGACCGGCGACGGCTCCGCACGAATTGTAGATCCTGTCGCAAACGCAATCGAGGCAGGCCAATGAGAAAACACGTCCTGATTTTACTATTGACTATCTGCACTTCAACGTCGATTCTCGATTCCGCTGAGGCTCAACAAGCGAACCGATTGGATATTGATGACGCTATCGCGCTGGCAAAGCAGAACAACCCTGCCCTCAAGGGGGCACGCCTGCAGATATCTCTAAAGAAGAGCGAATACTGGCCAGCACTTGGTATCTATCCGCCCGAGTTGAGCTACCTCCGGGAGGGGATTTCCTCAACGGCAGATCCGCGATTCACCGAACAGCGGTGGTCCATCTCGCAGACTCTTGACTTTCCACTCTTTAGCTACCACCGGCTGCGCAAGGTCCAGACAGAGAAGGATGCTCTCGAAATGGGAGTGGTGGGCAAGACAGTGCAGCTTACTGGCAATGTCAAGAAGGCGTACATCGACCTTCTGTATCTCCAGGAAATTCGCCACCTGCGTCAGCAGGAAGTCAGGCTCGCCGAGCAGCTGCTCGAAGCCGTTGAACTCCGTGTTGAGGTAGGCGAGTCGTCAGAGCTTGAGCAGATGAAGGCCGAAATTCAGTTGGCCGCTGCCCAGACAGGACTGGAAGATGCAGGAAAACAGTTTGATGTCGCACGATATGCTCTTTTCAGCCTGGTGGGAATTCAGGCGGAGCAGCAAACGTACGATCTTAGTTTCGCGGACACATTGACCTACGTTCGGGTAGATATTGACCAGGCAGAAGTTATGGCACGACTGGGTGATCAATATGAATGGCAGAGTACACAGTTATCGGTGGCGGCAGCCCGGCGTGGCGTTTCACAATTTCGAAGCGCGATTTTACCAACCATCACGACCCAAATGTACCGGCAGGACTACGGAACTGGATACAATCAGTACGGCTTTCAGCTTGGAATACAAGTTCCGGTGTTCTCCAATTTCCGATCAAACATCCGACAGGCAAAGGTACAGGTGCAGACTCAACAGATCCGAGCTGACGAAACCAAGCTCGCACTGAAACTAGAGTTGGAGACGGCGTGGCACGGCTATGAAGCGAGCAGACTGTCGATAGACCGATACGTGTCTAGTATCAAAAGTAGATCAGAGGAGCTCATCGGACTCACGCTGGAGGGGTACAGAATAGGTGAGTTAGAATTACTGGAACTACTTGATACTCAACGAACATACCTCACGGTTCAGGAACGCTTCTACAAAGATCTTAGAAGCTACTATTACTATTTGATTGAACTCGAGAGGTTCATGGGCCGCGACCTCGTTTTTAACGAATAACCCAACCAGGCCAACATCGTCACCGTAAAGGGCGATTGTTTATCTGTTGCTTCAACGCATAATTCCCTAATTACGAAGGGCCAATACGCAAACGCATCGGCCCCTCGCACCCACTCATCCGGGCCTATACCCGGAGGACGTGTTGCTGCTAAGCAATTGATATCGTGACTGCGATTAGATCAACCGCATAAACTCTTCTCTCGTGGTCGCATTCAGGAATGAACCACTGACGGAGCTGGTTACTGTGCTTGAATGCTGTTTCTGAACACCTCGCATGACCATACACATGTGCGTCGCCTCGATTACTACTGCTACGCCATGAGGTTGTAGGACGTCCTGAATCGCATCTCGAATCTGCATCGTGAGCCGCTCCTGAACTTGCAGACGTCTTGCGAACACGTCCACCACGCGGGGCAGTTTGCTGAGGCCTACTATTTTTCCGTCCGGGATGTATGCAATGTGCGCTTTTCCGAAGAATGGCAGCATATGGTGCTCGCATAGCGAGAACACTTCAATGTCCTTGACGAGGATCATCTCCGAATAGTCTTCCGCAAACAACGCCTTACTGAGAATCGCACGGGGATCCTGGTCATAGCCCTGCGTCAGAAACTGGTACGCTTTGGATACACGCTCGGGTGTGTTCAGCAATCCCTCCCGCTCCGGATCTTCTCCTATGGTGCGTATGATCGTTTCCACCTGGCGCGACATCAGGCTAACTGCACCCTCATCATATATATCTTCCTGGCGGTATGGCAACGGCTTGCGATCTTCCCTCACTTCTTTGTGGAGTCGACCATTTCCGTTAATAGTCAGTGGCTGGTCGGGATAGTCTGTATTGTACATATTCGTTCTCGATTGGAAATCTTGTTATCTATTCGCCCCGGTACTCAACCCAGTTGTTCTCCGTCTCGTAGAGCCGAATCAGGGAAAGCGTACCAGATGGGAGTGCGTCGGCCAACTCATTCCATATCGCAATAGCAAAGTTCTCGGTCGAAGGGATGACACCGCGCATGAAATCAACCTCGAGGTTCAAGTTCTTGTGATCGCATTTATCAATGACGCGATCGTTAGCGATTTTCTTGAGCTCTCCAAGGTCAATCACATATCCGGTTTCAGCAGATGGTTCTCCGACCACGCCGATTTCGAGAACGTAATTGTGTCCGTGCCAGTTTGGGCTATTGCATTTTCCAAATGTCGCAGCATTCCACTCATCTGACTTTTCCGGATTGTGAAGCCGGTGGGCAGAATTGAATTGCATGCGTCGGATTACGTTAACGTTCGGCATAACTGGTCTCAACTCGACTGATAAAGCAAAAATGATCGCTTTCTGTGGTATGGATTAAGTTTCTTCATTCAAATTACGATCAATATATGTATAATAGTCTTATATTGTTTCACGCATTGTCAAAATAATCGAAAAAAAACGTTCAAGTTGTCTGAGATAGACGTTATTCGTTACAAGTCGTTCTCAACCGCTTGATTTCAGGCCTTCATGCACATGACAGCATACCAGGACGATATCACCGGCAGTACAACGGAGACCTCACCGTCCGGGCCTTCAGTCGCAATAATCGGTGCTGGGATGTCGGGGCTTTCTGCCGCAAACAGCCTCAGAGCTGCGGGGGCGCACGTTCGATTATTCGAAAAGTCTCGTGGGCCCGGCGGCCGGATGGCCACTCGCCGCACAGATGGGTCGACGTTTGATCACGGGGCACAATATTTCACGGCGAGGCATCCTCGATTCGTTTCAAGGGTCGCCGGTTGGATCGATGATGGCATCGTATCCGAATGGAACGGCAGTATCGGTGTTTTCGAGTCCGGCTCACTTCGAGACAGTACAGGAGCTACGAAAAGGTTTGTTGGTCAACCTCGCATGAGTGCATTGACTCGATACCTGTCCGACGGACTGGACATCTCATTCAACACACGAATCTCGTCTATAAATAGAGCCTCGTCAGGTACCTGGAGATTGCATGACGATACCGGTCAAAAGCACGGCGACTTTCAGTTTGTTTTGTCCTCGCTTCCACCGGATCAAGCTAGTAGGCTCGTTGGAGACAATAGTGACCTTGCTGGAAGGATTTCGAATGTCCGCATGAAGCCGTGCTGGGCGCTGATGGTGGCATTCGATAAGCGCGTCGAAGTCAACTATGACGGCATCTTTGTCGGCGATGATAGTAGCATTTCGTGGCTTGCACGAAACAGCAGCAAGCCGGGCCGTGGAGACGTTGACTCCTGGGTGATCCACGCTTCTGCCGAGTGGAGTGATCACCACCTGGAGGATGAAAAATCACTCATTCAAGACGTTCTACTAACCGGGTTCAAAAAGATTGTCGGACAAGCGGCGCTGACTCCGATGTATAGCGCCGTTCATCGCTGGCGATATGCACTTGCCGAAAATCCGCTTAACCACGGGGTTCTCTGGGACGGCACAGGTACGATCGGATTAATCGGCGATTGGACAAACGGATCTCGTGTGGAGGGAGCTTTCCTTAGCGGCGAATCAGCCGCACTGCAACTCATCGAAGGAATCCCGAGCTAGGATCCCGACTATGATGAAATCAACCGCATATCGCCGATTCGTGCCGGTCATCGCTCCTTTTCTCCGCCGAACGAAGACTGCCGTCAAACCCGTAAACCCCGTCGTACCCTTGTTGCAGAAAGAGCGGACTCGCTGCTCCATGTATTAAATCCGGTAACTCGTTATGCATCATTTAATTCAATCTACTTCTATCGTCAACAGGCACACTATGCTCGCACTGTTGTACGTGATTTTTGTGGCGGCCCTGTTCGGCACGCGTTCGCTTATCGCCGACGACATCACAACTAACAGTCCGCAGCACGATGACATTATTGACATCGCGAGCAGCAACGATAACTTTCAAACGCTGGTAGCAGCTATAAAGGCAGCCGGCCTCGTCGAGACTCTGAAGGGAGACGGCCCATTTACTGTGTTTGCACCGACCGATGAAGCTTTCGCTGCTCTACCCGACGGTACAGTTGAAAATCTGCTGAAGCCAGAAAATCGCGACCAGCTTGTCCAGATCCTGACCTTCCATGTCGTCCCGGGCAAAATCATGTCGGGTCAACTGCTGAAGTTGGGCGAAGCGAAGACCGTGAACGGTAGCAAGCTTCCCATCGGCCTGAGTATCGGAGATGCTAATGTTATTGCAACAGACATCGAAGCTTCAAATGGTGTCATCCATGTTATTGATCGCGTCCTCGTACCGTCCGCGCCACAGATGACGGAGAGCGGTGCCGCGACTATCATTCGCGAGGCGATTGCAAGGGGCGTTCCTCTCTACAATAATGGTCAGCCCGAGGCATGTGCAGCAATCTATGAACTTGCTGCCATGGCGGTCCTCCAGCTCGACGACAATCTTTCACCTGAAGCGAGCAAGCCGCTTGCAGACGCATTGCATAAAATCAAGCGCTCACACAATAGTAGCGATCGAGCATGGATTATGCGTGAAGGGCTCGACAGAGCACTGGCTGAAATGTCACCCAGAAAGATGTCAGTCTCTCCAGATCGTCGCTATTAAATAAAACCGATTCTACTATGCGCGACCTGACTCGCGAAATCGATATCAAGTCAATAGATGTCGTTTCTGGCGTAACACGCCGATCAATGTGGATGCTAATCGCGGCCGCCTGGACTTTTCCCGGGTTGGCCGCGCTGAGCTATTATTATCTCAACCAGACGGTATCCGCTCAGCCTATCAACTGGTCATATGCTCTGGTCAGCACGTTACCGAACTGGTACCTGTGGCTTCTGTTGACGCCGGCCATCGTGTTCCTCGCGAAGAGGTACAGACTCGATGCGTCTAATTGGAAAAGCATGCTCGTCGCCATTCACATCCCGGCGATGATCGTGATGCTGCTGCTTCATTCTCTGGCTAATCTATACCTGTTTCATGCAACAGAAATGCCGGGTCACGATGCCATGTCAGGCGGATTGTATCGTGTCCATTTCATGACACGGATCCACTCAAACATCCTCTCCTACTGGACAGTCATTGGTGTTTATTACGCCTTCGACTACTACAGGAAATACCGCTCGAGAGAACAGCAAGCATCCCAGCTGGAAGTACGGCTGGCTGAAGCAAACTTGCGTGCATTGAAGATGCAGCTGCATCCGCACTTTTTGTTCAACACGCTGAATTCCGTTGCGGCTCTTGTGCGTAAAAACGACAATCGAACTGCAGTCAAGATGCTGGTGAAGCTGGGCGATTTTCTTCGACTCGCTCTCGAGAACAAAGGCGTCCAGGAAATCACTCTCAAGCAGGAGCTTGAGTTCCTGGAACGATATCTGGGGATTGAGAAAATCCGGTTCCAGGAGCGCTTGGATATCCGGTTTATCGCCAGCCCAAGTATTCTGGAGTCTTTCGTTCCGAACATGATTCTCCAACCACTGGTGGAAAATGCGGTCCACCACGGTATCGCGCCAAACGCAGAGGCGGGCCGAATAGAAATCGAGGCCAGCCGCCATGAAGATTCGCTCTCCATGAGCGTGCGGGACAACGGCCCCGGCCTTGACGAGGAGAAGGCATCGCGAAGGCAGGGCGTCGGCCTTTCAAATATCCGTGAACGTTTACAAAATCTGTACGGAAATGATTTCTCGTTTGAGCTCGGCAACCTACCAGAAGGTGGTTTTCAAGCGTCAATTCGAATCCCTTACCGATCAACCCCGGTTATCAACTCAATAGCACAAAAATGATGACTATCCGTGTATTAATCGTCGACGACGAACCGCTGGCCCGCGACACGATTCGCCTGCTACTTGACGGTCGGGATTCCATTGAAATAGTCGGTGAAGCCGCAACCGGCGAAGAAGCGATTTCAGCAATTAAAGAACTCGAGCCGAACCTCGTATTTCTCGACATTCAAATGCCCGGAATGACAGGATTCGATGTTGTTAAGACGGTTGGTCCCGAAAATATGCCAAAGATAATTTTTGCGACCGCGTATGACGAATACGCCCTGAAGGCTTTCGACACGCGCGCTGTCGATTATCTCCTGAAACCGTTTGACGATGAACGATTTGACCAGGCCCTTGAGCACGCCGTCGAGCAGATCAGATCCCAAAAACTGGGTCTGATTCGAAATGAACTTGCTTCTCTTCTCGAGTATCAGTCACTCCAGACCGAGCAGCAGAAAGAACAATCCGAATCCAACGACGTGGTCGAACGGATAATGGTCAAGGAGCGTGACTCGGTTTTCTTTGTTCGCGTCGAGGACATTGACTGGGTTGAGGCCGCAGGCGACTATGTATCCCTCCACGTGGGACCAAAGTCCCACCTGATACGGGACACAATGACGCGTATGGAATCCAAACTCGGTTCGGTAGACTTTGCCCGAATCCATCGCTCGTCCATTGTAAATGTAAACCGTATAAAGGAGTTGCGTCCATACTTTCACGGCGACTACATCGTCTACCTCAAGAACGGTAAAGAGCTGAGACTAAGCCGCCGCTACTGGGATCGCCTTGAGCGCGTGCTCGCGCCCCACAGATCGGCATCTGATAAACGCTGAAGTCGGGTCTCCTGTCCGATACATATCCGGTTGACGCCGGAATAATCCGCTTGCCGCAGCCAGTCGCCACTCCTCGATATTACATATCGGTCTGAGGCAAGCTCGCGTATCCTTGATTAGAAAAACGAAATTGGTGCCTGGCACCTCACAATCAGATTTAGACAAAAAAATGAAAACACTAATTAAAGGCGCGCTCGTTTGCTTCGTAGTTGTTGCAACAGCCGCATTCTCATTCCAGCCGTACAGCAGTACATCGACCGCCGACGACATCGTCGACGTAGCCGTAAATGCAGGCTCATTCGAAACACTTGTAGCCGCAGTAACAGCTGCAGACCTCGTTGCCACGCTGAAAAGCGAAGGACCGTTCACGGTATTTGCCCCGACAGATGAAGCATTTGCAAAACTGCCAGAGGGCACGGTCGCAAACTTGCTGAAGCCGGAAAACAAGGATCAGCTCGTTTCGATTCTGACATATCATGTCGTCGCTGGCAAGGTAATGTCAAGCGATCTTCTGACAATGACATCCGCTACGACGGTTAACGGTCAAGATGCACCGATTGGCCTGCGCGTCGGCAACGCCAACGTAATTTCGGCTGACATCGAGGCATCAAACGGCGTAATACATGTCATCGATGCAGTATTGATGCCATAGCATTACACATCGTTAAAAGGTTCAAAGCGACCGTCACGTAATGTGATGGTCGCTTTTCTTTTTGCGGCAAGCTTTCCTTGCAGGTTATACGACATGCATCTTGTTGTCTTATGCAGCAGAACCTGTGGCATATTGCAAACATGGAGACGTCTAAAACAAGTCTGGATTGTCGTGAGTACGACTCTGGTGTACTGATAATTGATCACCGGTCAAAACGGTGTTTTGTTTTTCTTGATGACAAGGAGATTGTTGAACTTCAACTAACACGGCTGGAGTATAATCTGCTCGATTGTTTTGTCGTTAATGAGGGGGCATGCCTGTCGCGCGAGCAGCTGCTCGACGATGTTTGGCTGCGCCCGTTTGATACCGGTACCAATACTGTTGATGTGGCGGTTCACAGCCTCCGCAAGAAAATGGCAAGGGTTCAGATGCATCATCGTATAAAGACCGTGCGATCGTTTGGCTACAGATACGATAAGCCGTGCAAACCCGGGCTATGTCCGAAAACGATCGTAAAACCCCGTCTGGAACTTTGACCGATGTTCTTTCCGGGCACTGCTATCCAGTAATGAAAACGTAACCCTGGTTGACAAGACAGGAAGCTGAGTTTGCAACCGGAGAACCCCAGGGTTCTGACGGATCCGGGGTCGATCCGGGTTACTCGTCCAGCGACATCAAACGTCCATCGACGTTGCAGTTGTCGATGCCAGACTTCGATCTGATTGTCCGGAGCGCGATAGAATCTGCAGCCAGTGACATTCACGTCGAACCTTTCGCGACAACGCTTCGACTCCGATTCCGGGTTGATGGAAAGCTGCGCGTATTTGCCGAACACGATGTATCGTATGCCGCATCACTGGTTGCGCGGATCAAGGTACTCGCGAGGATTGATATTGCAGAGAAGCGTCGTCCGCAGGACGGCCAGATCGTGTACCGACATGACGGTGATTCAGTCGACCTTAGAGTGTCCGTCTTTCCGACGCGCCATGGAGAGAAAGTTGTTATACGAATCCTGGACAATCGCAACACCAGACGGACTATCGGCGATCTTGGTATTCCGAACACAGGTCTGTCGATCTTCAGAAATAAGCTGCAAAGTCATCGAGGAATGATTCTCGTTACCGGGCCGACTGGAAGTGGGAAGACGACAACTTTGTATGCGGCGCTGAGTGAATTGAACTCGACTGGCGTAAACATCAGTACGCTGGAAGATCCGGTTGAATATGAGATAGCAGGAATCTGCCAATCCAGCATTCGAACGGATCTTGGATTCACATTTTCCAGTGCGCTACGATCTGTTCTACGCCAGGATCCAGACATCATCATGGTGGGTGAGATACGGGACCCGGAAACTGCGCAGATTGCCATCCGTGCTGCACTTACGGGTCACCTCGTACTTTCGACCCTGCATACTACAGATTCCGTCGGTGCAGTTGCGCGGTTGGCCGATATGCAGGTTGACTCTTATCTCATCTCAGCGGCTCTTTCGCTGGTGGTTGCACAACGACTGGTCCGACGCCTCTGCACCGAATGCCTGCACCCGCGAGCAGGCTGCTCATCATGCAATCAATCTGGATATAAAGGCCGTGTTGCCATCTTTGAGATACTCCCGATTGACGACGTAGTCAGGGCGCATATCAATGGCCAGGTGACCGAGGAAGAACTGCGCAAGCATCAGAAAACAGCTAGACGAATGAGCCTCGCCAGTCACGGCAGGGATCTTGTTCGCAGGGGAATAACAAGCGAGAGCGAAATTGCACGGGTACAGGAATAGCCTACTTTATCGCTACTGCGATGCGGGCGAGTACCATTTCGATAGCCACCCGGTTGTGTCCGCCCCGGGGAATGATAATGTCCGCAAAGTGCTTGGACGGTTCGACGAATTCAATGTGCATGGGTCGCACACTTCGTTCGTATTGATCAATGATGTTCTCAATCGTTCTACCACGTTCGCTCAGATCTCTCTTGATACGCCGTATGAGGCGAATATCGTCGGCTGTATCGACGAACAGCTTGATATCCATTTTTTGACGCAGCTGCGGTACCGCCAGAACGAGAATACCTTCGATGATAATTACCGGTCGGGGTTCAATTAGTTGAACCTCCGGTAGCCTGATATGCTCGCTGTAATCGTATACGGGTTTGTGGATCGCATTACCGGAGATGAGTTCGCCCAGGTGATGTACCAGCAGCTCCGACTCAAGCGCGTTCGGATGGTCTACGTTAAATCCCTTGCGCTCCTCTGGTGACAGGTGGCCGAGATCGTGATAGTAGGAATCATGATCCAGCACGGTAATCCGCCTTGGACCTACGGCGTCAACGATTCGATTCAGCACGGTCGTTTTGCCGGAGCCAGAGCCACCGGCAATTCCAATTACGACTGGTTCGGAGGTGCTATCAGCGCTTGACAAAAGCTAATGATCGGGTTTTCGTTTCTTCGTTGTATTCCGAATCTTTTGCGCTGTAATTATATCCCGCCGGGTGAGTCCACTCTTCGAGCAGGTCGACGTCTTCAGCTGATTCTTTGACGATGAATCCGACCAGCTGGCCGCGCAATGCCTGAAGTCCTTCGGTTACCGGTGGAAGTTTCCCGCCTTTCCGCCTGCCATAGAAATTAGCAGTGATCATTTCGGAATAAACATGTTCATCATCCCATACATCGGGGATAGCATCAGGAAGCAAATTCCAGACGATATGATCTTGAAGCTGCTTGTTCAGAATGGCTGACACAAGGTCGTGCCAGTACTCTGCTACGGATCCAACTTTCGGTATGGAAGCATCCAGCGCAACATGATACTCGGGAATCAGATCGTCGGGTCGCAGCAAGCCGAACAGGCCGGAAAAGATGATACCATTTTCAAGCAGTCGTCGCTGGGCACCGGTCGGTAACGATTGGAAGTTCATCGCCTCATACATCACACCGGGGCTGTACCGGTCGAGTGCTGACATAAGTGGACTGTTGTACAGTTCGCGGTTCACCGCTGCGGCTGTTTCTCTATCTATTCCTGCACCGCCCGGATTAAAGTCCTCGTCATCTACAGCGGCCAGGATCGCGTCAATCAACTTTCGACGCTCCGGATTCACTTCGTGGTAGTAGTTGAACGTGTTCGATGTTCTGTAATCGAACATGTCAGGTGCGAAAGGATTACCACCATCTTTCTTGATGTCTGATGATCCAAGCAGAATTGAAAAACGGGCCATAGGAGGGCGCTGAAAGGAGACCAGAGGGCCTCCTCAGTGAGATTCAGTTATTTGCAGGCGCTTTAGGGGGATGGCCGTGCTTGACCTCCCCAAGTAGAGCATCGATGTCCTGTCTGATCTGATCAGCACGTTCGCGGGCATCTGCAACCAGGGCATCGCCGCGCTGGCGAGCAGCACTCTCCTCTGCGGGTTGGGTAATATGGTCGATATACCCACCGACCTGCTGCGAAAGGTGCTCCAGCTGGTAGGCTAACCTTCTTCGTATCTTTTTGCCGTCTTCGGGAGCGACAAGCATTCCGAGAGCAAAGCCAACGGCCCCGCCCAGGACAGAACCCCAAACGCCTGCCCGAAATACACTTCCGGCTGAATAACGCTTCATTTGCTTGTTTTGATACGCTTTTTGACTCTTAGAAACCTGGCAGGATAGCAACTGACTACCCGTAGAACGCAGAAACAGGGGCCTGAGGCCTAACGATTCTTCTTCTTATGCCGATTTTTTCTAAGACGCTTCTTTCGTTTGTGCGTCGCGATCTTATGACGTTTACGCTTGCGTCCGCAAGGCATAAGCGCTACCTCTTTTATATATTGTGACTGGAAGACAGAACCTGAAAGATACGCCTCACAGGCATTCGTTTGCAACGGCACTGCGTAAATGCGGTTTCACGTTGCGTTTGAAGATCATTCGCATTTCGCTGATACGCGTTCCGTATTCGGATACTGGCGGTTTCGTAACTCTAGCTTTACGTAGCGTAAGCCCTTATCTTTCGTTTTTGCCTAGTTTCAGTGAACCCCCGTCCACATTCGTCGATTCGTGGCTAAATGTCAGATTTCTCAATAGCCGAGCATAACGGTTATCGATACGTAGATGAAGGGCCAGCAACGAGTGCTCCACCGGTGGTCTTACTTCACGGCATGTTGGGCGACCAGTCTAACTGGTACGCTACTATTCGGGATCTTGCCAAAAAACAGTACCGTGTGATCGTCCCGGTCCTGCCAGTTTACGATCTGCCTCTCAGCCAGACAACAGTGCCGGGACTCGTTGATTACGTTCACGGGTTTACCGAAGCGCTGGGTATTCCGGAAATGGTTCTTGCGGGCAACTCGCTTGGCGGTCATGTGGCGTTGCTGTATGCAGTTCGTCATCCCGAGAAAGTGAGCGCCCTTGTCCTGTCCGGTGCATCCGGTATCTACGAGGTCGAGATGGGGACTTCCAAGTTCCGCCGAAGAGACCGGGATTATATTCGTCAGCGAGCAGCACTGACATTCTTTGATCCGGCGCATGCAACAGATGACCTTGTAGAAGACGTCTATGGCATCATCAATGATAGAGGTCGTGCGATCCGACTGATCCGGATGGCCAGATCAGTCCAGAACGAAGGCGTTGCAGAGCATCTCGGAACGATTCATGCCCCCACTCTTCTGGTCTGGGGAGAAGAGGATGTGATCACACCTCCTGATGTTGCCGAGGCATTTTTTGAGGGTATTCCAAATGCGCGACTGCAGTTTATCGGCAAGTGTGGTCATGCCCCGATGATCGAACACCCGGACGTGTTCAACGAGTACACGCTCGAGTTTCTTGACGAGGTGTCAGGAAAACTAAAAATGGCAATGTAATCGCGTCTCGATTATTGCTCCGTGTAGGTCAATCCTGTCACATGGTCGAAGCCAATTTCCGCGGTTGACAATGGATCTGCCGGCTCATCGTGCTCAACGAAGAAGTGTTCAATTCCCGCTTTGCTCGACGCAGCAAAAAGTAGCGCAAAGTCGATTGTACCCTCACCGGGGTTGACCATCTGGCCCTCGCTATCCATGTCCTTGACATGACACAACTTGACTCGACCCTGATACCGTTGCATAAGATCAAGTGGGTCAATCCCCGCTTTAACGCACCAGAAGAAATCGATCTCGAGTTTCATTAGTGCAGCATCTACAGATCCCAGAAGTATATCAAGCGGGCGTTCTCCGTCGACGATGGCTAGCTCGAAGTCGTGATGGTGGTATGCGAATTGTAACCCTGCCCGTTGACACTGTTCTCCGATAGTGTTGCACTGGTCCGCAAGCAGCCGATAATCGTCCAGGGTCATTCGCTCATTATCCGCCAGCCATGGGAGGATGATGTAGTCGTGACCGATTGCTGTCGCGGCGTCAAGGACTTGTGGAAGACTATCTGTGAGATCAAGCAGGTCAATATGTGCAGAAGGCGATGACAAGCCTTCGGCGGTGAGCATGCTCCGAATATCGGAGGCCGCATAACCATAGTAGCCCGCAAATTCAACTTCGTCATACCCGATCGCCGCCATGTCTCCGAGAGTACCCGGAACATCGTCGTGCATCCGGTCCCGCACGGTATAGAGCTGAATTCCCAGCCGGTCGATACGTCTCACTCCTCGCTCAGCTTCCATTGCACGATTACATGTGGTTGAAATTGTTGCTCCCGCCAGGGCGGCAGTCGTTGATATAAACTGGCGTCGATTCATACTCACTTATATCCGTCCATCTCGCATCTCCCCGACCGCAAAATCACATGCTCGTGCAGTCAGCGCCATATAGGTAATGGATGGATTCTGACACGCTGACGATGTCATGCACGAACCATCCGTGACAAAAAGATTTGGTACGTCGTGCGATTGATTGTAGGCATTGAGATACGATGTCTTCGGATCCCTGCCCATCCTTGCGGTACCCATTTCGTGAATGCCGTATCCCGGCGGATTGAAATTTGTCCAGGTTCTCACGTTGTGACACCCCGAAGCTTCAAGCATTTCAGCAGCCTGAATTGCCATGTCAGCACGCATGTTGGTTTCATTGTCGGACCAGGAGCAGTTTATTTCGAGGATGGGGATGCCCCAACGATCCTTCCGGTTCGGGTGCAACCGCGCATGGTTTTCATACCTGGGCAGGCACTCCCCGAAACCGTGCAAATCTATCGACCATTTACCTGGCTTTCGAAGGCGATTTTTCAGATCAGCCCCGAATCCTTCTTCAGTAATGCCGCGACCCCAGCCTTCCCGGTACGCTCCACCCTGGTAAGCATATCCGCGAATGAAATCAGGCGTTTTGTCTGACCCCAGATTTCGGAATCGAGGCACATAAATACCAGTAGGACGATTCCCGTGATGGTACATGTTGTCAAAGCCTGCCATGTCACCGGTGGCGCCGGTCTGGAACGGGTGGTCCATCAGATAGTGACCCAGGACCCCACTCGAATTACCCAATCCATCAGGAAACTCCCTGCTTGTCGAGTTTAAGAGTACCTGCGTCGACCCAAGAGTTGATGCGCACATAAACACGACCCGGGCTTCCAGTACTTCTTCCTCCATTGTGTTGGCATCAATGACCCGCACACCGCTGACGCGGTTCGCACCCGGATCATATAAGAGGCTTTCGACAATCGAATCCGTTCTGATCGTTAACAGACCTGTCTTCAATGCAGCCGGCAGAGTTGCTGAAAGGCTGCTGAAGTACGACCCGGTAGAACATCCGCGATGGCAGGGTCCGCAATAATGGCACGGTGCCCGCCCGTTTAGCGCCTTTGTAATTACCGCAACTCTTCCGATTGTAAGGAGCCGGTTATTGTACTTTGATGCCAGGCCCTCTTTGACCTTTTGCTCGACACAGTTGAGTGGCATCGCGCCCTGAAATATCCCATCAGGAACATGCGCCAGACCCTCAGCCATCCCGCTGATACCGACAAATGGTTCTACATAGTCGTACCAGGGTTCAATATCTTCGTATCTGATTGGCCAGTCGACAGCGATACCGTCCTGCTCATTAGCCGCAAAGTCCTGCTGCCCCCATCTATATACTTGCCGACCCCACGTGAGCGAACGTCCCCCAAGGTGGTAACCGCGGATCCAGCGAAATGGTTTGTCATCGGGCGTTTCATACGGGTGCATTGCGTCGTTCACGAAGAAATGCTTCGAGGCCTCGCCAAATGCATAGCACGTGCTTTGGACTGCATACTCTTTCCGGTGGAGAGACCGATCACCCATCCCCCGAAAATCAAACTCCCAGGCTGGCGTGTGCTCGGTCACGTAGTCTTTACCGTGCTCCACCATTCGTCCGCGCTCGATGACGAGAACGTTCAAACCTTTTTCTGTCAACTCTTTTGCTGCCCAGCCGCCGGTAATGCCCGAACCGACTACGATCGCATCAAATCGTTTTGAGATTTTCAGGTTCACGCTTTCTCCCCACCTATGCCCATGTCCTGCCGATCTCTTCAAACGGAACGCACGGATCATACTTCCCTGGAACTGCCAGGAATCGCAGCTCCTCAGTAGCGCCGATTTCCGAGGTATAGTAGCCAACGAGTGTTAGCTCTTTGAGCATCGTAAAAAACTGCGGCTCAGAATCCTCTTCACTGATCTCGCTTTCCATATCCCGGAGAATCGCCACCTGGTGGCTCGGCGGTAGCTCAAGAAAAACTGCCCCATACTCTTCCACTGCGACAGCATCTATTCCTGCCAGCCCTTCAAGAAAAAGCACCTTCTCATCCTCAGTGTACCAGTCCGAGAGTATTAAATCGACAAACCGATTCACATTAGCAGCAGCAGCACCGGGTGTGTCCGTCTCCGGTATTATCAACTCTGTCAGGGCCACCACCAGCTGATTCTGTTCGGGCAATAGAGTCTGTGGCTGCCAGGGTGCTGTGGACTGCAGATTGCAACCCGATAGAACTGCACTTGCCAGTGGAAGACTGACGACTCCTCCGATCAACTGACCGATCCGCCCGATCGCCGATCTTCTGTCCAGCCGCATTCTTGTATTTTCCATACCAGCGCGTGATAATTTTAGCCCTGAATAATAGTCAATGCATCGTCCAGCTGAAAGGAACACGAGGCCATTGTGTCCGCAGCCAACCTGCAACTAATCAAACTTTCTAATCCGAATATTTCGGAACCAAACGGGCTCATCATGATCCTGCAGAACAATATTTCCGGACTCCAGCTTTCCATAAGCTTGCATGTCGATGAACTTGCTGGATCTCGCCCGCCGTTGCCAGTCTGCATCTCCCAGTACGTAATCGACAAGCTTGAATCCATTAAGCCAGTGTTGAACGCTGTCGCCGCGGACAATCAGGCGGGCTTCATTC